>JAVYLV010000021.1:0-20885 GCA_038740425.1 Thermoplasmatota archaeon | reverse complement strand
GAAAGATAACAAAGTGTTTATGGGGGAGGCGGCGGAGGTGTTTCACACCGTTTTTTACAAAAAAGATTTTTTGTAGTCTTTGCAATCCCATCTCTCCGCCTAAACTATGAATGCAATTACAAATATAAGAATTTTTCTAATACCCTACATGCTGTGATAATTGGTAACAATAAACCTTCTATTCTGAATTCTTCTAGTTATCCCTTCTGTTATGAGAGATGAAAAAAAGCTCTTTATCTACTAGCTCTAACTCTCCAAAATACTTATTATTGGGATACTTTATCTTAACATTCAGCATTTTTAACATTTTGATTCAACCTCGCCCCACAATTAATTTTAATATGAGAATTGGAAGAAAGAATTACAACGCATTATATAATACTTTCTTTTTTTATGATCCACGAAAAATACCATCTACACAATCCTGGTTAAAAAAACCATAAGATTAATAACAAATCCTCTACTATCTCAATGAAGTCATTAGTTATGATAAAGATAGATCTACACGTTCACTCACAGTACTCTGAGGATGCTACAGGTTCACCTGAAGAGATAATTAAGATATTAAAGAAAAAAGGATTACAAGGTATGGCTATAACCGATCATAACACTGTAGATGGAGCATTAAAAGCATTAAAAACAACAGAAAAGGATTTCATAATTATACCAGGTATTGAGATATCAACCATATCAGGACATATCATAGCTTTAAATGTCAAAGAGGTTATACCAAGAGATCGTTCATTAGAAGAAACTATAGAGAGTATACATGATCACAATGGTCTACCTATTGTACCTCATCTTTTCCGTAGAATGTCAGGTATAAAAAAGAAAGGACTTGAACAGATAAAAAATAAGGTGCCAGCGATGGAAGTATTCAACGGTTGCAGCCTACCTAAGACTAATATAAAAACATCTAATATAGCTGAGAGGTATAATCTAGGCGGGGTTGGTGGTAGCGACACACATAAAGCAGAGTATGCTGGTTATGGTTACACGCTTGTAGATACCACAGATACAAGTATTGATTCTATACTATCAGAGATTGAAAAAAAGAAGACATGGGGAGAAGGCACAACAATGCCTCTTCAATATAGACGTGATCGTATGATGTTATCTATCAAACAGTTCTTCCAGAGAGGTTTTAAGAGAATTTAGAATCATAAACTCCTTGATCTATAGCCTTCTGTATCTCCTGTGGTTTTTTACCCTCTACAGTTACACCCATAGAGACACATGTGCCTATTATCTCTTTGGTTCTCTCCTTTAAGGTTTTACCTAGTAAACCATCTGATTTCATCTTAGCGATCTTTATAGCTTGATCAATAGTTAAATTACCGATCTTATGTGTAGACGGCGAACCTGATCCTTTCTCTTGTTTTAACTCATTCAGTATCAAAGATGAGGCGGGTGGTGTACCAACCTCTATATCGAACTTTTTGGTTTTGGGATCTACTTTTATAACTACAGGTACTTTCATACCTGCGAATTGTTTGGTTTTATCATTGATCGTATTTATAATCTGCATTATGTTCACACCTAGTGGTCCTAGTGCTGGGCCTAACGGTGGACCAGCTGATGCTTTACCCCCATCAACCAATGCTTTTACTGTCTCTACCATATAGCATTTCACTCCTTCTTCTCTTTTTCATCCTTTCTTTTAATCACCCTGACTTGTTCACCGCGGACTGTTATAGGTATAGGCACCATTGCATCCAACAATTCAACTGTTATCTCCTCCTTTGTATCATCAATGTGTGTAACCTTAGCTGTTTCTCCGCGGAATGGGCCTGCTATCATCTCTACTATATCGCCCTCTGTTATCTTAGCTACTGATGATGCTGGTGTGAGGAAGTGTTCAATCTGTGTTACAGGTACATCACCGTCTAGCATACCTCTTACATAGGATACAGTTCTTATCATATCTTTTATTCTTTCATCATCATAGCTCTCTATGAATACATAACCTCTTAACTCAGGTGTTACTAGTATAGCTGGTATCTCAATCTTTGATTTTTTAGCTCTACTATTTATAAGATCAGCTACGTTTTGCTCTTTACCAACCTGGGTTTTAATAGAGAATATCCTCGTTATCCTCTCAGATTCATTAGAACTATCATTCTGCATAGTTAATCAAATCCCTTCATTAAACTATTCTTATTTCCAATACTCTAAATATTGTATCCTAAAGCTTTAAGGATCCATGGTATAACTATCTGCTTTATTATATAGATCAGAAAACCTAAAGCACCAATAACTATTATGCCAAGACCTGTTATTTTAGATGTCTTCTCGTATTCATCGATTGTTGGTTTACGCGCCATCTTTAATATCCTACCGTATTTACCTTTACCTATCTGCTGCTGCTTCTCATCTATACGACGTTGAATATCCCATAATTTCTCCATGAATGACTTCTTCTCTACATTATCTTCCACAGTTATACACCCTTTATTAGATTATAAATAATTATGGAGGCAAATAATAAGAGATATATAAAGAATTTGCTTATTTCTTAGTATTCAGAATATGGGTATATATCTGAGATTAAACGATTCAAATTAAGATAACACTACATAGATAGGCTACGTTACAAAATCAATACCATACTCAGCGTTAGCCGCTACCCCTCTATGAGTTGGACCTAGTATCTGCTTGGATTTAACACCGGTTATGACTAGCATTGTACGTATTGTACGTTTTAACGATGGATCTATCGTAGTACCCCATATTATCCTAGCATTGGGATCTACACGTGAATAAACCTCTTCTACCACCTTCTCTGCTTCACCGATCGTCATATCATCACCACCTATAACATTAACTAATGCACCTGTAGCCTCCGATATATCAACTTCCAGTAATGGTGAATTCAAAGCTTCTATAACAGCGTTAACAGCTTTATTCTCACCCTCCGCTTCTCCTAATCCTATCATCGCTACCCCGCCTTTTTTCATAACAGTCTTTAGATCAGCGAAATCAAGGTTAACCAGTCCAGGTTTAGTGATCATCTCTGTTATACCTTTAATAGAACGCATCAATACTTCATCGGCGACCTTGAAAGCAGCGTTTAAAGCAAGGTTAGGCACTATCTCCAATAGTTTATCATTAGGTATCAATATAACTGTATCACATATCTCACGTAGACGGCGCATACCCTCCTCAGCGTTACTCATACGTATAGCACCCTCAACACTGAAAGGTAATGTAGCTACACCTATGGTTAAAGCACCAGCTTCTTTAGCGATCTGTGCTACTACTGGTGCTGATCCTGTACCAGTACCACCGCCTAGCCCACATGTTATGAAAACCATATCAGCGGGTACTATCATCTCCCTAATGATTTGTTCACTTTCTTTAGCAGCTTCTTCGCCTATTTGTGGTAAAGATCCTGCTCCTAGTCCACGTGTTAGATGTCTACCGATCAGTATCTTTATAGGTGCATTGGTTATACGCAGATGCTGAGCGTCAGTGTTTAACGCTATGAGTTCTGCTCCTTCTATACCTTCGCTCATACAACGAGCGATAGTATTACTACCTGCTCCTCCGCATCCTACCACTTTTATAGTTGTCTTTAAACCTGATAAAATCTCTTCTAGTTCATCATCAGCTACACCAGCTATTTTAATATTTGATGAACCTGTAGTTTTATCAGATTTTTTACTTGTTTTATCTGTTGTTTTACAGTCACTATCCTTGCTATCCTTATTCATATTATTAACTACATCCTCGATGATTTTTTTCATGAAATTAGACCCTCCGATTGCTCCCTCCGGATGATTATTATAATTTTCTCAATATTGTAAAAGAATATTAATTATTAAAATATTTCCTTCTTTTAAAATGGTTTGACTATTTCTAATGAATAATCCTTGCTTTTAACTGAATGTGTTATGTACCCTAAGGATATTCTATCAGCAAAACGAGCGTATTTCTTTATGTTTCTCTTGTTTATACCACCTGATACCTCTATTATTATGTTATCATCTATACTTCTTATCTTGTTAGCTATATGCTCAGCTGTTTTAGCAGGTACGTTATCGAGCATTATAACATCAACATGTAGGCGTGCAGCTATGATAGCGTCTTTCTCGCTCTCCACCTCTATCTCTATGGTTTTATTCTTGATTTTCTCTTTGATTTTTTTTATAGCTTCTTCTACTGATCCATATGCTCTTAGATGATTATCCTTGATTATCACAGCATCGTATAAACCAAACCTATGTGGCTTACCGCCCCCTATCATGACCGCTTTCTTCTCATAGTATCTGAAACCCGGCGTGGTTTTACGTGTAGCAGCTATCTCAATCTTAGGGTTTATTCTTCTGCATATGTTTACTAGTTCTCTAGTCTCTGTAGCTATACCACTCATTCTGCTTATAATATTTAGCACTAGGCGTTCTCCTTTCAGTATCCCCCGTATAGGTCCTTTTATATTAGATACTATACTGTAGTTTTTAACTTGCTCACCATCCTTATACATTGTATTCATCTCAACGTTTAATCTTTTGTATATGTTTGTTGCTTCTTCCAAACCAGCTACTATGTTATCCTCTTTGGCTAGGATTATAGCTTCTGCTATTTCATTGCTGAATAACGCATCAGAGGTTATATCACCCTCTTCTCCTAGGTCTTCTAATAGAAATCTCTCTATATCATCCATAGGTTAAACAATTAGTTTTTATATTAAAACTATGTATTAAGGTTTCGGAGGTTTAATCTTATGAATCTTGGTATTATAGGATGCGGGGCTATAGGCACTGATGTGGCGTTATACGCTGATTCTATTCCTGATATAAAGAGGATGTATCTATATGATATTAAACCTGAGGTGTCTAATAAACTACGTGATAAGTTGAAGAAAGCTGAGGTTAAATCTGTTGAGGATTTCTTAGGATCTGTGGATGTTGTATTTGAAGCTGCATCACAACGAGCTGTTGTTGAGTACGCTGAGATGGTGCTTAAAGCTGGTAAGCATCTTGTGATCATGAGTATAGGTAGTTTATTTAATGATACTTTCAGACAACGACTTGAAGATACTGCCCGTAAGCATAATTGTAAGATATATTTACCATCTGGTGCTGTGTGCGGCATAGATGGTGTTTACGCTGCTAGTATAGAGCGCCTTGATAGTGTTACTTTGGTTACAACTAAACCCCCTGCGTCGTTGGGTGTGAATGTTGACAAGCGTACTGTTATCTATAAGGGTAATGCTAGGGATGCTGTTGAGAGGTTCCCGCGTAATATTAACGTTGCTGCCTGTCTCTCGCTAGCTGGTATAGGTTTTGATGATACCACTGTTGAGATAGTAGCTGATCCTGTGGCTACACGTATTAACCATAAGATACTAGCTCATGGTAGATTTGGCAGGCTTAGAGCTGAGGTTGAGAATATGCCTAATCCCAATAATCCTCAGTCTAGTTATATGGCTTCGTTATCAGCTATAGCTATACTCAGAAGGATATTGGACCCTATACAGATAGGATGATTAGTTAAAATTAGTCTCTGGATTCATATAAAGATATATTAACACTCTGTTTTAGAACAAGATGTTAATTTGATAAATATATAATTTTAACTTTGTAAACGTGTAAAGACAAAAGATAGTTTTATATACTATATTATTAGGGACAGGGTTTTTACCCAATAGGCTAAATATAGTATCTATTATTATCCTCTCTCTTAGGTTTTTATGTTCGAGTTAAAGGATCGTGACGCAGCTGGTAGGATGGGTATACTCAAAACTAAGCACGGAGTGGTTACTACGCCTACACTGCTACCAGTCATAAACCCGAATAAGATGCTTATCACACCATGTGAGATGAAAGAATTATTCAAAACTGAGATGGTTATAACCAACTCTTATATTATATACAAAAACAAGGAGCTCAGGGAGAAGGCAATTAGCGAAGGGGTACATAGACTCATAGGTTTTGATGGTCCCATAATGACTGATTCAGGGACATTCCAATCCTACGTATATAATGATACATTAGATATAGATCCTCATGGTATTGTACAATTCCAGAGAAGCATAGGTAGTGATGTTGGTACTATATTAGACGTATTTGGTACACCTGATCAGAGCTGGGACGAGGCTTTAGAATCAATCCAGGAGACTATCAAAAGAGCCAAGAGTAGCATAACGTTGAAAGGTGATATGTTATTAGCGTGTACTATTCAAGGCTCTGTGCACCCTGATCTTAGAGGTATGTGCGCTAAGGAGCTCAGTTTGTTAGACGCTGATCTCTACCCTATTGGTGGTGTTGTACCTTTAATGGAGAATCAGAGGTACCGTGATCTTGTTAGATGTATAATATCTGCTAAGAAAAGTTTGAATCCTTCTAAACCTGTGCATCTATTCGGAGCTGGTCATCCTCTTATATTCCCTTTAGCAGTCGCGTTAGGTTGTGATCTCTTTGATTCATCAGCTTACGCTAAATACGCTAATGATCGTAGACTTATACTACCATGGGGTACTGAAAAGCTTGATGATCTATCTGAGCTACCATGCTCTTGTCCTGTATGCTCAGATTACACCTTGAAGGAGTTAAAATCATTAGAAGAAGTAGAATTGACAAAGGAGATATCTAAGCATAATCTATATGTTAGTTTCACTGAGATCAGAAGGATACGTAATGCTATACATCAAGGCACGTTATGGGAGTTGGTTGAACGGAGAGCATCATCTAACCCTTATCTATTGGAGGCTATGCGTGAGCTTAGAAAAAAGGAGAGCAAAAGATGGTTAGAAAGGTTTGAACCTGTTAGTAAGAGTACAGCGTTATTCTACACGGGGCCCTGTACTATACATAGACCATTGATATATCGTATTCATAATCGTCTAGCTGATAGGTATAAGTTTAGGTATGATAAGAGTGTTATACTACCAGAGTCTAAGAAACCCTACAGTAGGTCTTACAGTGAGGTTGTATCCAAGATACTGGAGAGGGAGGGGGTTAATATTATAGTTGACTCGTCACTTGGTCCTGTACCTATAGAGCTGGATGAGATGTACCCTTTCGCTCAGTCTGTTCTACCTGATGATGTTGATGATGAAGTTAAAATGGAGAGTAGAAAGGTTTTTAAAAGATTATTAAAAGACGAGTGTTATATAAGATGGGAGGGGGAGAAGACCCTGAAAAGACTTAAAACCAAAAGAGAGGGATTTATCGATATGGATCTATGGCGTCTTTCGTCATTAGCTGATATACAATTCCGGGAAGGGGCGGGTTCTTTGTTATTCGGTAGTGGTAGTATCAGTACGGTTAAATCAAAGACTACAGGTAGAATAAGGAATGTGTATAGAGGTGATGAACATATACTTTCTTTGAGGGCTGAGGATGGTTTATTCACACTTAAGATACCTGGTGCAAAGCTTCTGCATAGAGCGTATGAATCCCCAATGTTGCGTGTAATAGTAAAAAAAGAGGTTGCGTCATTCATAAAGGAGGGGCGCAATGTTTTCACAAGGTTTGTATGTGATTGTGATGATGAACTTAGACCATTTGATGAATGTCTAATAGTTGATGAGGGTGATGCATTGTTGGGTGTAGGGCGTTTACTGTTGAACAGAGATGAGATGCTTTCATTCAAGAGGGGTGTAGCCGTTAAAACAAGAGAAGGTGTCAAAGATATAGGTTATTCTTTGGATGATATGGACAAATATAAAAATGATTAACTGTTTATCAACAATGAACATTATCTTTGGTTATATAATAGCAAAAAAGTGGGAGTGATTAGTCAATGTCATATGAGAATAAATCATCTATGGTTTCAGGCTTCTATAAGCTACCTGTGGAGAAACGTGTAGAGTTCGTGAAGGATTTCTCTGGTTTAACTGATGATGAGACTAGGTTGTTATACTCTACACTTGATATCGTGACAGCTGATAGGATGATAGAGAATGTTATAGGTGTTTTTGATTTACCGTTAGGTGTAGCTGTTAACTTTTTGATCAACGGTAAGGATTACCTTGTACCTATGGCTATAGAGGAGTCTAGTGTGGTAGCTGCTGCTAGTAACGCCGCTAAGATAGCACGCTCTAAGGGTGGTTTCAAGGCTTCATGCTCTGATCCTCTTATGATAGGTCAGATACAGTTGTTAGATGTTAAGGATGTTGTTGAAGGAGCACAAGCTATAATAAAGCATAAGGATATGATACTTAAGGTGGCTAACGAGCAGGATAAAACCCTTGTTGGTATAGGTGGAGGAGCTAAGGATGTAGAGGTTAGAATACTAGATAGTCCCCTAGGTAAGATGATAGTAGCACATCTTATAGTTGATGTGCGTGATGCTATGGGTGCTAACGCTGTTAACACTATGTGTGAGGCTATAGCGCCGTTATTAGAGAGTATAACCAACGGTAAGGTTAGATTAAGGATACTATCTAACCTTGCTGATAAACGGTTAGCTAAAGCTTCAGCTGTATTCGACAAGGAGCGTATAGGTGGCGAAAGCGTGGTCGATGCTTTCCTAGAGTCTTATACGCTTGCTACTATAGATCCTTATAGGGCTGCTACACATAACAAGGGTATAATGAATGGTATAGACGCTGTGATTATAGCTACTGGTAATGATTTCAGGGCTATAGAGGCTGGTGCTCATGCTTATGCTACTAGGAGCGGGTATTATTCTGCTTTAACTAAGTATCATAAGAATAAGGAGGGGGATCTTGTAGGCGAGATAGAGCTTCCTGTCCCAGTAGGTGTGGTTGGTGGAGCTGCTAATATGCATCCTAAAGCTAGGTTATGTAGGAAGATATTAGGTGTGTCTAATGCTAGGGAGCTATCTGAGGTTATAGCTAGTGTTGGTTTAGCTCAGAATTTCGCTGCTCTCTTAGCTTTGTCAACTGTTGGTATACAGAAGGGGCATATGTCGCTGCATGCTACTAATATAGCTGTTATGGCTGGTGCCGTTGGTGATGAGATTGAGAAAGTGGCTGAACAGATGGTCAATGAGCGTAACGTCAAGCTTGATAGGGCTAAGGAGATACTATCCTCTCTTAGAAGTAGTAAGAGTAAGAAAAAGTAGTTTTAGATCAATCTTTGTATATCCTCTGGTTCTCGTTCACAATAATAACATTTTATCCTTGGTGGATCCTTGCTTATAACATGGAATCTGCTCTCTATAGGTTCTTTAGAATTAGAGATGCATGTAGGGTTAGGGCATTTTATGATGCCTAGTATCTCATCTGGTAGTATAACATTGTGTTTTTTTACTACATCATATTCCCTTATAATGTTTATAGTTGCTCTGGGTGCTATCAATGCTATCTTGTTTAGTTCCCGTGGGTCTAGTTCTCTATTCTCAACTTTTACTATATCTTTTTTACCTGATTTACCTGTTACGTTCATGGCTACACTTACTACTGATGATGTACCTGAGGGTATATCTAGTATCTGTAGTACCTTTATAGCGCATCCTGGTGTTATATGGTCTATGACTGTACCGTTCCTGATGGGTGTTATCTTTAACTCTTTCATAGTCTACGTCCTCCTAGTACTAGTGCTAATAGAGCCATACGTACTGGTATACCGTTGAATGCTTGTTTGAAGTATAATGCGTGTGGTGTTTTGTCCACTGCAGGATCTATCTCCATAACCCTTGGTAACGGGTGCATTATGATTATATCCTCTCTAGCTTGTTTTAGCAGCTCAAGGTCAACCCTGTATGTACCTGCTACACGGTTGTATTCTGATTCATCTGGGAATCTTTCTCTTTGTATACGTGTAACGTATAGTACATCAGCGTCTTTGATTGCTTTCTCTAGGTTTGTTGTTGATACCGCTTCCACTCCTAGTTCTTTGCATTCCTCTATGACTTCTTTAGGCATGCGTAGTGTCTCTGGTGAGACGAAGGTTAGTTGTGCTTTGAATCTCGCTAATGCGTATGCTAATGAGTGTACTGTTCTTCCGTATTTTAAGTCACCTAGTAGTACTATGTGTTTACCATGTATGGTTTTCTTCTCTGTTATGATTGTGAACAGGTCTAGTAAGCATTGTGTAGGGTGTTGGCCCGCGCCGTCGCCAGCGTTTATGACAGGGTGTTGTGCGAACTCTGCTGCTAGTCTAGCTGACCCTTCTTGGTGGTGTCTTATGACTATAGCGTCGCTGTAGGCGTCAGCCATTCTTATGGTATCTGTTAGTGTTTCTCCTTTTTTTATTGAGGTGCCGCTGGCGTCTGCGAATCCTATGACTTTTCCTCCTAGGCGATTCATCGCGCTTTCGAAGCTTAGTCTGGTTCTTGTGCTGGGTTCGAAGAATAGTGTTGATAGTATTTTGCATTCTAGTATATTTGTGTGTTTCTCTCCTTTGGCATATGGTATCATTTTTTTAGCGTATGAGAAAAGGTTGTTTATATCTTCGTTGGATAGGTCTTTTATTGATATTATGTCATGGTTTTTAAAATTCATATCTGACATCAAATATGAGTGTATGGTTTCTCTGTTTAATAAACTTTGTAGTTTTATTTGAAGAAGGTTTTTTGTTTTTCTAGTTTTTTAGTGTATTCTTTGTAGTCTTCTATTGATATAGTGCATCCGTATCTTTTTATTATATTGTTTATTATCTTGTTTTGTCCTTTGGCTATTAGTTTCTCTAGTAGTATTCTCCTTGTGTATCTATTTTTTATTTCTTCTCCTATGGTTTTTTCCATAGTTCATCGTAGTCTTGTTTTTTTATTATAGCCTGTGCTGCTAAATACCCTGTTATTACAGCGTAATGTAATCCATAGTATGTTGCTGAGTCTAGAAAGTCTGCTGCTTCTCCTATGCATAGTTTATTGTTTTTTATTGCTGTTTCAGGGTTGTTGAATGAACCGTATCCATAGGTTTCGTTTTTCTGGTTCTGCGTTTTTTATTATTTGTTTTATATAGGTGTTATGTCTGGTTAGTTTGTTGTATTCTTTTTTGATTTGTTGCTTGTTTTTTTGTCTGAGTGAGACTATCATTACAGATGCTTCTTTCTCTTGGTATGGGACTATGTATAAGAAGACGTATGTTGCTTTTGTATCGTTTAGGAAGTAGTATAGGGTGTTAGGTTGTATTGAGATGTTTCTGTATTGTTGGCCATATCCTGTTATATCTCTACGTGTAGCACCTGTATCTATTATATCCATATCCTTTTTTCTTTTAGGAGTGATTTTTGATTTGATATGTAACTCTGTATAAATTTATATGTCTCACTGATAGAATCAGGACTAAGATCACTACGAAGAGCATCAACAAGACCACCAGGACTCATAGTAGACGAAACAATAGAACTAGTACTATCAAAGAGAGAAAAAAAACATAATTTATATAGTAATAATATTTATATAATAACCAAAACATTTTTATTTATAAACACCTAAGAATAAATCCCACTCCTGAAGGATACATATGAGTAAGATAACAGACTTCCTATGGGACGAATTCATATACGGGGGACACTGGCTATCAATAGGAGCAGGAGCTATTGTATTATCTGCCATGATGATATTTGATTTTACAATAAGATGGGAGTTTATACTTATTATATATCTTATAGTTCAATGCAGCTACAACTATAACCATTTCAAAGAGCTGGACATAGACATATATTCAAATTCACCACGCGCAGTACATCTCAAAAAATATAATACGTTAATGCCATATCTCATATTTATTTATGGTATTGCATATATATCAGTACTACTAGCTTTTGGTAATATACCAAGCATAATATATGGTTTAATACTACTATTTATAAGTATATTTTTTACATACAAAGGTAAAAAGATATTCTCTCGTTGGATAGGATTTAAATCATATTACGCTGCACTGACTTGGGCGTCTATAATCCCATTTACAGCGCTTTATATTTCATACCAGATCAATACTAGAGTAATTCTTTTTTCGATACTTGTTTTTTTGAGGTTACTTGTAAGTATTAATTTTTTCGATGTAAAAGACATAACCTCAGATTCAAAAGAGGGGATTAAGACCTTGGTATTAAGTCTTGGTAAAGAAAAATTTGTTTCTTTACTTCATATCTTAAATTTAATCTCATTTTTCCCAGTTATCTTTGGTGTTTTATTTAAAATCTTTCCTTTATCTATTTTTAGTTTTGTATTTCTGTTTTTCTATTCATTTAATTACACCGTAAAAGCAAGAGAAAATTTAACTGAGGATAAAAAAATTTTTTACATAGTTACAGACGGTGAATATTATCTTTGGCCTTTTTTAATTGTAATTATGAACATAATAGGTCTTAATTGAGGTTAAGTACTTAATGTTAAAGATAAATAATTGGATATACTAATTCCGAAATTATTCAACTCTATTTTTTCCTAGTGTCATAGAATAATTAAAATTTATAGTTCAACACCTCCTCGATAGACCAAACATGATCAGTCAAACCAGCCTTCATAAAAGGCGTCTGTTTTTCACCATTACTACCACGGCAACCCCTATGCGGTCTACAAAGATGATAGTAGCCAAAGTAGATGTTCAAGAAATCAATCAACAACTCCTTCCGTTTTGAAAAACAAAGTGTCTTCCGTGCGAATCGTGCCCCACCAGCACGGATTGAGAGATTATTCCGTTCAACAAAAGAAGTGTTAACACATTTGCTCACTGGTGAATCCCTGAGTTTTTGTTTGATACGTTCCAGTGAACCAAACACAACACGAGTAGTCACCCGGATGACACGACCTTTCCTCCGTTCTTTATGAACAACCGCGTAATCCAACCCCTCCACAGGATAAACCCTAGATTTCCGTGGTCGTCCACGTCCCCCAGTCGGTTTGACAACCTTTTGTACACCGTAGACTTTAAGGATAGCATCCTTGTAATGTTTCAACTCGTCGCTGGTAAAAACGGGATAGTAGTATCAGTACGTGCAAACACTTTTCGTAGGAGTTCTTCTGCTTCATTGAGTTGACGTTTACCAGCAACAAAAGCAACCACTACTTTGTTCTGTGGGTCAAAAGCGACCCAGACCCAGATATCACCAAACTCAGAATATAGTCTCTCTAACTCTCCCAGATGCTTTTCTTTTTTTGGATAAAAGACCACAACTCATCCAACTGACATTCCTCAAGATGATACTTATTGATCATAACCTGACTGACAGCGTCAAAATGTTCACCAACACGCTTCATCACACCTGTCACAGTATCCTTTGTGCATCCAACAATCCGCCCAGTTGCCCGTGTCCCATTACCCTCCACGAGACATTGTATAACCTGATAGAACTTCTCCTCAGAGAGACGAGTGTTAAACAAAGGCGTCCCACGTCGCTCAGAGAAGGTACGCATACATGTTTTACACCTGTATAGATTCATGTGTTCATCATCACCGTATCTCCGTATGAATACTATGTTTCCTCCTCCTGTTTTATGATAATCTCTGCATTCTTTAAAAGGGCAGGACAAGGTTTTTGCTTTTTCTTTTAATTGTTCTCGTTCTTTTTCAGTTATTTTACATCCCATCCTATCTATCACCTAGGGATGTAATAGAATTCATAGTATTTTAACTATAATATGACATCAGGATTTTTTTGTTAGTACATTCGGAGATAAAACCAGACAATATTCCTCTGATAACAACATATCTAGAGCGATCAGAAAATATCGTCCAAGGATAAAAATCAAATAATATTTCGACTCTACCGGTAGAGGGAGTACCAACCCAGATGTCACCAAAGCCAATCGCAGGGAAAAAATCAGCTATAAAATTCTGATAATCTGCATAGCCATATAATTTTTGTAGTAATTGTCCGTATTCAAAAGAAGCTTCAAAAAGAAATTGATTTCCATTTGGCAGTTTTGTTATTTCTTCTTCTAGTACGTAAAGAGCATGTGATTCACAAGAAAAAAATCGCATGGTTTTATAAGATAAATTCCCCTCAACATATGAAAAAAAGCCACCATCAAGCAATTGCTTCAAAGAATTGCATGCATAAGTTGTTTGTCGTATTTCATTCATTTGTCTATACAAATTATCAAATTTAAATACAGGCATATCTTTCTCTCGAAAATATTCTGAAGTAATCAATTTAATATTTTCTTCTGGGGCACAATAAATATGGCATTTTTGAAATCCTCTCCCACGGCATTCTAATTGTTTGCCCTCAACAGACACATCTTGAACCACATATGCCCAAATCCCAGCAATTCCACCATCAGCCATGAAATAACCTAAACCATTATGTCGGCAAATTACAAAATCGTTAAGAAAAATATGAAATGATTTATTTTCAAGATCAATTTCATGATCCGCTTGTCGTGCGAAAGTACATTCAACAAATCTCACAAAAAAATATGCAAAATCTAATAAATCTTCTTTTGATGTATTTAGAACAGTCGGAAAATTTGACATTGATGAATAAAGATAACCGAATTTCTTACCCGCCGAATACAAAGCTTGTTTACCCTGATCTCCATAGCAATCTACTACTTTATTCTCAATTAATTCAAATAAACGTTCTGGTAAAAATAGTTCTCGTAAATAAGTTGTTTTGTGCTTATCAGTAAAAGTATTCACAATAAACCCTGGTTGATCAATAATCTCCCGCCTAGGAACCAATATATTCTTAATAAACCAAGTAACAATTCTATCTTTAACTGGCATAAACAAAAAAACCAAACCCTAATCAACCACAAAACATTTTTTTCTTAAACACCCTAAACCATAACCTACCAAAAAAAACATAACACCTCCATCACTCTCTATTCCTTCAAAGCTATACCCTTATCAGTAAACTCAAAATCATAAGGATAAATCTCGATCCTAGTCTTACGCATCTTCTTAATCTGAATCGTACGACACTCAGTCCTACCCAATATACGAGCATCCAACACCCACAAACCATCAGCCCTAAACTCACTAACACTATCCATAGTATCACCAGGCATACCCTCAACCCTCTGACTTATAAGAAGACTAGTAGCACCAGTCTGCTTAATAACATCAATAAGAGAGATAAGAGTAGACCTATAGATCTCACCTATAGAACCAGGACCAAGACCACTACGAAGAGCATCAACAAGACCACCAGGACTCATAGTAGACGAAACAATAGAACTAGTACTATCAAGTACAACACGTTTAAAACCACCATTACAGATAAGCTGTTTCAACTCATTAATCTTAGATAACTCAAAGAACTCCTCAGTGTTAACAGCAACAATCTTAATCTTACCCCCCTTCTCTAAAACCTCCATATCCCAACCAAACTGCCAACCCTGACCTATAAGCTCATGTTTAGGCTGCTCGCTACTAATATACAAACCCTTCTCACCACAGTTAACAGCACCATGCACAAGATACTGCAAACCTAGTATGCTCTTACCAGAACCAGGTACACCAGTAACCAATACTACACTACCACGAGGTATGCCCCCCTCGATCTTTTCATCTAAGCCAGGTACACCAGTCTGTACACGTTCAACACCACCCTTATTCAACTGCTTACTCTAAGTCTCTAACATATATCTTCATCCCTCACTCCTATATCAAATCAAACTCGTATAGTATCAAATAACTAACCGTTACATATGGTAAAACAGGTTAAAAACATTTCGCAGAACCCAAAATCAATGAAAATATATTAATATCTCCATAATCTTATACATACTATTAGAGAGAACAACATGCAAGAGGAAAACAAAAAACAAGATATTGATAAACTACGTACAATACTAGACAACCCCTACAATACTACAATATCAACAAAAGATAACTATATACTAGAAACAGTAAAGAGGAGACTAACAAAGCCATACCCTACAATAGATAAAACCATACACAAGAAAAACACGCCAGACTCACTAGAACCAACAGTAACCATCCACGGACCACTAATAAAACAAACATCCACCATTCCTACAATTCAAAAAGCAACCATAGCTGAACAAAAAATCATAGAAAACAAAAAACCAAGATTACAGATCAAACCAGAGGATCTATATGAGATAGAGAAAATAGAAACAACCACAGTAAACAAAGAAGAACAACTGGAATGGATACCTGTAGAAGAAGAAACAACACCAGATGCTACACCACAAATAAAAACCACGCTAACTCCTGAGGAGAAACAACCAGCTATCCCTAGTGAAACCATAAAAGAAGAACCATCATGGGAAGAAATAAAAGAAGACACAAACATAAAAACAGAAATACAACCAACCGTCCAGAAAAAAGAAACAACAACGATAACAGAACAACAACCAGAGACTATCAACGTATTCAAAGATATAACAGTTATAGACCAAGAAACAGCGGTTAAACTATACAACCAGGGTATAACATCCACCATACAACTAAAAGATTACAAAGTAAAAGACCTAGTAAAGATAGGCATAGATAAAAAAACAGCTAAAAGAATCATAAAAGAAACAAAAAAGATAAACAAAAAAATAGAAGAAAAAAACTCAACCGGAGAAGAACAACCAACAGAAACCATACCAACCATAGAGGAAAGCATCACAAAGGAGATAGAACTGAAAAAAGAAAAAATAATACCTACAGATGAATGGACACCGATCCAACAAAACCGTAAAAACAAGACAACAACAATGAAGATACCAGATACAGACTGGGAACCAACAAAAACAGAAGAAACAGCATCATCTATACAACCATACAAACACGGTGAATACACACTCTACAAGAAAGAGATCACAACACCAGATGGAAAAAAACGTGTTATACATTTCTTCAGTAAACAGAAACCATTAGACTCTGAACCAACAGATATACCCTCAGGGTTCGAGGTTAAAATAAACAAGAAAACAGGTCTACCATACCTAAAAAAAAGAGTATAAACCTACCAACCATTCATTCTAGCAATAACATTACCAAACTTTAATTTAGAATACCTTACATCATCAAAAGTAGAAATATAATAAAAGATGAAATGAAATCTAGTCTACAGAAAAAAGAGTAAACCTCTATTTAGGTGATCTTTTTATACGAAACAGAATCCATAAGTTGATCAATCTCAGAGGGATCAGCAACTTCTAACTCAACCAGCCATCCTTCGTCATATGGACTAGAGTTTATAATCTCAGGGTTATCCTCAATTTTTTTGTTAACATTAATTACTTTACCAGCTACAGGAGCATAAACATCTGATACTGATTTAACTGATTCAACAACGCATAACTCCTCTCCTTTTTTCACTTTTTTACCTACCTCAGGTAACTCTACGTATACAATATCTGTAAGTTGTGATTGAGCATGATCTGTTATACCAACTCGTATGGTTTTACCCTTCACCTTGACCCATTCATGCGTATCTGTATATTTCAAATCATCTCTAACTTCATGCGTCATAAATATCAGAAAAACTGTATAGTCAAGGGTTTTAAATATTTACCTTTAAAAAAAAATTCAAATACTCTAAGGATTCATCTTAGCCCAATCTTTCTTAACAAATGGTGGTTTAATCACCTTAGCTTTTACTAATTTATCTCTTATGACTATATCCAACAGGTCACCTTCAACCTTGTAACCATGTTTAACATAACCCATAGCTATACCTGTATTCAAACAAGGAGAGAGCGTACCACTAGTAACAACCCCTATTTTTTTATCATTCTTCATTATTTCACAACCATGACGAGGTATGCCCTTATCCACGCATAACAAACAGGTTAAACGATCATAATCACCTTTCTCTCTCTGCTTAATCAACGCTTCTTTACCTATGAATTCATGATCCCAGTTTATAACCCAGTCAAGACCGGCTTCAAGCGGTGTCCTACCACCTGCGAACTCGTTACCAGCGAGCATGAAGCATTTCTCAAGTCTTAATGTATCGCGAGCACCCAAGCCTATAGGTTTAATATTATACTCCTTACCTGCTTCTAGTATACCCCTGTATACCCTTTCAGCCCTTTCAGGTGGTGTTATCTGCAACTCGAAGCCTAATTCACCTGTGTAACCTGTATGTGATATTATACAAGGGGTACCATCCACATTAGCATAACAACAGTTGAAGAATGGTACATTATTTAGATCAACATCAACAATACCTTGTAATGCATCCTTTGATTTGGGACCCTGCACAGCTAGTATAACAAAAATCCTTGATACATCCTCCACCTTAACAGATAGTTTGTGTTTCTTAGCCTGTCTGGTTAACCAGTTAGCGACAACAGTAGACATACCAGCGTTTGGTATTATCATGTATCTATCGACTAGATTCATGAATATTATATCATCTATTATTGCACCATCATCGTTTAATATAACAGTGTACTGACCCTGATTAGGCTTTATCTTAGAAGCATCAGTAACAGTTGATAGACTAAGCAGGTCTACTACATCCTCACCTGTTAACCATATATTACTCATGTGTGACACATCGAAGAGTCCCACGTACCTTCTAACATTTATATGTTCATCCCTAATTGACGAGTATTGAACAGGCATCTCAAAACCAGCGAACTCTGTGAATCTAGCCCCTAAGGATTCATGTACATGATGAAGAGGTGAACGAAGTACCATAACAATAAACACCCAGTCAGGGGTAATACAGATAGTCATAGTTTAATATTTCGACATTTCACAAGTTTTTACCACATCGTTATCTTTTATATCTATCCTATGGTATACACTTCTTTAGAAATCATGAAGATAAAAGGTATTGATGGTTTAATAACAAAGGATGATAGATTATACACTAAGAACCCTGAATCATGCAGAGGATTAAAAGTATACAACGAGAAGTTAATAGATATAGACGGTAAGGAGTATAGATCCTGGAATCCCTATAGAAGTAAACTCGCAGCTGCTATAATAAAAGGAGTAAACACACTCAAGATATCAAAAACAGATCACATACTATACCTAGGCGCATCAACAGGCACAACCGTTAGCCATTTATCAGATATACTAACAAAGGGTCTCATATACGCCGTGGAGAACTCACCTGTCGCAATGAAAGGATTAATCAATGTCGCATCACATCGGAATAACATTATACCTATACTATCAGATGCTAACCATCCTGAGAGATACAAAATAATTGTAACCAACAAAGTGGATATAATCTACCAGGATATATCCCAGAGGAATCAAACTGAGATACTAATCAAGAATCTAAGATGGTATCTAAAAAAGAATGGACAAGGAGTATTAATGGTTAAAGCAAGGAGCATAGACGTATCACTCAAACCAAAACAAGTCTACGAAAAAGTGAAAAAAGAATTAGAAGAACAAAAAATAAAAATAAAAGAGATAAAAGAACTATCACCATACGAGAAGGACCATGCCGCTGTTATTATATCAAACGAAGATTAACGTTAAAGAAAAATCCTAACTAAATTATCAGGTTAATCTCCTTAAGCATCATATTAACAATATACGTTGGCGCTTGCTGCAACAAAACCTTATACTGGTTAGACGGTATAATCTCCAACATACTAAGAGCTTCAGCTTTCTTAATATGCTTCTTTATCTCACTTATATACAACTCTTTTATCTCAGGGAGACTACGTTCAAGTCTCTTCTTAAGCATTTTAGCCTTCACTGAACCATTACCTATTGAATTCCTCTCCAGACGAGCCAGTAAAGGTATAACAACACTATCAATCCTCTCACCCTTCTCCAGATCGGCAAGATCATCAGCTAATTGATAAGAAAAACCAACTTCACGTCCGTACTCAGCTAATATCTCAGCGATCTGCTCATCAGCATAAGCTTCATATGCAGCAGCTTTACAAGCAGAGGAGAACAACGAAGCGGTTTTCAGATCAATTATTGTGCTATACAGCTGGAAAAACTTAGAATCTGACGAGATACCATTCTTAGATGAATCATTTAGATACTTACTGTTAAAATTAACCTCAGTTAACTGACCAGTCAACGTTTTATTCCAGGTATCAACATAGAGCTTAGCTGTTTTATCACCATGAGATAAAGCTATATTAAAACCTATAGCGAGCATCTTATGACCTATAAGTATAGCATTACCAATACCCTCCCGTATGTAGAACGCTGGTTTATCACGTCTTTCAAGATCACCGTCTATTATATCATCATGCACTAGCGAAGCGTTATGCGCTAACTCAACACTAACTGCACCCTCCAGAAATCTCTGATACTGTTCTCTCGTATCTCTCCCGTTTGTACAATTCTTAAACACAAGTGTAGCTAACAATGGTCTGAGTCGTTTACCACCATTAAGTATAGATAATATCTTCTCATCAGATATTATATACCTTATCTTATCTTCTATATCTCTAAGCGCCACATCGAAAAAACCTTCAAGAGTTAAATCGGTGTTCATTCAATATACCTACCATTCTTAATATCAATCATATCAATTGATTTATCTAATCCTGCCTTAGCCGTGGCAGTACCCCATAATAACTGTTTCTATTTAATATAGTTTTCATATTGCAAAAAATTGTAAAAAACCACTTTGATATCTATAGAAAAATCATCTTATTTCAGCCATATTTTGCATTTAATTCATAGTTATAGAACTCATGTAGTTCATCTGTGATTAATACTAGTATAACCCCTATATTGTAATCTATGACGTAAAATTCTAACTATCTCGTGTATTTTTCCATATTGTTTTTTTGACGCAGAATCTTTAAATAGGTTAAACGACAAAAAATATCATGATATATACTATCACTTTGAGATGGGAGACATATCTTGCAGAATAAATAGTAAAAACTTACCAAAGAAAAAATATATAAATTAAAATAATAATTATAAAATAATAAAATGTGATTTTACTATGAGGAATATTAACCATATCTGCTATGTCGCACCTAAAAAAACAAAACAAAATAGTACAAAACGGAAAATAATATGTATCATAATATCCACCATCTTTATTTCATCTGTAATTATAGATCTCGTTATATCATCCTCTACAAATCACATCGAAATACAAACCAAA
>JAVYLV010000020.1:0-21692 GCA_038740425.1 Thermoplasmatota archaeon | reverse complement strand
GGGGAAGTAGTTGTCAAACAGTCTTGTCCTATCCTTTATTGTCTCGATGAACCGTTCGATATAGCTGCGTATCCCCCGGAGACTATTTCATGGGAGATACCTAGTCGAGGGAGGATATGATACCAGGGTCCTCCATCGGTGATGACGAGCCTTGGTTTCTTTCCGTAGATAGCTTCTATCTCTGAAAAGAGTTTTTTGCAGGCATGGTTTGTTCGGTTCCAGGTGATTTTAAAGTAGATGAGTTTCCGTGTTTTTGGGTCGATGATGTACCAGAACCAGAGATTCATATCTTTTACTTGGAGAGGGGTCTCATCAGCGATCACTACTTCAGGGAGTTCATCTGCTATCTTCTCTTTGATGAGTCCGCTGAATTTCTGTACCCATGTCCTGATCGCGGTTCGACTTCGTGTTATACCGAGAAGCCGTGTTTTTACTCTTTTGAGTGAGAGACCTCCTAGGTAAAGAAACACACCATAAAGCTGTGTTTCTATAGGTGTTCGTTCACGGATAACGATATGTTTTTCTTTCAGTAGCTTCTTTACTATCTCAATCCCATCCCATTCCATTGTTGTCTCACCCACATATGGAATCTGTTGGGATGGGATTAAAATTTCCTAAGTTAACAGCACCCTTTCATCTATTTTTAAACCCATATTTTCCCTGGTAGATCATGTCTAACGGATCTGTCGGGATTTGAACCCGAGTCGGAGGCTCCGGAGGCCTCAGTGTTATCCAAGCTACACTACAGATCCAACACATCTAAGAATAACTCTTTTAATAAATATAGAATCATGATAATAAACTATATGGATAAAAAAAGACGCTAAAGTTATAGTGGAAAAAACATGATAAAGAAAGGATAACCCTTATCTTTTTCATTCTTGTTTCTTTGTTTTAAACTCTGTGTAACCACAAGCACCACAGCTTAAACGATCCTTATGCTCAGCTAGGAATACACCTGCACCGCATTTAGGACAATGACGTCGTAGCCTAGTTATCTTTTCTCCTTCAACCTTGAATAACTCACGTTTCTTCATATAATATAAACACCTTCTCTTTTTTTAAAGTCTCTTTTCCTCTGCTTTCTCTTCACCCTTCACTCTTAGGCTGTGTTTTTTTTCTCCTCTTTTACTGGCTGTTCTCCTTTAGCTTTACCTGCAGGCTTCTCAGTTTTGGTCTCCTCTTTCTTCTTTTTCTCTTTAACCTGGAAGCCATTACGTTTAAGCACGCATTTCCGTTCAGTAGATGACGCTTTCTCAAGTGTTTCATATATCTTAGCGTAACCTACAGTCCTCTGCATACCGTAAACTGAACGCATATGATCAATGATCACTTGTTCTTTCTTAGTGTTGAATCTACCTGCTAACTCCTCCCTAACCGTTTCCCGACGCGGTGTAACCTCATTGGGATGGTTTATGAGGAATTTAATCTCAGTTCTGTTCAAGAATGTATTATACTTCTGATCTTGTATATTTATCTCCATAGTATCACTTCCTCATTTCTTTGAGTACTTCTTCTACTTTCTTTTTGTTTTCTATCGATGCTTCAACGACTACGACCCCTTTATTAGGCAATCCATATATTATTGTTACGTCTCCTGGAGCCAGGTATATAGCTGCTAACGAGGATAAATCCTCTTCGCCTTCTACCTCTATACGTACTGGTTGCTCGTATTCACGCTCGTATGCCATCCTAATGTTACTCCATAACTCATCGGTTATCATACCTTTAGGGTTTTTAACCCTGTAGACTGTCTTACCGTAACCTTTTATCAGTTTTTTCATATCAGATTGGCATCTTTTGCGTTCTATCTGATAATCCACGATACATATCATTGGTTTTATATTATTTGATAATAAGGTACAAGTCACCTTATCACCTATGGATACTATCCTCTTTTTTTCTCGCAGTAGTTTTAAAAGTCCTTCTGTATCAACTAGGTAACCTATATGCTCCTTTAGTTTATCACGTAGACTGCCAGGTAGTACATACATATAAATACTCTTTACTTTACATGACTTTTAAAGCGTAGACACCAGGCTTAGTAATGTTCATCTTTTTAGCTATCTGTGATTTCTCAGGTTCTCTTATTATAACATAACCTGTCCATCTTTTAACTGTTGGTAATGAACAAGTAGGGCATGTGTCATTGACAGTTAACAGGTGGCATGCTTTGCATGCTTTATAATTCTTCATAATCTTCTCATCCTGTTCATTATTTCTTCTTTTTGTCCTGATCCTTCTTCTGTTCTTTTTGTTTATCCTCTGATTTCTCCTGTAACCATTCATGTGCTCCTAGAGCTGATTGACGCATAGTTAAACCAATCTTACTCTCTCTTGCGGATAGCTCATTTAAACTTACGGCTACTATCCTAGCGCGTATAGGATCACCTAATTTAAGGACTTTTTTATTCTCCTTACCAACTATACGACCATTATCTACATCAACCTCAACATAATCATTCATAATTTGACTCATATGTATAAGCGCATCAAGAGGACCTATATGGCAGAAAGCCCCGAATTCCACTACCTCACATACCACCCCATCTATTATCTCCTGTAGTTGAGGATCAAATATCAACGCATCAAACTCTACTCTCTGATACATCCCACCGTCACCATGTATAACAATACCCTCACCTATAGTTTTAACATTGTCAACAACAACTATCAAACCATAATCCTTTTTGATCGTACCTTCAAATGCCTTCTGTACGATATCCTCTACGACCTTCTCAAAATCCTCACCAAACAGATGAGGCGGGATACGTATCATATCTTTTATTTTTACTAGTTTGTACATATTATCACAAAGCTCAAATTTTTTAAATAATCTTATATTTTAAGTAAAGGGGGAATAGAGTTAAACCTTATATGTTTTTTGAAAAGGTTTAAAATATTAATCCGAATCTACATTTGAAGCAAAAAAGATGTTTATACTCATCTTTTAAGACTAACCATAACTTATTAAAATATAACTATATTTACACCCGTGTTAAACCATAGAATATAAAAAACATGAACCAAAAAGGAGAAATATAATCATGGCTGAGTTCAAAGTTGTTGTAAACAACGGTAAAGGTAAATCATACCCAGTGACAGTTACAGGACACCATGCAAACTCACTGATAGGGAAAAAAATAGGTGATGAGATAGATGGTATCTATGTATCCCTACCAGGGTATAAACTAAAGATCACAGGTGGAACCGATAAAGATGGTATACCAATGCGTAGTGATATCCCAGGTTCCATCCGTAGAAGATTACTGCTGAGCTTCAGTAAAGGCTACAGACCAAAAGAAGAGGGTAAAAGAAAGAAAAAAAGTGTGCGCGGTAACACCATAGGGCAGGATATAGTGCAGATCAATATGCGCGTGATTAAAGAAGGATCTCAACCTATAGATCAAATACTAAAAATCGAAAAACAGACAGAGGAGAAAAAACAATAATAGATCATTCTTCTCTGTTTAGATCACAACCAGACGAGGTAAGAAAAAATGAATTGTCCCAGACCACCTGAGGTTAACATCGGTATGATAGGTCATGTCGATCATGGTAAAACCACCCTAACACAGCGTTTAACAGGTAAATGGACCGATGAACACTCAGAGGAAATAAAAAGAGGTATCTCAATAAGACTAGGTTACGCTGATATACCTTTCTACAAATGCAGTAAATGCGAAGAACCAAATGGGTACATGACCAAAAAGATGTGCCCTGTTCATAACACTGAGAACGATCTGCTTAGAGTAGTATCATTTGTTGATTCACCAGGTCATGAAACACTGATGGCTACCATGCTATCAGGAGCTGCTATAATGGATGGTGCTATATTAGTTATTGCTGCTAACGAACCCTGTCCTCAACCACAGACACGGGAACATCTAACCGCATTAGATATAGTAGGAGTAAAAAACATAGTTATAGCGCAGAATAAAATAGATCTAGTATCAGACAAAGAAGCAATGAAGAATTACGAACAAATCAAAACATTTGTCAGAGGAACTGTAGCTGAGAACGCGCCTATAATACCTGTCAGCGCTCCTCATGATATAAACATAGATGTTTTAATTAAAACCCTGGAGGAACATATACCGACACCTAAAAGAGACTCTAATAAACCAGCTTTAATGTATGTTGCAAGAAGCTTTGATATAAATAAGCCAGGCACCAGACCATCTAATCTAAAAGGAGGAGTACTTGGTGGCTCACTAATGCAAGGTAAACTAAAGATAGACGATGAGATAGAGATAGCACCAGGTAGGATAAAAGAATCAGAAGGCAGACAGATAATAGAACCCATAACAACAAGAATAGTGTCCATAATAACAGGTGGATTATCAGTGGATGAAGCTAAACCAGGTGGATTATTAGCAATAGGGACAAAACTAGACCCATCAAGAGTTAAATCAGATTCATTAATAGGACGAGTGGTAGGTAAAACAGGTATGCTACCACCAGTAGTTGACTCATTTGAGATAACTATAAACCTACTGAAAAGAGTAGTAGGTACAATCGAAGAAAAATCTGTTGAACCTTTAAGGACAAATGAGCCTTTAATGCTGACAATAGGAACAGCTACCACAGTGGGTATAGTGCAGAGTATACGTGACAATACAGCATCTGTAAAACTCAAATTAGCTGTATGTGCCCAAGATGGTCAAAGAGTAGCTGTTAGCAGAAGGATAGACGGAAAATGGCATCTGATAGGATACGGAGAGATAAAACTAAAATAAACATACTGTTAGATACCAGTATGATACTATCATTATTTGAATACTCTTTTAACCTTGATAAAGAACTAGAGAGACTATTAGGATTATACGAGATACTGGTACCATCAGTGGTTATAAAAGAATTAAAAAGGTTATCAAAAGGAGACGACACCAAAGCCATAAACGCTTCTGCAGCTTTGAAACTGATAAGTAGATACAAGATCATTTATTCAGATGATGCAAACGCTGATGACGCTATAATACATATCACGAATAAAAATAAAAAAAACATCATGGTCGCTACAAACGACAGACATCTGCGTACCATGTTAAAGGAAATAGGAGTACCTGTTATAATACTACGTAAGAAGAGAATACTACACATTGATGAATAAAAA
Organism: Thermoplasmatota archaeon; assembly: GCA_038740425.1. Lineage (GTDB taxonomy): Archaea > Thermoplasmatota > E2 > DHVEG-1 > DHVEG-1 > JAVYLV01. The sequence goes on along the minus strand of JAVYLV010000020.1, from coordinate 16,576 downwards.
GCAGGATCCATAAGAAAGTGTTTATAAATAAAATAAGTATTCAACCTTAAACAAAATTAATACCGTAGTCGGGGTGGCTCAGCCTGGTTAGAGCGCCTGACTCATAAGCACAGCTAAAAAGGTTCGTTTTTAGCGGAAAAAAAGCGCTAAGAAATCAGGAGGTCGCGGGTTCAACTCCCGCCCCCGACATGATGCGGCCTGGATTCTACGCTCTTGTGACCAATCTGACGATATTTCTATATTTATAGTTATATTGTTTTTAATAAAATCATTTGTCAAAAGTAATATATAAATATTAAAATCATGTATTAACAAGCAAGTAATAATGATAGTCTCACTCATACATAGATAAATTATATATATTAATACAATAAATATGGTTATTATTGTAGAACTGAGTGGATTTACTATGAATAAAAACAAAATAAACAGATATCTAGCTATAATATTATCATTCATGATGTTCCTAATCATGATACCTAACATAGAGACATCTGCATCCCAACCTGTTGAATCTGACCTTGATCTATTGGTTGATCTAGAGGTTACATTCATACTTAAATCTATAAGAGCATTAGACACCATAGACAGATTCTCTGATCCTAACTTCTATGTTAAAGTCACTATTAACAGTGATGAGTATACAAGCCCAGTCTATGCTAATACGAGATACGTGCATAACCCTAACTGGTCAGCAACAAGTAATGTACCTGACGATATTGAATGGGTTGATATAAAAATCGAGTTGTATCATGTTAAAAGAACAGGTAGAGCTATACTATGTGATATAAGTGATGATTATACTACTTCGAATGAGCAGTACACAGCTAACATTAGATATAGTCTTAAGACTGGTAGATGGAAAGGCAGTGACTGGAATAGCGTTGTACGCAGTGGATTTGATCCTAGTGGATATGGTCGTCTGAATGGTTGTGATGATGGCAGTATAAAAGAAGAGGATCGTGACTGCGAGTTATATTTCGATATAGTACAGAATGATTACGATGGTGATGGTATACCTTACTGGACTGAGGTTAACATGTATCGCACTGATCCGTATATTGATAACCGTGGGGATGATGCTGATGGTGATCTTGTACCTGTAGAATGGGAGCATAGATGGGGTTATGATCCTTTTGTATGGAATGATCACATCCATCTTGATCCTGATGATGATGGTTTAACCAACTATGAGGAGTATCTAACATCTCAATGGGGATCTGATCCTCATAGGAGGGATATTTTCCTAGAACTTGATCAGATGATGATAGGACCAAATGGTGAAGGCAACCTGGTACCTAAGGGATCTAAGGATCTATTAAAAGATCCTTTCCATAAACGTAACATAGTCTTTCATATAGATGATGGATGCATGGGTGGAGGTGAACTGTTACCATTCGATGATACAGTTACATGGCCAGAGATACAAGAGATATACTGGGAGTACTTCATGCATAAGGATCCTGATAACTGGCGTAGAGGGGTATTCCACTATGGTATTGTAACTTATCATACTGATATATATCATGGTTTCACTTTTCCGTCTATAGTTGAGAATAGATCAATACGGGTGGATTCATTCCAGATCTCTACAAAGGAATTAGAGGTTCTGCCTTTCAAATACCCCTTATTCCGTATGATGATACGTAAAAGCATTAGTAAGGAGAAACACCGTGAGATAGTATACGCTGCTGCTATGATGCATGAGACAGGGCATGTGCTAGGTATATATCATGGTAACACACCAGGATGTGATAATCAGACAGGTAAATATATATGGCAGAAGGATTGGTGGTTCTGGAGGAATTACCATTCAGTTATGAATTATGGTTGGATGTATTCATTTGTTGATTATTCTGATGGTAGTAACGGTAAGAATGATTTCAACGACTGGGAGCGTATAGATCTAAAAGCTTTTAAGCAGGATCATACAGGTTGGAGATAAAAAAACCGTAAGTATTTTTCTTCTTTTTCTGTTCTTTAGAAGGATTGTTTTTTAAAAATCCTTATTTATTTATAGATGATAAAGGTGTATGATCCATGAGTATCACTAATAGTATAAACTGTCGGGGTCGTAGGTTGAAATTCGATAAAACTTTGATAATGGGTATACTGAATGTTACTCCTGATTCTTTCTCAGATGGTGGATTATATAACAAGGTTGAATCAGCGGTTGAACATGCTATTAGAATGGTAGATGATGGTGCAGATATCATTGATATCGGTGGTGAAAGCACACGCCCTGGTTCGACACCTGTATCAATCACTGAGGAGATAAAAAGAGTGAAACCTGTGTTAGAGAGACTGGTAGATGAGATAAAAGTACCTATATCTATTGATACTTATAAACCAGAGGTGGCAGAGGTAGTCCTTGATTTAGGTGTTCATATGATAAATGATATAACAGGTTTATCCAATCCTGATATGAGACGTATAGCATCTTTGTACAAGGTACCTGTGGTTATAATGCATATGCAGGGTACACCTAGAAACATGCAGGATAACCCTACTTATAAGGATGTTGTATCAGAGGTTAAAGTTTTTCTGGAGGAGAGGGCGAAATCAGCGTTGAGTGACGGCGTGGAAGGTGTTATAGTTGATCCTGGTATCGGATTTGGTAAAAACCTTGATCATAACATTAACATACTAAGTAGATTAGAGGAGTTTAAAACCCTTGGTTATCCTCTACTCATAGGCCCATCTAGGAAGTCTTTTATAGGGGCTTTAACTGGCTTACCAGTACATGATAGACTTGAAGGAACATTAGCTGCTGTCTCCATCGCTGTTATGAAGGGTGCTGATATCATACGAGTACATGATGTGAAAGCATGCAGAAGAGCATTACAAGTAGTTGATGCTATAAAGAGAGGGGTTAGAGATGAGTACTGCCTATCTAAGTCTCGGGTCAAACATTGGTGATAAAGAAGGTAATATTGAGAAGGCTATTCAATTGTTATCAAGTATAGGTCGAATAATCAAAACCTCTGATTTATACCTAACAGAACCTGTTGATTATAAGAAGCAAGATTGGTTCTTGAACTGTATAATAGCTTTAGAGACTGATTATGATCCTCACAAGCTTCTAGAGGAGATAGGATCCATAGAGAGTCAGATGGGTAGAGTTAGGATGATCAGATATGGACCACGTGTGATAGATATAGATATACTGTTCTATGATGATAGAATCGTAGAGGATGAGAGGTTAACTATCCCGCATCCAAGACTTCATAAAAGAGGATTCATACTAAGAGGCATGGTCGATGTAAACCCTGATCTGATGCACCCTCTGCTGGGTAAAACTGTAAGAGAGTTATATAAAGAATGTGAGGATAAAAGCATGGTTAAAATACATAAAAAGCAGAGAGAGGTAAAAATTAATAACGAGGTTTAAAATAGCTTTGTTGGATATACCTAGCTATATGGTGGTTAAAATAGATGAGGATATGCAGAGAGTTCTATTTTGATGCGTCACATTACCTACCGGATTACAAGGGTAAATGCGAGAACCTACATGGCCATACGTATAAACTAGAGGTTGTGATAGAGGGTGAGATAAAGGATGATGGTCTGGTTATGGATTTTCACAGGATAAAAAAGATAGTGGAATCAGAGGTTATAGAGAAACTTGATCATAAAAATCTCAATGATATCATAGACAATCCGACAGCTGAGCGTATAGTTGAATGGATATATGATCATCTTAAAGATAAATTACCGTTATCCTCCTTGAGATTATGGGAGGGTGTTGGTAAATGGGTTGAGAAGATAATAGAAAACAGATGATATAACTCTGTATATATGTTTTTAAACTATGATTATATATAGGTATTCATTGTAGTTTGGAGAAGGGATGAGAGTTATATGAGGAACGAGAGACCGCTTGAAGAGTTAAGAATGAAAGCCCATGGTATTAACTGTGAGCTGTCAGAGGCTGGTTATACACCGCGTGATATAGAGATAATAGGTTATTACTTGAATAGGATCGCTGCTAGCTACCTTAGCTATCTAACACATAAGGAGTACGGTGAGGTGTTAAGTAGTAAAGAATTTACTGAGAAGGTGGAGGAGGTTTACCAGAAAACACCCTAAAAACAACTTTTATTATTTTTTATATATTATTATATATAATAGGTAATATTTGTACAATAAAGTCTATATAAGCAGAGAGTTAAACCATCATCTTGTAGATCAAGATGAAGGTTATTGGTTTGTTGTCAACTGAAGATGAGGCGAATGAGATACGTTACATAGCTCAGGTTTGCACTGTAGCTGATAGAATACGTTTCCTGGTACATATAGAGAAAGTAAAACAAATACTTAAAGAAGTAAAAGAGAAACAGGATAACATAACAGGTGGTATATCAGGGAACCAGGAATAATATATTAATATATTCAACCTTTACTTGTTTTTTTTATGAGCTTGATCATAGTCTCTTCTATAGAGGACCCTGCAGGTACAAATATTAAAAATAGTCTTCTAGAGAGCGGATCATGGGATAAGAACCCGTTATCATTCATGGGTAACCCTGTGTATCAACATCAAAGATACCAGGATATCTACATGGTGACTATAAATGATAGAACGATAAAACATGAGAACCTTGATTTAGAGATAGAAAGCTCTCTACATCTTCATATTGATCAAATGATATATGTATCAAGACATAGGAGTAAAACAGGGGAACCTACATTAACGGTACATCCTATAGGTAACTACAACACAGCTGATTACGGTGGCGGACCAAAAACACTTGTACAATCATCCCCACGTTTAATGGTCAAACTACTTCATAATATAAAGAAACATATCGCTGATACTGATCTACCACATCAGGTATGCTACGAGGTTACTCATCATGGTCCTTATATACATGCGCCTGTATTTTTTACTGAAGTGGGTAGCACAGAAGAGGAATGGAAAAAGAAGAAACCAGCTGATATAATAGCTGAATCCTTATTAGAGTTATTTGAGTTATATAGATACGAGAAAGATGCACCATCTGATATACCTGTACTAGTAGGTATCGGTGGGGGGCATTATGCTCCAAGATTCACAGAGATCATTTATAAGTATAAATCTGCTTTTGGCCATATGATACCTTCTTATCACGTTGATACAGGGATTATAGATAGAGACATGATTAAACAAGCGTTGACAATGACGCCTAATGCCATAGGTGTTTACCTTCATAAGAAAGCCCTGAAGAAATCACAGATCACATTATTTAAACAATGGTTAGACGAGATGAATGTAAGGATCATCTCAAGTAAGGATCTAAACCCGCTCTGATAAACCCTTCTTTGCTAGTATATGAGCTCTATACAAAGGCTCCGGGATCCTATGATTTGTTGTCATTGACTCTACCACTCTGAGACTCGTGTTCAGTGATACTTTATGACCTGGCGAAACATATAATGGCTTATCAGAACCAGGGGGATAATACAATGATCCACAAACCTTACCGTTATACACTATCGTATTATCATAATTAACTGTACCTATCTGTGGTCTTTTAGCTACACCTATAACAAGTGTATTCAGGATAACCCCCAGATGCGATGCTAAACCACAATGCCTAGGATGCAGCACACCATTACCATCTACCAGTATGATAGATGGTGTATAAGATAAATCTCTTACTATACGCTCTATGAGCGGTAATTCACGATACGATAAATAGGTAGGGATATATGGAAAATAAACCTTAGAGTATTCTATACGTTCGTCGATGATTCTATTAGTCTTATAATTCATTATAACAATACCTACACAGGCTTCATCAAAAGCATTAGATGGATAAGCGACATCCACACCCGCGATTGTATCAATCTCCTCATACTCATCGTACAAAATTACAGATCGTGATATCTTATCCTGCTCTTCTCTCAATTTACGTAGAGGATAAATTGTGTTGAAATCATCAAAATACACCTTTTCAAAGTTTAAAATAAAACCATCCTCAACTATGATACCATCATTAATAAGACGTTTGATCTTTTCATCCACCCCTCGGCTATAACCACCTATACCTCCATTAGAGTTAACGATCCTATAGCATGGTGTATTAAAAGGATCAGGGTTCTGTCCCATCATGTAACCTACTGCTCGTGCAGCTAAAGGATCACCTAGGGCATGTGCTACACCCATATATGTTGATACCATACCAGCTGGTATCTGACGTATAAGATCATAGGTGTATTCATATAGATTCATATCCATGAGACGATACCTGAATGGGTATACCCCTGGTTATTAAAGATTTTTTTTACTCATCGATATTCAACTTAATCTCATCTCTTTCTGTTTAATTTTTGCATTAAAATCATAAACCTAGTCGATCATCCTTCTTGAATAACAATAAAAAGACCATCGATATTATACTTATCTATGAATAGTATAAAATTCCTTGGTACAGCTGGTGCAAGATTCGTAATGATAGAGCAGATACGTGCGTCAGGTGGTATATGGTTGACTCTAGATGGTACAAAGGTGCTCATAGACCCTGGCCCAGGCTCCCTTGTAAGATGCCTCACAAGCAAACCAAGACTTAACCCTAAAGAGATAGATGGTATAATACTCACACATAGACATCTCGATCATTCCAATGATGTAAACATAATGATAGAAGCTATGACAGACGGTGGAACCAAGAAGAGAGGAGTTGTATTTGCTCCGCATGACGCATTAGAATCAGATCCTGTTATACTACGATACGTGAGAGGATATCTGCAAAGCATAGAGATACTTGAAGAGAAAAAAAATTACAGACTAGGTACAATACAATTCTCTACACCGGTAAAGCATATACACGGTTCAGAAACATACGGTTTAAACATAAAAGGAGGAGGACACTTCATCTCCCTTATATCAGACACTAGATATTTCAAAGAATTACCGTCATACTACCCTGGTGAGATACTAATAATAAACGTGGTTAGATTAGAGAATAAACCGGGGATAGATCACTTATGTGTATCAGACGTGGAGGAGATACTGAAAATCAACCATCCTAGGATATGCATCCTAACACATTTCGGTATGAGCATGATCAAAGCAAAACCCTGGAAGATAGCAGAGAGATTAACTGACAAAACCAAAATTAAAGTCATATCAGCTCAGGATGGCATGAACATAAACCTAGATGAAGTATAATACTAGGGATATGTTTATAATACAAAATATCAAGAGAACTCATTATATGTTTAGAGAGGATGATGCAGGAGATAAAAATAATATAAGAGGATATATACCTCCTGTCATATTTTACATACACGATCAATATGGATAACAGAGTCTGTAAAAATCTGATCCTAAAGCTATCAAACATCAAAAAAGAGGATCTATCAAAAATAAAAGTAGTCCTACTACCTGATTTCTTCCTTGATCACACCCTGCATATAGATGATATAGACAAAATGATAGATGATATAAAAAGAGTTTATAAACAAGGCGGAGGTAATATACCAGGTATAAGACAGGATATACATAGCGGTGGGAACGCAGCTAATACAGCTCTAGCACTAGCAAGACTAGGTGTAAAAACCTATCTTATATCTAAAACAGATGAAACCGGAGCAGAACTTATACGTTTCTACCTAGAGTCAGCAGGTGTTGACATCTCCCATATCAGAACCGATGGTAGATTATCGGTAACCACAGCGTTAGAATTTGGATCAAAACATATCAATGTGATGATAGGGGATCCAGGATCGGTAGAGTCGTTCTCTTATGATGTATTAGATGATCATGATCTAGCGTTGATTAGTGAATCTGATCTTGTAGGTGTGATGAATTGGAATCTAAACAGATACGGGACTGATCTTGCTAAAAAGATATTTAACTATGCTAAAAAACATGATACTATGACGTTCTTCGACTCTGGTGACCCTTCACCCAAAAAAAACGAAATACAAAGATTAAAGGAGGAAGTATTAAAAGATGATACCATTGATATATTCAGCATGAATGAGAATGAACTTAGATATTACACTGGTGAAGTATCCATTCTAAGCAAGGATGAGATGATAAAAGCAGCGATAAAACTAAAAAGAGAGATAAAACCAAGAATAGATCTACATACTACGTTATTCACCAGCTCTATAGATGATATAGAAACAGTTACTGTACCTGCATATGAACTGGATTCTATAAAGCGTTCAACAGGGGCAGGTGACAACTGGAACGCAGGTGATATACTAGGAGAGCTAATAGGATTAGAAACAGAGGAGCGTTTACTATGTGCTAACACAGTTGCAGCATGCTATATAACATCAAGAGATCCTTTGCCTCCAACCCTGGAGGAGGTTATAGGTTATCTTAAAAAGACGATGTGAATGAGTAACTATCACTGTTTATTAAAAATATTTTAAATATAAAAAAATTCTCTATGTTATAAATAACTATTTTTTAAGTTAATAATAAGATTTATATACTGATTTTTATTATATCTGTCGTACAGAATGGGGGAGAAAAGATTCATGGTAAGTTTTTTTCCAATCTCTCCTCACCACCTTCGAAAAAGAATTTCCCCCCATTCTCTCCTTATATACTTATTTATAAAGACTTATGATTTAATGGCCTTGGTTCATAATTCACCTCTTGTGACCTCCAGTCGTATTTTTCTATGGATCAATTGTCGTATGTTGTATCCTATTGTTTTTAGCCATATTTCGTTGGTTTGACATTTCCGGTTTCTACTGGAAAGATAGGAGTTGGTTTGTTGTTTGAATGAGCCGAATCCTGCTTCGCTATTGGAGCGTTTGTGATAATGTTTGTCCCAAGCTTTTTCGTCCTTTTCTCGGGATTTGTGCATCTTGTGCCAGGCGGGGCATCCTTTGCTTTTGCTGGTGCTGTTCTTTTTCATCATGAGGTAGGGTGTAACCGCCTCGTTTGGCGATGTATTGTGCATTGCGTCGTGATGAGAGTCCTTTATCGCCGCAGACATCCCAGATCTTTCCAGTGATCCGGTCAAGTAACAGAATCAGAAGAGGAGAATCATGTCGCGTTGCTTTAGTCACTTCGATGGAGTAGATAGGTTTTTCAGGGCCTTTAATTTCCATTGCGACATGGATCTTTTTGAAGTCGCGTTTTCTGGTTTTCTTCTTGGTTCTTAGGCAGTACCACGGTTAGTAGTGATTAACTGTTTCTCCGCTGGAATCAATACCGATGTGTTTCCGCTTTTTTTAAACTCAGCAATAATGGCATCGTTCACTGTTCGTAACCAAGCTTTATCCAATTTCTTCATGGTCCGTTGAAGGGTTGATCTGCTTGGTGTTTTCTTGAGTTCTAAGAGTTCTCGGAGCCCAGGAAATCCTTTAGCAAATGAAGTGATCTCTCGGAATTTCAATCGGTAAAACATCTTCAAGAGCAGGAGGATCACCAATCCTTTCCAATCGTATGCCGGTGGTCTTCCTGGTCTCTTTTTCTTTGTTCTCCAGTATTGTGGTGGTTGTTGATCCCAGATAATTTTTTTTGCCAATTTCAAGGAAGAGTCGAAATTCTTCCTACTCTGCTTTCTTGTAGATTTTCCAATTTTTTTTTCGCATACCCATCCCTCGCGCAGGAGGATATGCGATTCTTAGATATTAATTATGAACCAAAGCCCTTTTTTCCTATGCTATTAAATACTTAATTTTATTTATCTACGAACGGTAAAGATTAGAATGAAGATATCAACTGATTGTCTACCATGTATCTTGAAGAGGGTGATATTCGAGGCTAAACTCTCAACTAACAATGAATGTACAATAGAAGAAGTGATAAGAAAGGTATGCAGAGAGCTGTCTAACCTATATGACCCTAAAGTTTGTAGTGCTGAGATAGCGACAAGGATCCATGGAGTAACATATAAAATATTGAAAGACCCTGATCCATATAGGAATCTAAAGAGACGCAGCAACATGATAGCTAAAGAGCTACTACCTATAGCAGAGGGTTTGATAGAGGATTCATCTGATCGTCTTAAAACTAGTATGCTCATATCAATAATTGGTAACACTTTAGATTTTGGGATAGAAGGCGGGTCATCTGATCCTGAAAATTTAGCTAATATTTTTGAACAGCTGATAAAAGAAGGATTAGGATATGATGATTACGACGCATGCAAGGATTTAATAAGAGTAGCTCGTAGTATCATACTTTTCACTGATAATTGCGGTGAGGTAGTATTTGACAATCTACTATGTAAAGAGTTAAAAAGATTTAATAGTAATCTGTGCATCAGCCTTGTTGTGAAGGGTGAACCTGTACTTAGCGATGCTACACTTGATGATATTAAAGGGTTATCATTTGAGAAGTATGTAGATGAGATTCTTACGACAGGGTCATTTGCAGTCGGTGTAGATTTCAGAAATATACCTAGAAAAGTCAAGAATATCCTAGATAATGTAGATGTGATCATCTGCAAAGGTATGGCTAACTACGAGTCATTCTCAGAGACTGATTATAGGCCCGTAATTTACTTGTTAAGAACTAAATGTCGACCTATCGCTACATCTATGGGTATACCTCAAGGTGTTAACGCCATAAAGCTATACAAATAACAACTGAAATTAATTTTATTATTAAATACTATTAATAAAAAAATTTAAATATGGCAAAATATATATATCTAATGTGGGGGTATAAAATGGAAGATAATGGTATGATAACCCTGTATAAAGATGCCTTATACTGGCATTTCATCAATAAAGGGTATTCTGAATGGAGAGCTAGAATTGAAGCGGATCGTGTTATCTCATTAAGTATAAAGCAAAATGAGGAATTATAAATAATCATAAGGAGAGAAGGGGATCTGGACGGGCGGTTAGTTGAGATGGAGGAAAACGGATTAAAAAAACTAAATCCAGATCCTCATGTTATACTTTGTTTAAATTAGTATATAAATATTTCTACATATTTTGTCAAAATGATAAAATAGCAAAAACATAACACATAACAACCTAAAAAAAACAGAAAAACTTTTTTATGATAAAAAAGCTAGATCAACAGCCTCCTCAGCCGTCTTAGCGATATAGTAACTAGGTTGTACCCCTCCCAATAAACCTGAGGAGATTATCTGATCCACACAGCCCCCTGTTCCCTTAAGAAGTATAACCCTCTTCCTAGTAATCATACCATATGTTATCTCATTTAGAGTACCCCATCGACCACCTACAGCTATAAGCGAGTCGGCTGATCCTGCAACTATATAATTACGGATATTACCTAAACCAGTAGGAATAGCAATATCAACAAAGCTATTTGCCTCCTCCTTAGAGTATGGTAGTATACCAATAGTTAAACCACCAGCACTCTTAGCTCCTTTACAAGCAGCCTCCATTACACCACCACGACCACCACACAGTAGTACACCACCATGCTCAGCAATCAAAAAGCCTACACGCTCAGCTATACTAAGCGCGTAATCTGAAAGATTCAAATCATCACCATCACTACCACATACAGCTATAATCCGTCTCATAATCTCCCCCACTCTTATTTGATCTTTATTTTTATGCTTTTCTCAAAAAAACTAAAAACTAAAGTGAAAGAATAACCCCATTTAAGTTTTACAAAAAAAGAGAAAAAAATTGATATATGATAGATAAATCAGATCCACTAAGAGGAATATAATCTATTATTGGTCCATGCCTTTGGAGGTATACGTTGATATATACTATATGGATCCTCCCTAAAAGTCTTCACAGCCCCATACCTTATACCATCATAATCAAAAGACCAGTAGAATTTACGGATCATTTTACCCTTATCCTTAATCTCCTCCCTTCTTAGTTTCAGCAACTTCTGCCTATGAAGCTCATAGAACAGAGATCTCATATACTTATCTATATCCATATCCTCGATCTCTGCACGTCCATCAAAAGCATCCTCTATGGTTCTTGCAACAGCAATCGCATCCTCTTTATCCATATCAAACAGATTTGTTAATGCTTTAACAAATAAACGCTTCATATTCTTTTTCACCCTCTCTTATTTATCATTCTTTAACTTATCTTATAAACCTCTTATTGTACATCCATTACCAGGTTTCTTTACAACTCTTATCAGAACAAAAAAAGATATCTCATATAACCACAAAAAACATAACCATATACAGCTTACCATTTTCTCAGCATATGGCATTTTACAGAATAAAAGGATCGAAACGAAGAATCAAAATAGGTAAGATAATATGCCTTATTAGAACATACAAGGATCACGCATATGAAATGGGAGCAAAAACACCTGACAAGCCACTATTTTTTCTAAAACCTGATACGACAATTATCCTCAGCGGGGATTCTATCAGACTACCACCAACCTCATTGTCATCATGCATACACCACGAAGTTGAACTAGGTGTAGTTATAAGCGACACAGCATATAACATAAGAGAGAATGACGCTGAAAAATACATATTAGGTTACCTTGTAGCGTTAGATATAACAGCTCGTGATATACAAAATGAGTTGAAAAAACAAGGTTTACCCTGGGATGTAGCTAAAAGCTTTGACACATTCGCACCAATAAGCGACGTAGTACTAAAAGAACATATACCAAACCCAAATAATATAGAGATATTGTTGAAGATCAATCACATAATAAAGCAGAGGGTTAACACTAGTGATATGATATTCCCTGTTCAATATATAATATCTTATATATCAAGAATCATGACTCTTAAAAGAGGAGACCTGATATTAACAGGTACACCTCAAGGTGTAGGAGAGATACACGAAGGAGATATAATAGAAGCATACCTAGGTAACCATTGTTCATTAAAAATAGATGTTAGAAGATAAAAACTAATACATATCATGCACATATCATACTAATTTTTGTCTACCCTATTTGTAATATTACTACGTATACGTTCTAAAAGAAGACAAGTTTTACATACCTTTTGAGATGTTGGCTCACCACAATTAGAACAAGTATTCAAACTATCTCTTATATATTGATCCTGCAGTACATCCCTTAAACGCTCATAACTATTAAGGATACCATGTCTACTACCAGGGTATTTATCCTCCAGCAGATCCACGATACTCCTAAAATCACCTCTAAGAGCACGAATTGAATAAGGGCATTCAGCATAGTGAAAATCAATTTCCTCCAATACAGCATAGAGCATAACCTCATTCTCTGGTATACTCCTAAGAGGCATGATCCTAGGTATAAGACCAGGTTGTATTCTTTGATGTGGGCCAAACCTAGCAAGCTTCTCCAAATCATTATTAACAAAATTCATAAGTATAGACTGCGCCACATCATCCAAGTTATGACCAGTAGCTAACTTATCAGCACCTAACTCCTTTGATTTTTTATTCAGACATAAACGTCTGAATACACCACAATAACTACATTCACCGATCTCATCCTTCATCAATGCTATATCATCCATTGTAGTACCTATAACATCTTTAAATGAGATAACATGATGTGGTATACCTAACTGTTTACATATCTTCTCAGCAGTTAACAAGCTTTTATCACGATAACCTTTGATACCTTCATCAACTGTTAAAGCATGTATCTCCACTTTTGGTCTACTTTTAAATATCTTGTTTATAATATGAAGAGTGACTGCGCTATCCTTACCACCTGATAATGCAACAGCGATAACACACGGGTTAAAAGTTTTACCTTGTTTTTTCAGATCCTTCTTGACTCGCCTCTCGAAATATTCTCTAAAATGATCTTTGCAGAGATGAGAACCATTGTACCTTATATACGTAACTGCAGGTTTAACGCATTTACTACATTGAATAGTCATAACTCAAAAATATGAGATAAAGTTATTGTAAATTTGATATTATAAGATCAAAGATTTTTAATCCATGGAAATGCGACACATCTAGGATCATCAACATATCACCTTATCTAACATTATCTCAAATCCTACTATCGGGTATTCAAGTTTAAAATCTGTTATCGTTCTAGGATGTATCTCACCGAATACACCAGCCTCATGTCTATTTTTAATAATACAAGCGCAGCGACCAGGTATGAAAGCAGGGTGCACTCCCTCTGCTATACTATACTCACCTGGTAGTTCATGCATGATCGCTTCAATTATGGATTTAGAGTATGTAAAGTTAGCATCTTTCGCGTCGATTACAACACCTGACAAATATTTCCTATTTTTACCCCCCTCTCTGACAATATCACCCAGTTCAAATATACGCTGAGGTAGAGGATGATGCTTGTTCTCAGATAGTATATCTAGTAATGATGGTAACAGACTAGTACGAAGACAGGAGTACTCCTCACCTATAGGATTCTCTATCTCAACGCATTCACCTTCTTTAAACCCCAACTTAGTAAACTCTCTGTTTTTATTTGATATTGTAAAAGTGGTTACCTCGTTAAAACCCAGACCGATTAATACGCATCTCAATACATCATACAATTCTTGGTTTTTTAATGGTTTACCAAATGTCAACCGCTCTGATAACGATAATGGGAATTTATCATAACCATATCCTATAGCAACATCCTCAATTAGATCAATCTCATGTAGTATGTCACATCGCCAAGGTGGTACCTCTACTTGTATCATATCATCTTTTATTTTAACTGCATTGTAACCCATCTTCAAGAGACTATCAATGATCGTCTTCTCGTTGAGAGATACACCTAGTATTCTATTCACATTTTCAATCGAGAGCGTCTTCTTAGCAGGGGATAACACAGGCGATATAAAACCCTCTTTTCCATCGTTCACTATAGTTGAATATATTATGCCTCCTCGCTCTGACAAAGCAGTGATAATAATATTTAAAGCATATCTAACTGTTTTCAGATCAGTACCTGTAACATCTATGAAAACATCCCTGGTCTTTGAGGTAACCTCTGTTAAAACACCGTTAATTATAGGGGGGAATGACAGAACATTACCATCTGAGTCAACAATAATAGGATATTTATCACATCCTTCAAGTATAAAAGAATACTCTATACCTTTCTCATGATATTTTAGTATATCACTTAATGTTAAAGGATGATCCATACCAAGAGGCACAAATTCTACACTATCAGGATCAACTGCTTTATATATAAAAGGTGATTTAAGAGGAGAGAAATCATGTACTCCTATAGCGACTTTTCGTCTGTTTCTACCTAATCCTAGATGAAGTTTCTCTTGGAGATCCATAAGAGACGAAATCATCTCATCAGACATATCTATATCCTTCACGAGAGAAGTAGATACAAATGGTCTAATACTCTTCACTGAAGGATCAACTGTTATCTTTATATCTGACTTTTTAGTGGGATATACTCTAAGACCAGTTTCAAAACCAAAAAAAGCACGTGTTGCTCTAGCTATACCCTCAATAGATGACATATCTGGTCTGTTCGGGAAAATCTCCATATTAATGGTATCCTCATCGATAAATGAACAATCAGCACCTATCATCGGTAGTCTTGCAATTAGCTCCTTCTTTGGTATGTCATAACCTAGAATATCCAAAAATTCCTTATAGCTAAATGTTACAACAGTCATAACACAAAGGGGTATAATTACTTATAGGTTTATTTGATTTTGGTATCATGTAGAATGCATCTTTATGCCACAAAATCTTTCAACATCTTTTAGAAAAAAAACAATCATCCTCAACGATGAGGGGTTTTGTTACGCAGCATCGAGGAAACATCTAAATATTGTAGAAGCATTCATAGTTAATGGTGTGATCTACTATGAAAGAGATAGAAACCTTGATAAATAAAGCACTAAAATATAAGCAAAGCGGTTTCACAGATTATGAGATAGCAGAAGAGTTAAACATTTCAAAAGAGACTGCAGTATGGCTACTAAACAAGGGTAAAGAGAAAAAACCTGAAGGTGATCTAAAGATAGGTTGGAGATCTATAGGTGTGTACTCCTTAAGGATAGGTTTCATATCCGATGCTCTGACTGATATAATAATGGAGGAGTCAATTAAACGTGAATTTGAGATTGATACTGTTGTCGGGGTCGCTATTAATGGTATACCCTACGCTACGTTCATATCTGACAATCTAGGTTTAGAACTAGCTGTGTTCAGACCACATCATGAAAAGACTGGTGCTTTCTGCTCTAACTACGCAACTGTTAACGGTAAAAACGTTGTTCTAATAGATGATGTAGTAGGTACAGGGGAGACACTCTCAAGCGCTATAAAAGCAGTTAAAGCTGAGAAAGGTAAGCCTTTGCTATGTGTCTGTATATTAAATAAAAGAGAGAGGAATGATGTTGACGGTGTACCACTTAGATCATTAATACGAGCAAGACCAATATAAAATACAATTTTTTATTCTTAAAATTTAACCCTTCTCTGAGAGCGTTTAGACTATGCATTGGGCAGAAGTTGTAGCAGATCGATTAATATCAAAGGGAAAAAAACATGTATTAGCTACAGGTATCACACCATCAGGTCCTATCCATATAGGAAATATGAGGGAGATCCTAACAACTGATGCTGTATACCGATGCCTCTTAGAGAAAGGCGGTGAAGCTGATTTTATCTACGTTGCTGATGATTATGACCCGCTAAGACGTGTGTACCCGTATCTCCCAAAATCCTACGAGGAGCATGTGGGCAAACCCATATA
>JAVYLV010000019.1:0-21963 GCA_038740425.1 Thermoplasmatota archaeon | reverse complement strand
GCCACAGTGAATGTAGATAGAAACCTGACAATCCACGTGTATTGCACATGGCAACGCACCATCAGATTAATATTTAATGATCAGCATGGTAACGGTATACGTAACATAAAAGCTATATTATTAAACAAGGATAAAATCCCTATAACAAGAAACACTTCTAACGATGATGGTGTATTAACACTAACTGCCCCGTACAACCCGGATGATGTTTACCATGTAGAATCATACTACCGCGATTTCCTAGTATACAACAAAACTATGATTAACACCATGATTCAACTCAGCTACCGCATAAAAATAGGTTTATATAATCTCACAGTGGAGGTACGTGATAAACTAGGTCTACCACCAGGTGTTGACATAAACCCTGTTATAACACATAACGTATTCTCTAATACAACACCGATACCAGGTGTTAGATTCAAAAAAGGATTCTACTATTTCAACGATATACCATCAGGTGAATACACAATCCAACTACCCTATAGCGGTGATACCAAACGCATGATCATGAAAGTACCTGATGACGGGGAATCAATTCTACTCTGCTTTGATGCCACATGTAAACTCACCATAATACCATTTGACACCCATGGTAACAATATGAAAGGCGACTTATTCACTGTTAGCTTCTACCGTGATAACGCCAAAGTCTATGAATACAAAGGAGAGGATCTAACATGTGATCTATCACCAGGATTATACATAGTTAAACTCTACAAGAGCAACAAACTTATAGGCTCTGCCAATGTTAAACTCTACAACGACCAATCAGTCAAAATAGTTACAACACTTCAATCACCATTACCCTACGTACTAATGATCATAGCATCCATAGTCATAATAGCATTAGCAGTATTAGCATTATCAAAGAATATATCAGTATACGGTTTAATTAAAGGACTAGTTATAACACTTCTACTACTATCACTAGTGCAACCATGGTGGAGTCTAACAGGTGAGAATAAATCATCACAAGTTGGATACAACTCCAATCTATACATGCAACCACCAGTTATGATCGAATCAAAATCTGTATCAAATGTAGTAGATTATAACATAGCTGTACTACCAGAAATATTCACATCTCTCCTCTCAAAACTAACTCTCCTAATATATATAATATGTATAATAATATTGATAAGCATAATACTTAAACGTCTACGAAGAAGAACACATGTTTTATTCACGATTATAGGCCTCATAATGATAGCTATACTATTAATCATATTCTCATACGGTCTAAACAAGTTAACAGAGATCAGCGTAGGCAGCATGAACGGTAATGGTAACCTAAGATTCGTGATCAACGAATCAGATATAGATCTACCAGCATCCTGGGGTCTGAGCACAGGCTTCTACATGATAACCGCCGCCTGTATACTCATGGCTATTGTATCAACAGCTGATATCCATCATCTAATTAAAAACAAGAGAAGATAGTAAGAGTAGCAAACCCTAAAGCAAACACGAAATAGTTACCATACATATAACACCACGCTCTAGTATTCTCATATCGTTCATTCCGCATACTCCTAAACATTAGATACGCAGTATACACTGATATCAAACTAAGCACAGATAAAGGTAACAGATAATAACCTAGCACACCAACAAAAACAAGAGGTACTATCAATACAAAAGCTAAACTCATGAACACACCAGCTACAAAAGATGATCTCCTAACTCCTATAGTATTGACAAGGGTATGCACACCAACAGCTCTATCAGCATCAGAGTCTAACACATCCTTAGTAACAGTCCCACCAAATAGAAAAATAGCAGCTATACAACCAATAGCTAATGGTACACTCTGAAAAGGATCATTAAAAACACTCCAAGATGACAAAATACCAAGAAAACCACGAGGTATAGCAACCCATATCTGATTCCAGAATACAAAACGTTTCATACGAGGATAAAGAGAATAAGACACAGTAAAAAACATTATAGACAACACAAACAAACTAAAAACATAATGAACAATAAGAGAAAGCAAATAAGCAGAGAGGTACAACACTATAGACAAAATATAGACCTCATCTGATCTCAGTAAACCACGAGGCAAAGGCCTATACGGCTTTGATAAACGATCCTCCTCCACATCAGTAACCTGATTCAAAGCATTAGACGCACCATTCAAAAGAGCAAGCGAAACACTACCTGACATAATCATCAATAAAACCCTGTATAATGACAGATCCGAACAACCAGATTGAATAAGACTAGCAATCATAACCGAGATTGATACAACTATAGGAGCAAGCAGAGTGAAAGGCCTAAGCAGAGAATAATAAGCCTTTAAACGAACCCTGATACTATAATTCCCCTCAACCATACTACTTATACCAATATATGCTTCTACTTTCACAATATATAAAAATATCTTTACATGTGTTATCCAGAAAGAAAAAACAGAAAGAACCAAAGGCTTAGTATAACGAGCGTATACGCTCCTCGCCTTTAACCCTTTTTATAACATCAACAACAGGATCAGGTACAAGATCCTCCCAATGCTTACCACTTCTTATACGCTCCCTGATCCCCTTACCTGATAGAACATGACGATCATAAAAAGGCGTGTTTTCAACCCTGTAACCCTTCACAGAGAACAACTCCCTCGTCAAAGGATTATTTGACACCACAACATCAAAATCAGATACTATACCTAAAACATGATCAACCCATCTAGGAGGATCATGAATATCAGGTATAAGAACTATACGATAATTAGAAACACCAGCACTACCCAACGATCCCTTAATCATCTCCATCCGCTCATCAGCGCTAAAAGGATTATCCCTTGTATATCCATACTGCGATGAACCTATACCTACTATAATAGTATCATAACCCTTTGACAGCTCAATTATAACCCTATGATGACCATTATGATAAGGCTGAAATCTACCAATATACAAAACATTCATGTTCCACCAAAAATAAACAGACTATTACAAATACCTTGCTTTTTCACCCTTCTCCATCAATACGCGAAGCGTTACCCTGCTCCCTCTTCTTCTTACTGATGGTCGTGAACGTATTAGACAACTTCTTCTTTTCTGATTCAAGCTCAACCTTACCCACAACCATAGGCGGATGCATCTCCTCCAACTTCTTCAAAAGAGATTCTTTCCCTTCACCAACCAAAGCATGCTTCAACACATCAGCGAGCGTCTCCACAGGTACTATCTCTATCTTCTCAGCATACGTATCCTCAATAAGCACATCCATCATATTAGCCTTAGGCACCAGCACCTTCTTAATACCAGCCTCAGCCGCTGCTTCTATCTTAGCTGTCACACCACCTACAGGTAGTATAGTACCACGTATGCTAATAGAACCAGTCATAGCAACATCCTGACGAACCGCTACCTGCTCCATCGCTGATATAACAGCTGTAAGTAATGATATACTAGCAGAGTCACCCTCAACACCCTCATAAGTACCAATAAACTGTATATGAATATCATGCTTTGATATATCCCTACCCATATACTTCTTGATGATAGCTGATATATTCTGCACAGCCTCTTTAGCTATCTCACCAAGCTTACCTGTAGCTATAATCTTACCCTCTGATTGTGAACCAGCAGGTGTAACCTCAGCTACAATAGGTAAAACTAAACCTGAGAATTCACTCATTGAAGGATCAGCTGAATGCACAGCTAAACCATTAACCACTCCGATCTCCTCCCCTGTAGTCTTGAACGACCGATAAGTCCTCTGTGACTCCAGAGCACGATCAACCACCTGCTGCTCTAAAGAACGAGCTATACTCTTAGCTTTTAAAACATGCTCCTTCGTCACAATCTTATCACCCTTCCCCATAGCTATATCACCAGCTGATCTAACTAATCCACCTAACTCCCTTAAACGTAATGATAATTTACCTTTACGACCAGCTCTCCTCTGAGCTTCATGTATTATCTCAGCGACAGCCTCAGGGTTAAAATGAGGTATCTTACCATCCTTTTTAACCTCCTGAGCTACAAACCTAATCAATTTCTCCCTATTCTCATCATTATCATCCATGGTACTATTTAAATAAACCTCATAACCATAACCCCTTATCCTGGAGCGTAACGCTGGGTGCATACCATTAAGAGCATCAAGATTACCAGCTGATACCAATATAAAATCGCATGGTACAGGCTCAGTCTTAACCATAGCACCGAAACTACGCTCAGACTGCCCAGTAATCTGAAATTTCTTCTCCTGTATAGCTGTAAGCAGATGCTGCTGAGATGGAAGACTAAGAGTGTTTATCTCATCTATATACAACACTCCTTTATGCGCACGGTGTATAGCACCAGCCTCAGTCAGATGATGAGGAGGCGTCTCCAAACCAGCTGACTGGAAAGGATCATGCCTAACATCACCTAGTAACGCACCAGAATGCGCAGCTGTAGCATCAATGAACGGGGGCATATCATTCTTTTCATGTGATACTAGTATCTTAGGTATCTGCTGTAACTCCCTACGCTGATTAAAACCTCCTCTAGCTATAATAATATAAAGCAGCAGACTACCAAATACACCGAATATAGCGTACTCGGGGTGATTGGTTAATATAGCAGCTACTATAGATGCTAATATCAGTAGTATCACAAATGAGAGGATCATACTATTCTGCTGTTCATGTTGTTTCTTAGCCTCTTCCCTATGTTTCTTAATTATCTCCTGTGCTTTACCAGCTGGTACAACACGTATCCGAGGAGTGTTAGGATCATCAGGGTTAGGGTAAGCGATTATATCCTCAAGCTCCTCCTTAGGTAGAAACTCTGTCATAGCTCTGGCAACCATGGATTTACCAGTACCAGGATCGCCTATCAGCATCACATGTCGTTTCTGCTCAGCAGCTTTTCTCACTATTTCAACTGCTTTATCCTGACCTATAACCTGATCTAACAAACTATCAGGTACAGGTATGTCCTTAGTTGATGTGAATGAATACTTTTTAATCCATTCCTGAGGAGAGGGCATGTCTATGTTTTTTTCTTTTTCATCCACTTATTCATCCACCATTCTTACAGTTTTTTTAATCCTTTATAGTAAAAACTAATTCTAGATAAAGACTGATTCAATTAATACGCCTACATATATATTACTTTTTTTAACAGTGTATACACGCCTTCTTTATGAATTTTTTCTCTTTCTCTTATTTTAAACTTCTATCCTTACTTATAGAGAAGTATCTTTCTATTGTTTTTTAAAGGCTGTTATCAATAACTCCTCTAAGGAGTTTGTCGCATCCTTTCAGTCTTTTATGCTTCACCATGAAAAGATTGACTGTTGATTCAAAAAGTTAATAGATTTGCAACTGATACTTGTTCTATTTGGAATGGAGTAATATCTTATGGGCATGCAAATTGGTATAGTAGGTAAACCTAACGTTGGGAAATCAACCTTTTTTAACGCAGCCACTGAAGCTCATGCAGCAGTTGCTAACTATCCATTCACAACAATACAGGCTAACCATGGCGTGATGTACATAAGAACACCCTGTCCATGTGTAGAATTCAAGACTAAATGCACTCCTCATAACTCCAAATGCATTAACGGTACACGCTTTGTACCTATAGAAGCTATTGATGTCGCGGGTCTTGTACCCGATGCCCATAAAGGTCGAGGTCTAGGTAACAAATTCCTAGATGATCTAAGACAAGCTGACGCTTTTGTAGATATAGTAGACGCTTCAGGTAGCACCGATGCAGATGGTAACCCCTGCGATATAGGCATGTACGACCCGTTAAAGGATGTTGAATTCCTAGAAACAGAGATCAATTACTGGATGCTTGGTATATTAAAGGATGATTGGGAACGCTTAGTGAAACATTGTGAACTCCAAAATAAGAAGATAGAGAAGGTGCTAGAGGAGAAACTAACAGGTCTAGGTATCAAAGAGGATCATATCATAAACGCCATGAGAACATTAAATCTTGACAATGCTCATCCATCAAGATGGAACGATGATCACCTACTAGGATTTGTTGATTACCTACGTAGGGTTAGTAAACCCATGATTATAGCGTTCAATAAATCAGACAAAGCACCAGCTGAACTTATAAAAAAGAAGGACATACTAGCTCAGAAGGGTTACACTGTCATACCAACCAGTGCAGAATCAGAGTTAGCGTTAAACACCGCTGCTAAAAAAGGTATAATAGAGTACACACCAGGAAGTGGAACATTCAACATACTCAAACCAGATGAACTCAACGATAAACAGCGTAAGGCATTAGATTATATCAAAACACATGTACTGGATGTATACGGCTCAACTGGTGTACAAAAATGCATAGATACAGTTGTTTCAATGCTACGTTTAATCGTTGTATACCCTGTGGAGGATCCTACGCATCTTACAGATAAACAAGGGCGTATACTACCAGATGCATATTTAGTCCCATCAGGAACCACAGCTCGTGATCTCGCATACAAGATTCACACTGATCTAGGTGAACATTTCATAAGAGCAATCGATGCTCGTACACATCGAGTGATAGGCGCTGATCATGTACTCAAGAATCATGATGTTATAAGTATAATAGCTGACGTATAACACAAAAAAACAGTATCTCCAGATACTCAGGATGCTTATAACTTTAGAAAAAAAATAAAAACAGATAGATTATACCACTCACTGATAAAAAAATCCAAAGGGTTGCCTTTATGATGTATAACAAAAAAGAATTATTGAAAGATAGGATAAAACATGTTGACATAAAAACATTCAACAGCGTACCATTAATAGAAGCATATGATCACATGTCATTCCAGGCTAGGAATCTAGCTAACGCTTGTAAGATATATGATACAATGATCAAGGATGAGAAGTGTACTATTATACTCGTGTTAGCTGGTTCATTATTCAGCGCGGGTCTAAAGAACGTAGTAGTAGATATGATAAGATACAATATGGTGGATACTATAGTCTCAACAGGCGCTATACTAGTCGATCAGGATTTCTTCGAGGGTCTAGGTTTCTATCATTATCGAGGAGAGATCAGGGTTGATGATAGTAAACTACAGAAGCTACATATCGATCGTATATATGATACATTCATAGACGAGGACGACCTCCGTGTATGCGACATGACAGTTAAAAAAATCGCTGATAGCCTGAAACCAGGTGTATACTCATCACGTGAGTTCCTATATGAGATGGGCAGATATCTAGATAAACATGGTAAAACACCTGATTCAGTTCTACTTGAAGCATATAAGAATGAGATACCAATATTCTGCCCTGCTTTCTCAGATTGCAGCGCTGGTTTCGGATTGGTTTATCATCAGGTGGAACATAAGGATAAACATGTTAGTATAGACTCTGTTAAGGATTTCAGGGAACTCACTGATCTCAAGATAAAATCAAAGGATACAGGTCTAGTGATGATAGGTGGAGGTGTACCTAAAAACTTCGTACAGGATACAGTAGTAGCAGCAGATGTGCTAGGTGTAGATGCTCCTATGCATAAATACGCTGTGCAGATCACTGTAGCTGACGAACGTGATGGTGGACTCTCAGGTTCAACACTTAAAGAGGCTAACTCATGGGGTAAGGTTGATACAGGATATGAGCAGATGGTATTCTCAGAAGCTACACTTGCATTCCCACTGATGGTCAGCTATATCTATCATAAGGGTAACTGGAAGAATAGAGCACGGAGACATCTTAATAAGCTATTCCAAGAAGAGGGTGATAGACCTTTTCATCAATTAACACAGGTTTTTTAGTAAAAAATAGGTTAAAATACCCCTTATAATTATCTCTTTATTCATATGGTTAACTTAGATGAGAAACTATCTAATCTTAAAACAATGATAAAGAATATGGATAATGTAGCTATTGCTTTCTCTGGTGGTGTTGACAGTACCTTTCTATCCAAAATAGCTTATGATACCCTAGGTGAGAGGGCTATAGCTATCACTGTTTCATCTTTGCTAACACCTAGCTATGAGATAGAAGACGCTAAGCGTATAGCAGAGGACATAGGCATAAAGCATTTGATAGTTGAATCTAGGTTAGAAGGTAAGGATTATCTCATGACTAACCCTTATGATCGCTGCTACCATTGTAAAAAAGATATATACAATACAATAAAAGAAGTAGCTGAGAGGCATAACGCATCGTTTATACTTGATGGTTCAGTGGTTGATGACTCGGAGGATTACCGCCCTGGGTTCTTAGCGTTAAAGGAATTAGAGGTGTTAACCCCTCTAAGGGATGTAGGTTTCACAAAAAAAGAAGTGAGAGAATTATCACATAGATTAAAACTTGATACATGGGATAAACCATCGAACCCTTGTTTAGCCTCGCGTTTCCCATATGGTACAGCGATAACACATGAGCGTTTAAAACAAGTGGATAAAGCTGAGTCCTTCATACGTTCACTGGGTGTTAAGAATGTACGTGTGAGGTATCATTATGATACTGCTAGGATAGAGGTTGATAAAAGATCATTCAAAGTAGTCATTAATAATAATGAGAACATCATCATGCATCTTAAAGGTTTAGGTTTTAGATATATAACCCTTGATATCGAAGGTTACAGACGAGGTAGTCTAAATGAGGGTGTCGTCAGTAGATAAGATACTGAGGGATTACAAGAGAGGTAGATGTAAAACCAAAGATGTTTTAGAGGAGATGCAGCGTTACTATTCATATGACGATCTAGGCTTCGCTAAGGTTGATACTAATAGGGTTAAACGCAAAGGATATCCTGAAACCATATTCTGCAAAGGTAAAACAATAAAACAGATAATTGATATAATAGATACGCTCAGCAGGTACAATGTTAATATACTAGCGACAAAGGCTGATAAAAGGGTGTACAACAGTGTTAAGAAGAGATACCCTAAAGCAGTATATAACCAGCTCGCTAGAACCATAACAATTGTTAATAAACCTGTCAAGAAAAATGGTAAAGGGGTTATACTAGTAGTCACTGCTGGTACATCCGATATACCTGTAGCTGAGGAGGCTGTAGTCACAGCTGAACTCATGGGTAACAAGGTGGAGAAGGTATATGATATAGGTGTAGCTGGTGTGCATAGAGTATGGGATGTATACGACAAGATAAAGGATGCATCAGTGATAATAGTAGTAGCTGGTATGGAGGGGGCGTTAGCTAGTGTTATAGGTGGTTTAACAAGTAAACCTGTTATAGCTGTGCCAACTAGTATAGGGTATGGTGCAAGCTTCAAGGGTATAGCACCATTGTTAACTATGCTTAACTGCTGTGCTGAGGGTGTAGTAGTGGTTAATATTGATAATGGTTTCGGCGCTGGTTATTTCGCAAGTCTGATAAACAGGTGAATGATAAGATATGAGGATAGCTTACTTTGATTGTTTTTCAGGTATCGCTGGTGATATGATCCTAGGTGCTTTAATTGACGCAGGCTGTCCTATTAGGTATCTTAAAAAAGAGTTGAATAAACTATGTGTCAAGGATTATAGTTTAAATATCAAACGAGTTGAGTACAACCATATATCAGGTGTAGATGTACAGGTTGAATACCAGGATACATCGACCCCTCGTAACCTATCAGATATAAATGATATAATCATTAATAGCGATCTTGATGAATCAGTTAGAAATCTCAGCCTGCGTATATTCCATAGATTAGCTGAGGCTGAGAGCAGGGTTCATAACACAGCTATTGATAAGGTTCATTTCCATGAGGTTGGAGCTATTGATTCTATCATTGATATAGTAGGTTCAGTGATATGCTACAGTTATCATAATATAGATGAGGTTTACTCTTCGTCTTTACCAATGGGTTCAGGTTTTGTGGATTGTAGTCATGGTCTTATACCATTACCAGCGCCTGCTACTGTTGAACTAGTGAAAGGTGTACCTGTGTATAGTGACGAGCGAGGATATGAGCTGGTTACACCTACAGGTGCGGCTATACTAACAACACTAGCTAGATATTATGGGCGTATGCCTCTGATGCGTATACGCAGTGTAGGTTATGGCGCTGGTAAAACCATGCATTGTTATCCTAACATGCTCAGGGTGTTCATGGGTGAACTTATACAAGAAAAAGAGAGAAGTAGAAATGACGATGAAAGTTAAACGAAGTTAATACAAATAAGAAGATGATGATTGAAAAATTTAGGGATTATATCCAAGATAGTCTTTAAGAGGAAAAATCTATTAAAATATGCTGTGAGATATCATTGACAAATTAGAATATAACAATAGAAAAATGGAGAAGTTGAGCAATGGACCAACTTACATTGTTTATGGAAAAAAATAAGAAATTAGTTAATTTGAAAGAGGCAAGTGTTTGGGCTTCTCAATATCTAAACCGTAAAGTAGCTATTTCGAATATATCATATCTATTTCAATATGGACGAATAAAAAAATATGGTAATGATAGAAATCCGCTTGTAAGTATAGAAGAATTAAAGGGATATTACGATTCTTTTTCTAAAGAGAAACAGTGGAAAAAGAGATTAGGGGAAGACATCAACTGGCATTTGTCATTTTCTCAATATAAGGAGGCAGAAAGAACAAAACATGTCCATAGGTTGCATCCTTATAAAGGCAAGTTCATTCCTCAATTGGTAGAGTATTTTCTTGATTCTCATGTTGATGAATTTAAGAAGGAGATATACTTTCATAAAGGAGATATAGTGTTGGATCCATTTTGCGGGAGTGGAACGACATTGGTTCAGGCAAATGAATTAGGGATGAATGCTATTGGAATAGACGTTTCTTCTTTTAATGTTTTAATTTCAGAGGTAAAAGTAGAGAAGCATGATTTAGTTTTAATTGAAAATACTATCCGTAAGCTAACTTCGAAATTAAAAGATTTTCAAAAGACTAAAAACAATACAGTTTTTGAAGAGCAATTACTTTTAGAACTTGCAAAATTTAACAATAAGTATTTTCCATCACCAGAATATAAAATAAAAGTCGCCGATGGGGTAATCAATGAAGATGTATACTCAAAAGAGAAAGAAAAAGAATTTATCACTATTTATAATAAGATGGTTCAAAGATATCAAATTAAAATAGAGCAGGACAACAATGAAACTTTTTTAGATAAATGGTTTTTAGATCCGGTCAGAAAAGAGATAGATTTTTTATCACAAGAGATAAAAACAATAAATAATATCGATGTAAAGAAGGTTTTAACCCTCATTTTAAGTAGAACAGTTCGCTCATGTAGAGCAACAACACACGCGGATTTAGCTACTCTAAAAGAACCAGTTACTACTACATACTATTGTAAAAAGCACGGAAAAATATGTAAGCCAATATTTTCTATCACAAAATGGTGGGAATTTTATGCATCAGATACACTAAATAGGCTCAAAGAATTTGATAAGTTAAGAACAAACACTTTTCAAATATGCTTAACAGGCGACTCAAGAACAATAGATATCTATGAAGAAATTAAAAAAAGATATCAGGAATTTGCAGAAGTATTATTAAAACAAAAGATAAAAGGAATATTTTCAAGTCCACCTTATGTTGGACTTATTGACTATCATGAACAACACGCCTACGCGTATGAGCTATTTGGATTTGAACGTAAAGATAAATTGGAGATAGGTCCTCTTTTTAAAGGGCAAGGAGAGAGACAAAGAAATTCTTATAAAAAAAGTATAGCGGAGGTTCTTTTAAATTGTAAAAGATATCTCCAAAAAAACTATGACATATTTTTAGTTGCTAATGATAAGTTTAATCTTTATCCTGAAATCGCAGAATTAGCAGGAATGAAAATTATCAATCAATTTAAAAGACCTGTTCTGAATAGGGTAGAAAAAGATAGAGACACACCTTATGCAGAAACAATATTCCATCTAAGGGAAAGGTGAAAAAATTGGTTCTTACAAAAGAACAAATAAAAAAAATTGAAAATACCATTAGAGAAAGTTTGAAAAATAAGTTTTTAACTTATAAACCTGAAACAAGTAATATGCCATTTCATTATCGCCTACTCGGTCGTGATAGAATGGCATTATTTTCTTTCATTCATTCTTTAAACACTACTTTTGGTACATCTATTTTTGAGCCTGTAGCAGAAACACTAGCAAGTATAAAATTTCCTGTTGCACAAAAACAATTCGTGGTAGGTGATACGATAAGCGAACAAGCTCAAAATGAAATACAGCATATCATGAACGAACTAACAACTGGCAGGGATCCAAACAAGATAAAAGAAATTGAAAGGATAAGAAAAGTTTGTACAAAAGGTAAGATTAACAAATTAAAAACAGTAAAAGTAGATTTGTTTGTTAAAAGTAGTGATGGAAGCGTTCATTTGTTTGATTTGAAGACAGCTAAACCTAATGTTAGTAATTTCAAGGACTTCAAAAGAACATTATTGGAATGGATTGCAATATATTTATCAAAATATCCAGATGTTAATATCCATTCGTACATTGCTATCCCTTACAATCCGTATGAACCCGAACCTTACGAAAGATGGACGATAAAAGGAATGCTAGATCTAGATAATGAATTGAAGGTTGCAGATGAATTTTGGGATTTTCTTGGAGGGAAAGGATCTTATTTAGACCTTTTAGATTGTTTTGAAAGAGTAGGTATAGAACTGAGACCAGAGATAGACGAATATTTTTCAAAATTCAAATAAAGAGGTAAGAAGTTAATCGTTGCTCCTCATGTTTAAGTAGAAAATGTGCTTCGTCAGCAAACAAATTTCTAGCATCTAACACAATTTTTTAATAAAACAATCGACATAGCTCTTTTGTTTGTATTCACAATGAAAACAAAGATAAAGAAAAACAAAAAAGGTGTGTATCTTGGATATAGGCAAATTAGCAGATGAGGTTATTGAAACACCTGATAGGGTTACTAGTATAGATCACAGAGAGGTTGTTTTGCTTCTAGAGAATGTAAAAACTTTGTTATCAGAGGAGAATGTTTTGGTAGATATTATAGATAAACCTGTAGTGTTTGTTGGTGATACACATGGTGATTTTGAAACCACCAAAGCGGTAGTTAAACGTTATCTCTCTACTGATAGAGTTACTGTTTTTATGGGTGATTATATTGATAGATCCCCTGTAGAGTACGGATCTATCTATAATATAACTTATCTTTTTTTTCTTAAATACATGTACCATGATCGGTTCATCCTGCTTAAAGGAAACCATGAGTCTAACAATGTGATACCTTGTTATCCTTATAGCTTCAAGGATGAGGTTACACGTTATTTTAAATCATCTAGTATATATAATAAATACGTTGAGGTTTTCTCGAATCTACCACTTATGGTTACTGCTAATGGTGTATACGCTGCTCATGGAGGTTTTATACCAGGTTTAAACAAGGATAAACTCTTTCATATAGATAAGAATGATAGGTACGCTATTGAGATGATAGTATGGAGTGATCCATATGTTTCACCTACTTTCAGGGGTATAGGTTATCGTTTCAAAGAAGAGGAGTTAAAAGACTTCCTCAGAGGTGTAAACGCTGATCTGTTTATCAGAGGGCATGATTATCATACACTGGGTGTATCAATATATAATGACAAATGTTTAACAATATTCACATCTACCCTATACAAGGATCAGGGTAATGGTGGTATACTAGTAGCAGAGGTTGATAAGGATATTAACAGTTTAAAAGATGTTAAACTCATGGATTATTCAACAGGAGAATGGCTCCAGTATAAGGTTAAAAAACTATGAAAAAAGCCTTTAATCCAGATAAAACATAGATTAAAAAAGAGAGGGGGGAGAAAAGGGATGTGTTTTTTTGATTATATTACTATCTCTATGCTTTAGTCACTCTAGATGATCTTTTACTAAGAGTACTTGTTAATACTACTAGTACTAGCCATACAGCGAGTATCGCTAACGTCATCGCTACGCCTATAGTAGCCATCTCATGTAGCATGACCTGTGTATCAGCAGGGTTACTCATAGCGGTTAGGAATGGTGGATAGAACACTATCTCCTCATGAGCTATATGTTCAACAGCTAGCATGAGTACACCGCCCCATAACATGATATTTAACCATTGTATCTTTAACCCTTCAGGTATCTTTTTTCTTAGCAGAGTTGTTACCACACCTAGACTCATAGGTACTATAAAACATGCCATTTTTACTCATTCACCTCTTGCTATATTTTTATTTTTCTTATCTATAAACAGTATTATCAACCATACTAGTATTATAGGGATCAGCATCAAGACGCCTAATGTTATGCTATTTGTTATAACCCCTTCAGTCTCCATAGTTACAAATTCTTCACCATCATAACCTAGTATATGATCTACAAGTATCATGATGGTTGAACCCCATAGCATTAACGATAATAGATCAAGCCTATACTTCTTGGATGTTAATATCCATAGTACGGAGCATATTACCGCTGCGGATAATGTTGTGATCAACCACATCTTTATCTTCTGCCTCCTTATCCATCAATTACAAGATACAATTTCAATTCACCTGTAAAGTTTATACTGTTATTATACTTTTTGGTAGCAAAAAATTTAAATTCGTGCCACGTATATGTTTTATCTGTGCCACCATGAATGATATATATCGTTTTGGTGTATCAATAGAACCAGAGTTAATCAACAGATTCGACAAGATAATAAAAAAGAAAGGATACAATAACAGATCAGAAGCCATACGCGACCTTATAAGAAAAAACATTATAAATGAAGACACAAAGGATCCAAACAAGATAATCATAGGCACATTAACCATCCTGTACGATCATCATAAAGGAAAACTAGTAGAACAACTACTAAACATACAACATGACAACCACAACGAAATACTATCAACAATGCACATACACATAGACAATGATAACTGTCTAGAAGTACTAATACTAAAAGGAGAAGCAGGAAAAATAAAAAAACTAGCAGATAACATCAAAGCACTAAAAGATGTAAAACACGGTGAACTAGTAATAACAGAACCAAAAATATAAAAAAAATGGAGATGGCTTAAGAAGATTTTTTCTTTATCACCTCATTTAAATCCTTAACTAATGCTTTAATATCTATACCATGCACAGTAGCTATATCCCTAACCCGCTCATACGACGCCGCTATACAACCAATACAACCTATATTATAACTAGAAAAGACAACAGCAGTCTCAGGGTACTTACTAATAACCTCTCTAATAGTCATATCCTCAGTTATCACATCTTTACCCATACCATTAACCAACCTTTTAACAATCTTATGCAAGGGTGCATACTATACCTACCATATAATACTTATCATAAATAATATCATCTCAAACCAAAAAGGTGAGGAGAAACCGGACGGGGGTTTCCCTTAGGAGGAGAAAAAAAAACGGGTGGTCTCTTACTAGAAGAAGAGAACCCGTCCGGTCAGGATTCACAATACCCTCATCATCATTCTTATTATTTAAACAAAAACAATGGTTCATTGAAAGTATTACACAACCTGACCAATTTAAAATAAAAGATAATATAATATCAATGTTAAAATACCAATTATCAAAAAGATAATCCATATAATATAAGCTATCCTTAATCTTAGAATCCATCTAGCTTTCTTCTCAGGTGTATCCAAGAAGGAACCTATTAAAGGATCATCCTCGTATACAACCATAAACAAAGCCTCCTAATCTACATCCTCCCTTGTTTTTTTAACCTCTAATATATTTTTAATCCTCTTCCTCCTGAAGAAATCCTCACGTTCACGCTCATCCAGCTGCATCTCAATATACTTAACAGTCTCTTTCAAACGAGGTATAAGTACATTCTCTAATACATTCACACGACGTTTAGTCTTCTCTATCTCCAAAGCTAAAGCTCTTATACCCCCCTCAATCTCAGCGAGCTCTATAAGATATTTTCCAACCTCTCTGAAACTCTTATAAGCTTCATCCACAGCAGCACAAGAACCAGATAAACCAGTAAAAAACATATCTAATTCATCATTAGACCGCATACTTTTAACACGTGGCACTCTAACACCCATCACATTATCATACTCTAACACTATATCATCTATCCTCCCTGCTAGTAACGCTAACCTTGAAACCTGCTCTTCACCTAGGATCATCTGAGCCTTAGACAGATGTAGAAAAGACTCCTTGAGTTTCCCCTCAACCAAAGATCTAACCTTATCTCTATGCTCCATCAACAAGAAGAACCTTTCAATCAACGTATCTCTCTTTTCTTCAAGTAGATCATGTCCTTTATCAGCTAACAATAATTTTTTACGAATCTCAAGTAGATCCATCCTTGTAGGGTTAACACCCTCAATTATCTCCTCAGGCAACCACCAGACACCTCAATCTTCAACAATTTTTTTTATCATCAACTACCCAGCCATCAGATAACGCTCTATGAATCTCTCATCTATCTTCTTCAACTCTGATCTAGGCAGCAGTCTTAGTAAACCCCAGGCTATACTCAGAGTTTGTATTATACTCCTATCCTCATCTCTACCCTGCGATAGGAAACGTTTCTCAAATTCATCAGCAAACTCCAAGTATCTCCTATCACGATCAGATAGAGCATCCTCACCTACAATAGCTACCAGATCCCTTAAATCATAACCCTCAGCATAAGCAGCGTATAACTGGTTAGCCACTTCAGCATGATCCTCACGAGTCCTACCTTCACCTATACCACGAGACATCAACCTTGATAAACATGGTAAAACAGCTATAGGCGGATAGATATTTTTCTTATGTAAACCACGATCCAGAACTATCTGCCCTTCAGTTATATAACCAGTTAGATCAGGTATAGGATGAGTGATATCATCATCAGGCATAGTCAATATAGGTATCTGCGTTATAGACCCCTTCTTACCCTGTATCCTACCAGCCCTCTCATATATCATAGCTAGATCAGTATACATATAACCAGGGTAACCCCTACGACCAGGCACCTCCTCCCTAGCAGCTGAGATCTCACGTAAAGCCTCAGCATAGTTAGTCATATCAGTCAATATCACCAACACATGCATATCCAGATCAAAAGCTAGATACTCAGCACAGGTTAAAGCCATACGCGGTAGTATAACCCTCTCAATAGTTGGATCATCAGCTAAATTAAGGAACACCACTGATCTATCTATAGCACCAGTCTCCTCAAAATCCTTAATAAATATATTAGCCTCCTCAGATGTTATACCCATAGCACAGAATACAACAGCAAACCGTTCATCTGACCCAAGCACCTTAGCTTGTCTCGCTATCTGCACAGCAAGCTCATTATGAGGTAAACCTGAACCTGAAAATATAGGAAGCTTCTGCCCACGCACCAACGTATTCAAACCATCAATAGCTGATATACCTGTCTGTATGAACTCGCGTGGATACTCACGAGCATAAGGATTAATAGGCTTAGCGTTGATATCACGCCTCTCAGCGGATATCATAGGAGGCATATCATCCAACGGGTTACCCATACCATCAAATACCCGGCCTATCATATCCTTCGATACACCCAGCATCATCGTCTCACCTACAAAACGAGCTGATGTACGTTTAGTATCCAAACCCCTAGTCCCCTCAAATACCTGTACTACAGCTTTATCCTCTAAAACCTCTAAAACCTGACCAGTACGCTCCTCACCAGTAGACGTTTTAATCTTAACAACCTCATTATACGCTACATCCTTCACACCTTCAACGATCATAAGAGGACCAGTAACCTCAGATACAGTATAATACTCAATATCGCCCCTGCTCATACAGCAGCCTCCTTAATATAAGCATTAATCTCCTTATCAAATGATTCTTCTATCTCCCTGAAACGCTCTTTATACTCCTCATTTGGTACTCTACCCATACGACCCAGTAGTTCACGCGAGGATAACAATAAAAGCTTATCAAAACCTACATTATGATCAACAGCTTCAAGCATCTTATCATAGAACCTTAATATAAGCCTAAGCATCTCATACTGCTTACCCTCAGGGCAATAAGTATCCACACTATGAAAAGCACTCTGCTGCAAATACCCTTCACGTATCATACGAGCTGATTCCAATAGTACACGCTCCCTAGAGGGGAGAGCATCAGGACCCACCAGTTTAACAATCTCCTGTAACTCAGACTCCTTCTGTAGTATACCCATAGCCTTATTTATCATAATTAACCATGACTCACCTACATGCTCCCGCCACCATTCACCAACCTGATCTAAATAAAGCGAATAAGATTTCAACCAGTTAACAGATGGAAAATGCCTACGATCAGCAAGATCAGCATCAAGAGCCCAGAATACCTTCACAATACGTAAAGTATTCTGCGATACAGGCTCAGAGAAATCACCACCTGGCGGTGATACAGCACCCATAACAGATACAGACCCCTCACGTGACTCTGAACCTATTGTTCTTACACGACCAGCCCTCTCATAGAACTCAGCTAAACGAGAAGCCAGATACGCAGGATAACCCTCCTCACCAGGCATCTCCTCTAATCTACCTGAGATCTCACGCATAGCCTCAGCCCATCTAGAAGTACTATCAGCCATCAAAGCTACATCATAACCCATATCACGATAATACTCAGCTATACTCATACCAGTATAGACACTAGCATCCCTAGCAGCAACAGGCATATTAGAAGTATTAGCTATCAAGACTGTTCTATTAATAAGCGGTTCACCTGTGGATGGATCCTCTAAACGCGGGAACTCTCTTAATACATCAGCCATCTCGTTACCACGTTCACCACATCCAACATACACCACTATCCTAGTGTTACTCCATTTAGCTAACTGATGAAGCATAACAGTCTTACCTGTACCAAAACCACCAGGTATAGCAGCTGTACCACCCTTAGCAACAGGGAAGAATGTATCTATAACCCTTTGGCCAGTGATCAACGGTAGTATAGGATCATAACGCTCCTTTATAGGCCTCGGTTTCCTCACAGGCCAACGCTGCATCATTGATAACGAGATCCTTTCATCACCCTTTCTAAGTACTGCTATCTCCTCATCAACTCTGTACTCCCCTTCTGGAGCTACCGATATGATTCTACCTGACAGCAGAGGAGGGATCATTATATAATGCATGATATGTTTAGTCTCAGATACCTCCCCTATTATATCACCACCTACCACTTCTACATTGTTTTTAACCTTTGGTTTAAACCTCCATCTCCTATTTCTATCCAGTGAAGACACCTTTACTCCTCTACTGATGAAATCACCAGTCTCTGCTTTTATAACAGGTAAAGGACGTTGTATACCATCAAATATACTACTTATCAGACCTGGCCCAAGCTCGACCGATAAAGGCTCCTGTGTTGACGTAACCTTCTCACCTGGCTTTAAACCAGTGGTATCCTCATATACTTGTATAGTAGCAGTATCATTCTTTAAACGGATGATCTCACCTATCAACTCTTCATCACCTACATATACTACATCGTACATCTTTGATCCACGCATATTATCAGCTTCGATAACAGGCCCTGATATCCTAATTATCCTACCTGTAATGCTGTTCATATATCTGTCTCCTCCACATTTTTCACCTTGATATCTACACCAATAGATCTCTTAATGAGATATGATATGAAATCAATATAACCCTTCATACGCCCCCTGCTGCTAGGCAACTCAACAATGATGGGTGAACTGTGTGATAGTCTATATTCTCTTAGGTTTCTCCCAAGTATGCTAGCTAACTCATCGGTTATGAATACTATACCTATATCTGACCGCTGAGTAACCTCTTTGAATACCCTGATGGGATCTTTATCAGATGTGAAAACATCATGTACTCCTAAGAGTCTTAAACCAATACCTGTATCAGGATCACATATAGCAGCTATCTTCAAATCCTTACCCCTCCTCTATGACTAATAAAGCTTTAACCTGCTCGTAAGGCATTCTACTATCTATGTTTTTTATGATCACTTTAAGATTACGTACCTCATATTCTTTAGATACGAGGAATCTAAGCAGAGGACCCATCGTTTGGTAATAACGCAAGGATATATCCTTAATCTTTTTCAGAATGCACCTATCAAGTGTACTTTCAAGAACCTGTAACGAACCAGTCTGCTTATACAGATCCATATTAGCTTTCAATATATCGTGATAAGATGTCCCCTCAAGTGATTCCACAACCTCCATGATATTATTTGCTTTTATCATACTTTGGAAACGCCATGGTTGAATCTCGTTACCCACTCCTAGATCTAAAACTAAGCATCTATTATAATCATAGCCTAAATTCTTAGCTCTCAGCACCCCTTTTATAATTAAAACATCTGTTAAGAGATACAAGAAATCCCTCTTCGCATTCATGCATTTAGAAGGGATCTTTAAATCCTTTAAACCCTTAAGCATATATCTATCGAAAGCAGTATCAACTTTTAATAAATCATATTCCTCAGATAACAAAGCCATAGTAACATCATCATAACCATATCTATTTAGTATGGTTACTAATTCATCTCTCTTAGATACATTAAAAAGCTCTTTCAATACAAGCCTTGTTTTATCATGCTTGACACGTTCTATAAAACTTTTATCGAAATCTGCTCCCCTACCTAGTAATATCATTTTAACCGTGTTTTTGATAAAAGGCAGATGTAACCATTCTAAGTAAAGGTCATAGAACCGATGTATAACCCTAGGGCTATCATTTTTCATCATCTCGATCATAGATACTAGATGTTCATCTAGAGAGCTCTGCAGGGCTCTAGCATCATCCCCTGTTATCTTATAATCCTTATAATTATTCAAAATCTCTTTTAGATTATGGAGGCTTTTACTCTCTGATAAGTTTATTAGCTCTTTTTCAACTACAAACCGGTTACCTATGGCCTCGTATTTAGCATTAGGATACACGAACTGTATGTATAACCTAAGATACTTAAAGATAAGTAACACAAGCAGAGTAATGATAAATATAACTATAGATACTACAAGTGGTAGAGATAATATTATAGAGCATATACCAAGCATAGGTAGACTCTCCTACTTAATAATCTGAGAATAACATCCCTCCTACTTTTCTTCTTAGATCATCCTTCATCCTTTTAAGTAAACCATCAAAAGTATAATCCACACTCACACGTTCATCAGATGATAACACAACCACCCCTCCTATACCTTTTGTCGTACCTTTAACAATTACATGCTCATTCTCAGCTACCTTTCTATCTTCTTCTCTTGTTATTAGAACCATGCACCCCTCTCCTAATAACTCTTTTCCCTTCTTAATGAAACCCCTGACTATATCCATATACTTATCAGATGGCAACGAGGATAAAGCACGGACAGCCTGATTGAAACACTCCTCTATACACCTTTCCCGCTCTGAAAATAAATCCCGCTTCATCTCATGCTCAGCTCTAGATAACATATTCCTCCTTAGGGTCTCACATTTGACTCTACCCTCAGATATAATCCTCTCAGCCTCTTTAGATGACTCCTCTCTAGCTTTTGTTATGATACGCTCAACCTCAACCCTAGATTCATCTATTATACGTTTCGCTTCACGCTCAGCATCTGCTACTATACGTTTGATGATTGATTCAACACTCATAAACCCTACAATACCTGCATATCCTAATAACAAAGAATTCCCGCATATCTACAAATTATAGGAGACCCAGGCCTGTCATTAGTAATATAGCTGTTAACAAACCAAATATAGCTATAGTCTCAGTCTGAACTGTGAAGATTATACCACGTGCAGCCACATCAGGATTCCTACCAACCGCAGTTATAGCTGAAGATGCCACCAACCCCTGGTTTATAGCTGATATACCAGTCACACCCACAATAAGACCAATCCAGATAGACGCCCCACCAATAACAGGGTTCATCATATCAGTTCTAGCTGAACCTCCTAGCAGACCAGCGCCCAGCATCAACAGTATAGCTGTCAACAAACCATACACCGCCTGCGTCATAGGTAAAACCGACAAAACCAAGGTCTTGCCAAATAGATTAGGCTTCTCAGCGGTTACAGCCACAGCTGATGACCC
>JAVYLV010000018.1:0-22280 GCA_038740425.1 Thermoplasmatota archaeon | reverse complement strand
ATCATGCATATCAGAGGTATAGAGTAGAGTATACTTATAGATGTAAATCTGAAATTCGTCCACGGCATCTTCACAAATGAGAATACAATCATGGAACCTAAACAGATGGAAAAGGATACACTGAATCTGATCAATGATGAACGAGATGTTGGTTCTTCTACATGCCGATAGATCCTGTATTTTCTTTTAAGCCATACAAAAAATAACAGTAGGAATAATACAAGATAGAAGAGTATAACCGTAGCAGTAGCCCCCAGAGTGTATGATCCTACCTTTATACCTCTACCCATAAAATGGACATATACGTCTCTAGCAATAGCCATCCAGTATGTAAAAGCTACGATACTGGTAAGGATAATAGATAATATATCACGTTTAATCGTAGAGATCCACACCAGACTCCTTGAATTCTCCATTATGACTATGCCTATGAGCGATAATAGATAGAAAAACGTGGTTAGATGATGGGACATAATCAGTAACACAGTCGAAATGATCAATGGTATTACATATTTTGAATCCTGTCTGTACCTCATAAAAAAGTATATGGAGAGCATCATGAAGAAATGACCAAAGGTTAATGGTGCCGCATGACTCGTCTGATACACATGGAATGGTAAAACAGCTAAAAATAAGCTAGCTATTAAAGCTCTTCTCTCGTCATCTAATATCATCCGAGCGATGAAGTAAAAGATTAAAACTGATAAACCACCGAATATAGGTGCTACCTTAGGCATTATAACAATTATATCCAAACCTGTTATCCAATGTATCATACCTGTAACCACATAGAGCATCGGGAAGTATTGATAGGATACACCCCAACCTGTATAATCATTAAATAAGCGACCAGTTTCAACAAACGACTTGGTTAAACCATAGTATATACCAAAATCACAACCCCAGGCAGGGTTAACCCATGCAGGCCATGATCTTATCACTATAGCTAGAAATGTAATCACAGCTAGGTACAACCAGGGTTTACGCAGGATACCGCTGTTAAATTTACACATTGTTTTATCCTTCATTTTCCATGAATCCTTTTTTGTTTTTTTAATCTAAATCTTATACATTTTAATTTTATATAAAGAGTTGTTATTAGTTAATAATTGTTTGTTGTTAAAAATCTTTCCTTTCATTATGAAATCAAATAAGAACGGTGTTATTAAACAAAAAAAAAGTTACGTGTACCTGAAAGAATAAACAATGGTTAAATGCTTATGTACTTAGTATATCTAATATGTTTCTAACTGTTTTTTCTACTTTGCATTCCCTTGTTATACCATTAGTTTTCCTTGCTTTTTCTACATCCTCCTCCAGCGATAATCTATGCTGTCTGACTGAATAAAAAGTGTTCTTCTTGTTATGATACTCAGCTAGGTACTCTTGTTCAGTCTGACCAGGTGTAGGTATCATTAAAGCCTTTGTACCTACTACTGCTAGATCCATTATAGTAGAATAACCTGATCGTGATATACATAGTCTAGCTTTATTTAGTAATTCCTCCCTTTTATTTTTATCAACGGATGTATATATCGTTATATGATTCTCTATGGTTTCTAGCTCGCTACATTCAGGTTTACCTAGTGTTATAACGATATTACCTTCTAGTCTCTCCACTTCTTTCAGTAGGAGTTTTTCTAGTATGGTGCGTTGTGGTTCAGGCCCAGATATAGATATCAGATAGTCAATATCCCTCTTGATTCTTCTCTTCTTAAAATCTGATAACACACCCACGTAGTGTAATTTATCCTCATCTATCAAATCAAGGTTGTGTGATAGATCACCTGATAAGTCATCATCCTTGTAATCTGGTATTATAAATGCTTTGTATCTCTTAAAAAAAAAGAGGTTGAACCGTTCCATCTCCTTCTCAAATATTCTTATTCTTAGAGGGTTCATTATCCTCATTTGATGTGAGATGAAATATGATGGTATCTTCTTACTATATATATCGTATCGTCCGTCAGATATTACCCTATCATATTTGTTCTTCTCCAATATCCTTGAGAGTTGCTGTAGTCCGTCCTCTATCTTCTTGATAAATATAGGCCAGTATAATATGGTTTTAGCTATAAATTGTCTTGTATTCTCAGCAAGAGGTATCGGATAATCTTCTATATCAACATACACAATGCCTTTATCGACTCCGAGCTCTCTTTTCAATAACGCTAATCCTCCACCGCTACTTATTATAGTAAGGTTATGACCCTCATCTATCAATGCTCTTATCACAGGTAAAGATCTAGTAGCATGACCAAGACCCCATGAACATACACCATAAATGATATTCATAATCAGAAAAGGTATAAACCAGGATGTATTAATATAAGTAACTAAGATTAATTATTTTTAATGGTAGGTGTTTTTTTATAGTTTATAGTATATTCTACTATCAAACTAAGATTTAGAGGATGATGATACATGTTTCTAGATAAACTTGATAGTGTAACCAAGAAGAACAACAGCCTGCTGTGTATAGGCTTAGATATCGACAAAAAAGAAATGCCTTCGTTTCTATTTGAATCATGTAAAGACCCATACCTGGAATTTAACCATTCAATCATAGATGTAACCAGTGACCTAGTATGCGCGTATAAACTAAACATGGCTTTCTACGAAGTGTTAGGAAAAAAAGGCTTAACACTACTTGAAAAAACCATTAAACATATACCTAGCAATATAATCATAATACTTGACGGTAAACGTAATGATATAGGCAACACTGCTAGATTATATGCTGAATCGCTATTCAAGAACCTGTCAGCTGACGCGGTAACTGTAAACCCTCTACTAGGTTATGACAGTATACAACCTTTCCTTGATTACCATGATAAATGCACCTTTATACTATGTAGGACATCTAACCAATCAGCCCGCGAAATACAGGATCTAAATGTATCAGGTGTGCCATTATACCAAGTTATAGCTGGAAGGATCAGAGAATGGAATAAAAATCATAACTGTGGTGCTGTAGTAGGTGCTACGTACCCTGATGAGATGAAGATCATAAGAGGCATATTAGGGGACGATGCCCCTATATTAATACCAGGTGTTGGTAAACAAGGTGGTGATCTGGAGAAAGCTGTACGTTACGGGGTAAACAAGGATGGTATGCGTGCGTTAATAAACTCATCACGTGGTGTAATTTATGCTAGCAGAGCGCATGATTACGCTGACGCTGCCAGAAAAGCTGCAT
Organism: Thermoplasmatota archaeon; assembly: GCA_038740425.1. Classification (GTDB taxonomy): domain Archaea; phylum Thermoplasmatota; class E2; order DHVEG-1; family DHVEG-1; genus JAVYLV01. The sequence goes on along the minus strand of JAVYLV010000018.1, from coordinate 19,081 downwards.
TAGATCTAAGAGATGAAATAAATAAATATCTTAAAAAACATTGAAAAAAAATGTGATGGGAGGTGTACCGAAATATTAATTAAGAGTATACCCTATATTTTTAGATTAACCTTGATTCGAAGATCACTCTGAGAAGTATGATGAGTGAGGCAAGATCAAGGTTACAAAGATGATATCGAATAGGGTCCCTCTTTGATCAATCAGACGTATGATGTCAAGAGATGACTAAGAGGATAACCTCGATGTCATACAAAAGTCGCGATATAACGCTGGGCATCATCTCTGAAACTGCTGCAACAATAAAAGAGATGATTCAACAGCACACCCAACAATTTTTTTATTTATGTTGGGTGACAGCGACAAAAAAATAATAAGATTTTTTGATGTATATCATCAATTTTTCACTATTCGAATGATAAATAGATAAACTTATAAAATCAAAATTGATAACAAACTCTGTAAATAAAAAAAGGATTAAGCTGTAGAGTGAGCCAAAAAGAATCTCTCAAAGAAACTTGGGGAGATTTTTTTGGGAGGAAAAAAACATAATAATTATATATAGGCAAATGTTGCAATGTTGCGAGATGAGTTAAAAACCCTCAAAATATAGAAGCCTATACTTCGTTTACTATCATGATAGATGTGGATAAAGAAAGAAGAAAATTGAGGTTAGTAATGGTGAGGATAAGGGTTTATGAGAATAGCGATGATCGGCTGGGAGTACCCACCATTTAAAGTAGGTGGACTCGGTACACATTGTTACGGTCTTACACGTAGTCTCGCTGATAAGAACGTTGAGATAGATTTCTACATGCCTCGTGTTAAGGATCGCCCTGTTAGTGATAAAAAGAATCTTAGAATAATAGAGGTAGGCGATGCTGTTCTCTTCCCTTATGACAGACCTGATAGTAAAGAACTTAGCGGTCAGTTCTATGACAAAGTATACAAATATAACGAGTTACTAGTTAAATCTGTATCTATGAATGGTAAGTATGATCTTATACATTGCCATGACTGGCTTACAATGAAAGCGGCTGTGCGTTTAAAAGAGAAACTGGGATGCCCGTTAGTAGTAACTGTTCACTCTACAGAGTATGATCGTGCTGGCTGGTTGTATCCTAATCAATGGTTCATAGATATTGAACGTGAAGGCATGGAGAAGGCTGATCGGATCATCGCTGTTAGTAACTTTACCAAGAAGGTTATAGTGGAGAAGTATGGCATAAGCCCTGAGAAGGTTGAGGTTATATATAATGCGGTTGACCCCATAGGAGAGGGTGAGAAGAAGAATCTGGTTCTTTTTTTAGGTCGGCTCACTCTACAGAAAGGACCAGAATTCTTCCTCAAAGCCGCGAAGAAAGTACTTGAACATGAGGATACACGTTTTGTTATAGCGGGTAGTGGTGATATGCTACCTCGGTTGATCAATCAGGCTTTAGAGTTAGGTATAGCTAATAAAGTTATATTCACTGGTAGTCTCACCGATGAGGAGGTTCGTCATATATACAAGATTGCTAGCATCTATGTTATGCCTTCTGTTAGTGAACCTTTTGGCATAACCGCACTGGAGGCTTGCTCCGCTGGTACACCTACTATTGTTTCTAAGAGTTCTGGTGTATCAGAAGTTTTCAAAAATTGTTTCAAGGTTGATTTTTGGGATACTGACGAAATGGCCAATAAGATAATATCTATACTAAGGTATGATCCTCTTAGGACTACTATGAGTAAACATTCTCTAAAAGAGATAAATTTATTTACCTGGGATCGTGTTGCAGATAGGACCCTAGGGGTTTATAGTAGTCTTGTGAGGTAAAATAGTAGTATGCCATCAGTATGTTTCTACTTTGAGGTGCATCAGCCGGTACGTCTCAGTCGTTTCTCTGTTTTTAATATAGGTGGAGTGCAGGATCCTTATAATTCTTATTTTGATCATAAGAAGAATCGTGCTATATTTGAGAAGGTTGCTTCTAAGTGCTACATACCAACTAATAAGCTACTGTTAGATCTGATTAACAGGTATGATGGTAGATTTCGTGTTTCTTTTAGTCTCACTGGTACTTTCGTTGAGTATTGTGAGTTGTTCATGCCTTGGGTGCTTGAGAGTTTTCAGGAGTTATTTGAGACAGGGGCTGTGGATCTCATAGAGGAGACTTATTTTCATTCTTTATCATCACTATACGATGATCTAGATGAATTCGAGGATCAGGTTAAAATGCATCGTGATATGATTTATCGCATATTTAGGTATAAACCCAGAGTGTTTCGTAACACTGAGGCTATATTTGATAATAGGATAGCGAAGAAGATATCTGATATGGGTTATGCTGGTATAATAACTGAGGGTGCTGATAAGATACTAGACTGGCGTTCTCCTAATTATATCTACAAGCCTGTTAATATTGATATAAAGGTTTTAATGAGGAATTATATGCTGAGTGATGACGTGGGTTTCCGTTTCTCAGCTCGTGGATGGCATGGTTACCCTCTAACGTCTGACAAGTATGCTAAATGGATGGCTGATTCACCTGGCGACGTAATAAACCTGTTTATGGATTATGAGACGTTCGGTGAGCATCAATGGGCTGATACAGGTATCTTCGAGTTCCTGGAACATCTACCAGGTGAGGTTTTGAAGTATGATAACCTTGATTTTGTGACGGTATCTGAAGCTGTTAGACGATACGATGCTAAAGGGGAGATTGATGTACCATGGGCGATATCATGGGCTGACGCTGACCGTGATGTCTCAACGTGGCTTGGTAACAATATGCAGACTGCTTGTTTTAATGAGCTTAAAGAGATAGGACGCATGTTAAGAGAGAAAAAAGATGAAGAACTACTGTATATATGGCGTCTACTACAAACATCTGATCATCTATATTATATGTCGACTAAGGGTTTTGAGGATGGGGCTGTACACGCTTACTTCAGTCCATATGAAGTACCCTATGATGCATTCATCAACTATATGAATATACTACAGGATCTAAAACAGAGAGCAATGCATAAATAAAAAAATATAGTTTTTAATATAAGCTCATATATTACCATTAATCAATGGTGAGGATTTTAATTCATCTAAGAGAGGATACTATATGAGAATTGTTCATTTCTCATGGGAGTACCCACCAGTACTATACGGTGGATTAGGAACATTCACTACGGAGCTATCACTGAAACAACATGCTTACGGACATGATGTAACAGTATTCACCATGAATCCAAACAATAGCCTACCAACCTCAGATAACTACAATGGCGTAGAAGTGTATCGTCCTAAAACACTTGATTATACTATACCGTTCTACTTATCAGCTGATCACGAGTTAAAATCATGGGGATCTCATTTTAGATTCTACGCTGATGTACTCAGCTATAATATAATATCAGCATCCCAACTGGTAAACCTACTGGCTAGGAAGAACAACAGAGTATTTGATATTATACACGCTCATGACTGGCTAGGTATAATGGGTGGTATAGTAGCTAAAAAAGAGATGAATAAACCATTAGTATTCCATGTTCATTCAACTGAGATCGGTAGATCCATAGGTAGAGGATCGCATACGATCAAGGATATAGAGTATGAAGGAGCACAGATAGCTGATGTAGTAGTAACTGTATCACACGCTATGGGTGATGAGTTACTTAAACTAGGATTCCCAGTCGATAAGATACGCGTATGTTGGAACGGTGTTGACCCATACAAATACAACCCTGAGAGAATACCTAAGGAAGAAGCATTTAATCTTCGTAGACGATACGGGATACAAGATCATGAGATCATGATATTCTTTATAGGTCGCTTAGTAACAGTTAAAGGTGTTGACAACCTGGTTAAAGCATTCCCTAACATACTACATGAATACCCCTCTGCTAAACTAGTTATACTAGGCGTGGGCGACCTTGAAGGTATGATCAGGGATATGATCAATCATCAAGGTTTAAAAGATAAAGTAATTATAAGAGCGGAGTTCGTTAGTGAACAAGAACGTATATTACACTATGCCGCATCTGATGTCGTAGTCATACCTTCATTATACGAGCCTTTTGGTATAGTATGCACCGAGGCTATGTCCATGGGTAAACCAGTTGTCGTAGGAGCAAAAGGCACCAACGGTATGAGAGAACAGGTTATACCATCAGGTGATAAACAATGCGGCATACATATAAACCCTTATAGCCCTGATGATATAGCATGGGGTGTAAAAGAAGTCTTAAAATCAAAAGATCATGCCTTACTCATGGGTAAGAACGGTAGAGAAAGAGTGTTATCAGAATTCAGCTGGGATAACATCGCTAAACGTATACTTGAGATATACCAGGAGGTACTATGAAAGAGTGGATTGTTACCAACGGATTAGGAGGATACGCTTCACAGACACTTAACAATAGGTTATCAAGGAAATATCATGGTTTACTAATCGCTAGTCTTAACCCGCCCAGCAACAGATGGGTCTTCATACCGACAATGAGAGAGATATTAAAGATCAATGATAAAACCTATGATCTATCTGACCAACCATCTACGTTCTCATTCAACCTCTTACCATGTTTCACGTATGAGATAGGTGATATACATATCGATAAAATTATATTCATGCCTTATCACAGGAATACAACTATAATATACTACAAGGTAAAAACCAATATACCTATAACCATGATCTATCACCCTTATGTTAATCCTCGTTACTTCTATGATGTGACAAAGAGGAGAAATATCACAATCTTCCAAGAGATAACAGAGGACGAAGTGCATGTAACACCTACTAACATAGACAAGACAATAAGAATAATACTAGATGACTCATTGTATCATATTGATGAATACTGGGATGAATTCATATACGAGATAGATAAAAGAAGAAACGACTTGTACATCGACCATGCTATACATACAGGTGAATTACATAAGAACATAGAAAGAAATTGTGAATTCTTCATGGTATTAACAATTGAGAACGAGGATTACAACCAACCCTACAAGCTATACCTGGAGGAGAAAAATAGATTAGCAGGGTTAATATCACAAACACCACTAGTTCATAAGGATTTTGAGAGACTAGTAATATCATCTGACAGATTCATAGTGAAAAGAAACAGTAGGAAAACAGTAATAGCTGGTTACCCATGGTTCAGTGACTGGGGTAGAGACACACTTATAGCATTACCAGGTCTAACACTTGTTACCAGGAGGTATAACGACGCAAAAGATATACTAACGGTTTTCAGTGATCACTGCGAGAACGGACTTATACCTAATGTCTTTATAGATCAGAATTCAAAACCGGTCTATAACACTGTTGATGCTTCATTATGGTACGTAGATAGAGTATACCAGTATCTTAAATACACGAATGATCTAGACCTATTGGAGAAGGTATGGCCCACCCTGATCTCAATAATACAAGCGTATAAAAATGGTACACTATATGATATACACATGGACGAGGATTACCTCATCAGCCATGGACCTGGTCTCACATGGATGGATGTCAAAATAGGTGATTATTACCCCACACCAAGAGCGAAGAAAGCTGTTGAAATACAAGCATTATGGTACAACGCGTTATGCATAATGAGTAAACTAACAAGAGTATTATCCCATAACGATACTTATAATGACTTAGCGGCTAAAGTAAAAGAGAGCTTCATAGAGAGATATACTGATCTATATGATGTATTAGACACCATGGACGCCTCACTGAGGCCAAACATGATACTACTTGTATCACTGGATCACAACATGATAGATAAAAAAACACAGGAGCATATAGTAAGAGCCGTACAGGATAAACTATTAACAATATTTGGTTTAAGAACACTATCACCTGATAACCACGCGTATAGAGGATCATACCTAGGTAATAATAAAGAATTAGCTTATCATAATGGTACAGTATGGCCATGGCTCTTAGGATCATTCATAAAAGCCTATGTAAAGACCCAGGACTACACTGAGAGTGCACGTGCATACGCCTATACTACCTTCCTGGAACCCATGCTCAACGTATTCGGGGAGAACTGGGACGGATCCATACCTGAGATATTTGATGGTGATCCACCTTTTACACCACAGGGTTGTATCACACAAGCTTGGAGTGTAGGTGAAATACTACGATCACTAATAGAGGATGTAGAGAACACCAAACCTGAATATGAATCATTTTATCTACATAAAATAAGCGTTTAAGACGTATTGCTGTATCATACGGTTAGTATTAAAGAAGGAAGCATTTATAGCTATACAACTACGCATAGTACGAATCCAGTTATCCCTATCATTGTAGAATTTAGGTATAATCCACGTTTCAAGCTTCTCGTACATCTCATTACGATCACTCTCATCATCTGATTCACGTTCATTAGACTTCCTAGTACCAATAGCCCATCCTGTTATATTCTCAATACGCCCCTCTATCCACCACCCATCTAATGTACTAAACTGGGGTATACCATTATGAGCAGCTTTCATACCTGATGTACCCGATGCCTCCTGTGGCCGACGAGGTGTATTCAACCATAGATCCACACCTGATGTCAATAGTTTAGCTATAGCCATATCATAATTATGGATAAAAGCTATCCTGACTTTACCTCTACCATTGATCATTTTCATAACCTGGAATATCCTCTTAATAGATTCTTTACCTGAAACATCCTTAGGATGTGCTTTACCAGCATAGATGATCTGCATAGGACCAGCTTTATCAGCTATCCTCAGTAATCGCTCAGGGTCAGATATAAGCAACTCCGGTCTCTTATAAGCCGTCTGTCTCCTAGCGAAACCTATGGTGAAATGATCATAATTGAGACCACTGTTATATCTGCTGTTCACAAAGTCTATCAACTTCTTCTTAGCCTCCATATGAGCAGCCCATATCTCCTTCTTATCGATACTAAAAGCTGCACGTAGAGCATAAGGATCAGCTCTCCATCCTGCCAGATACTTATCAAATAAACGAGCAAAAGGCTCTGAGACCCACGTGGGTGTATGAACACCGTTGGTTATAGAGTCGATAGCGTAACCTGGGAACATCATACGTGACACCTCACCATGTTTCTTCGCCACACCGTTAACATAATGACTGAAAAACAAGGCTAATCTCGTCATGTTTAACTTGTTTTCAAATGTGAACTCATGTAAAAGAAAATCAGGTAAAAGATTACCAAGCATACTTTTAGCTAGTTGTAAATCAAATTGATCATGACCTGACGCCACAGGAGTATGAGTGGTAAAAACACATTGCTCACGAACCTTCTCTATATCATTATACTGATTGAAAAGCGCTAGCGTGCTCAACGCCGCATGCCCCTCATTCATATGATACTTATCAATACTCTTATAGCCCAATGCCTGTAATGCTTTTACACCACCTATGCCCAGCACCATCTCCTGAGCTAGACGATATTTAGAATCACCGCCGTAGAGATACTTTGTTATCTCACGATCATACTCAGTGTTCTCAGGTAGGTTAGTATCAAGGAAAAAGATAGGTACTATATACCCGTTTATACCCTGCACAAGATAGTACCACACTCTTATATTAACTGTTCTATTCTCAATGGATATACTAGTTCTAGTTGGTAGTAACGTTAAGAAATCACCAATATTGAAATTGTATGGCAACTCCGTCTGATTCCCATTTTCATCTATCTTCTGATAGAAGTACCCATTCTCAGATAGCAAAGTTACACCCACAATCGGTACATTAAGATCAGCGCATGACTTTAAAGTATCACCAGCTAGTATCCCTAAACCACCACTATATGTCGGTATACGTTCATCTATACCAATCTCCATGGAGAAATAAGCTATCTTCGGTTTACCTGTCGTCTTAAATACAGCATCATCTCTCTTCGCTTCAACAGTAGACGTCTCCATCCTTTTACTCTCCTAGCACCAATCCCTTCGCTTCTGCTCTACAATATCTATTTAAACAATAATACAGACTAATAATACATTAATATACATTAATAGTTTATCATCTTTTTTATACACATTCGTAAGCCCTTCTACCCTTTTTACTATTCATAAACAATCTAACAACATCATCATGCATCTCAGGTGGATAACCATCAGGGAACTGTATACACCCCTTACATATATTTATACCTATAGCCTTCTCCAATCCTTTTATACTTATATACGCCAAAGAATCAGCACCCAACTCCTTAGCTATAAGTTCTGGTTCTTTAATATTGCCCCTCGTATCACGAGCTATAAACTCATGCTTACTACGCATATCTATACCAAGATAACAAGGCGCTATCAACGGTGGGCATCCTATACGAAGATGAACCTCCTTTGCACCCGCGTTCCTTAGACCCTTAACTATCTTCTTTATATTAGTACCACGCACTATAGAATCATCCAATAATACTATTCTCTTACCGTCCACCACTGACCGTATGTATGATAAACCCTCCTCTACCACTTTATCTCTATTCTCCTGCGTCTGCTGTATAAACGAGCGTTCATCCTTATCCTTCATTATACCCTCATCTATAGGTATACCTGACTCCCTAGAGAAACCAAGAGCATATCTCCTACCAGATTCAGGCACAGGTACAACGATATCAGCATCAACAGGCGCCTCCTTGGCTAACAAGCGACCTATCTCATCACGTACACGATGAATTGATATACCATTAATCCTAGAATCAGGTTTAGCAAAGTATACAAATTCAAACATACAAGGCATCTCCCGTTTTCTCACAATCTGTTTTTCGTAGATATTACCCTCCTTATCTATAATTACAACAGAACCACCAGGTATATCCTTAACATATTCAAAGTTGATACGTTTAAAAACCCTGGTCTCTGATGCAAAACAATACATACCATCAAACCGGCCCAGTACTAATGGTCTAATCTTCCTAGGACTGGTCATAGCAAATAGATAAGGATTATCACCAGAGTCTGCTAAGTATAATACCGAGTAGCTACCTTTAACCTGACTCATAACCTCTCTGCAAGCCTCAAAGATAATATCAACTGTCAACTCCTTCTTAAATAATTGATCAGCCATAGGTAGTAATAACCATTGTATATCACAATCAGTTCTTGGTATCCTCTTTGTTTTACTTCTCATCTCAGCACAATTATAAATGTTACCATTATGAACCGCTGCTAGGAAAGGGTTAACAAGGTACTCTGGTTGAGCATTCTTCTTTAATGATTCAATATCATCTAAACCAGCGGTTGAGTACCGAGTATGACCTATACCCACGTTGCCAGGTGTATCAATCTTCTTCTCTTCGTTGAAAATATCCCTCACTAAACCCGCATCCTTATAGACGTGTATGTTACCATCATATGTTAGCTTACCAGCTGATGATTGACCACGATGCTGAAGTGCAAATAGGCTATGATATATAAGACGAGAAACAGGCTTATCCCCAATTATGCCTACTATACCGCACATGGCAAGAATGAGGAATAACAGAACACTTATTTATAGATTCTTTTTATTGAAAATCAATTATCTTATTTTACCACCTGGAGAAAATACATCCAAAAAAACAACAGTAGAAATCTATATAAGATACTAAATTGTTTATATACTTACAACAAAAGAAGAAAAAAAAGACCAGAAAAAATCAAAAATATAGAAAACTGTATTTTTGAATGAAAAAACTGTTCTTATTTTTTCTTTCTTTTGTGGAAAAAAGATTTAGTATGAGGGAATAGTAAAATGAAAGGAAATGTTAAATGGTACAATGCAAGGAAAGGGTACGGTTTTATAACTGATGAGAATGGAAAAGATATATTTGTTCATCGTTCATCAGTACCAAGTGGAACCTTCCTTAAAGAAGGAGATAAAGTAGAATTTGAGGTAGAGAACTCTGAAAAAGGACTAAAAGCGGTAAACATCAAAAAAACATAAACTAAGGGATTCTCTTTTTTATTTTCTTATTCTTAAATACAAAAAGCCCATATACATGCACCAATCATCTTTTTTACCTATAATTTTAATATTAAAACAAAACTATGGTAAAAGTAAGATAATATCGTTTGCATAACAAAACCAGATAAAGTTATAAAGCAATAATTATTATCCAACTCCTAAAGGCGAACAACATGATTTCATTTTCAGATAAGATCATAATCTCCATCTTAGCTTGTTTACTTTTATTGTCCACAGGATTTGCAGGCTGCATAGTAAAAAACAACGAGACACCAGGACAAATACCAGTGATTCAAAAACTAATCAATCAAGCACTTCCTGGTGATATCATCCACATCCCCAGTGGTACATACTACGAGAACATCATAATCAATAAATCTATCACTCTTAGAGGAGAGTCTGCAGTGTCAACCATCATAGATGGAAACCATAGCGGCACAGCTATAACTATCACCGCTGAAAAAGTAGAAGTCTCTGGCTTTACCATTAGGAACTGCGACTCTGGATACTACGACTCAGGGGTTTACATCACTGCAAACTCGACCAGGATTTCAAATGTCACCATACTAAACAATACAAACATTGGGATATACCTTGAGAAATCTCATCATACATCTATAACAGATAATACGATTTATAGTAGCATCATGGGGATCTATATCTGGCAATCCTCAAATAACACCATCAACAAAAACACTATCCTAGGGAATCAAAACGGCATTTTCCTCAGAATATCACCCAATAATATAATCGAGAAAAACACAATATACAACACTACTCTATATGGTTTTTATACTACCCACATGTCAGAAAATAACTCCATCCTCAATAATGTCTTCCGCTGGAATAACTACAGCGTCTACATTGGATCACCACAATGCAAAGTAATAGGAAACATCTTAGAAAATAATAGCGTCGGCATCAATCTAAAGGGGTCCAAAGGGAGTGTAGTCTACAACAATAAACTCTACTATAACAACATGGGTGTTTTTATTTGTTGCGCAGCAAATAACAACATCATCTACTACAATACATTCATAAAAAATAGTAAATGGGATGCTTATGACCCGTTTAACAACCAATGGGATAATGGAACTGTTGGTAACTATTGGAGCAACTATACAGGATTTGATTCTAATAACGATGGTATCGGTGATATACCATACAATATAACTGGGGGGAACGGACGGGATCGTTATCCTTTAATGAAACCCACATAGATGATATAATTCATCCTCAACTTATCGTATAATAATATAATTACTTTTCATAGGCTCTGAAATTCAACCAGATTACCATAACGTTTAATTACTAAAACCCCTCTCCATTTATTCTAAAATATATTTATCTAGGTTTGATATGATATGAGCTGGAAAGGACCTTTAAATAAAATAGGTGAATACCGCTTCGAGATACCCTCTTCTTATAGAGGTGAAAAGGATAACTTAAAAATGAGGACATCAGCTGTGATATATGCTAATGATGAAATGATACCTCATATAAGAGGCGACAACGCGCCTGAGCAGACCGCTAATGTAGCTGTGCTACCAGGGATCGTTGGTAAATCATTAGCCATGCCTGATATACATTGGGGTTACGGTTTTCCTATAGGCGGGGTGGCAGCAACAGATGCTGAAGAGGGGGTTATATCACCTGGTGGTGTAGGATTCGATATAAACTGTGGTGTAAGATTACTAAGAACCAACCTACAAGTAGAAGATATAAAAACTGTGCTAAGAGAGCTGATTGATACAATATTCATAAATGTACCATCAGGTCTAGGTGAGGATGCTAAAATAAAAGTTAGCCGTAAAGAACTGGATGATGTAATGCGACTAGGGGCGGGATGGGCTGTTGAACACGACTACGGTTGGAGTGAGGATCTAGAATACCTAGAGGAAAAAGGCTGCATGAAAAACGCTGATCCTGCAAAGATATCAGAGAAAGCCAGGCAGAGAGGAGATTCCCAACTGGGTTCACTAGGCGCTGGTAATCATTTCTTAGAAATACAGAAGGTAGAGGAGATATATGATCAGGAATCAGCAAAAGTATATGGTATAAAAAACAAAGGACAGATTATGATTATGATACATACAGGTTCACGTGGTTTCGGTCATCAAGTATGCACAGATTATATACAAGTGTTAGACCGTGCTGTTAAAAAATATAACATATGGCTGCCTGATCGACAGCTTGCATGTGCACCAGTTAAATCCAGAGAAGGTGAAGACTACATCAAAGCTATGGCTTGTGCAGCTAATTTCGCTTGGTGTAATCGCCAGATGATCACACATTGGGTACGTGAATCATTCCAGAAGGTGCTAGGTAGAACACCTGAGGATATGGATATGGGTATAGTATACGATGTAGCACACAATATAGCTAAACTCGAGGAGCATATAATAGAAGGTAAAAAAAGAATGGTATATGTACATCGTAAAGGAGCAACAAGAGCTTTCGGACCGGGTAGAACTGAAATACCATTAAAATACAGAGATACAGGTCAGCCAGTACTGATACCTGGTGATATGGGCAGTGAAAGTTACATCCTTAAAGGAACAAACACAGCCGAAGAAACTTTCAGCTCAACCTGCCATGGAGCAGGCCGTGTAATGTCGCGTAACGAAGCGTTGAGAAGATGGAGAGGAGAACATATACTAAATGAACTTAAGAAGAAAAACATATATGTGCATCCAGCTAGTTTAAAAGTATTAGCAGAAGAGGCGCCTGATGCCTATAAAAGAGTAGGTGATGTCGTTAATGTTGTACATGGCGCTAGACTCTCATTAAAAGTTGCCAAACTAATACCATTAGGTGTAGTAAAAGGATAAAAAAAGAGTGCTTAAGCTAATCTTTAGGAATAACCTTCGCATTATCCAACTCTTTTAGATGATAAGACGTATTTGCTCAAATATCTTACCAGTCTTACATTATTTAGCTGCCTTGCTTCTAATTATTATAGTTTATGTTAAGATAAGACACTTATACCCAATCATCCAGGTGCATATGCAACTACACAAAATCTAAATAAAGAAAACGATGAATTACAGGCGCAGGTGGGAAGGATGCCGGAAGTAGACATACAGATAAAATCTCCAACGTCAGGTAAAAAACAAAAAATTAAACCAATTCAAGTATATATAATGACTAAGATGTACCAAGGGGGGTATAACAAAACGTTCGATGAAATAAAAAGATTAAATGATATAGAGAAGATATCCTTTGTAACTGGGACCGGTAGTTATGATATTGTCATGAGGGGTAATGTTAAAAATCTAGGATGCCTGCATAGGCTAGTAAGTCAAATACAAGCAATAAAAGGAGTAGAAAAAACAAACACTCAAGTTATAGTTAAAGAATATAAAGTGTTAAACAACAGATAAAATTCTACACCCTCTTTTTTGTCTAAGTATCTATTTACCTATTAGTTAAAAGTGAAGAAGAAAGAAACATTCCTCCTGGCCGGATAACACATATCTATCGTCAAAACTATGATTAAATTTACATGCATAAAAAATAGGTAAGACTTTTCATCATAGGATAAAATAAGTTCTAAGTTCTTCTAAAAGATGAACAGTACATCCTTATATCGTCTCAATCGAGAAATATACATTAGTATTCCTAAGAGCAGCATGAACCTTATCAGCAAACCATACAAGCTCATCAACACTAGCTTTATTATCACCCCAATCATATACGAAATCATAGTTACCCTTAGTAGCCTTGAAACCCATGCCTAACAGCTGATTTTTAATCTCTGATGGAGGGCTACCCTCACTGTTGAATAATACCTTAAGATACGTCTTCATCTTAGACTATCACTCTCAAAAATAGATAATAGTGTGGAGGGTATTAAACCATTACGTTTTTTAATATACTTACTTTTCCCTCTCCTACGCTAAGGGTATAGGCGCAAAACTAACAATGAATATAACCACTATCAGAACACCTACAAACTTCCTACGAGAATCAAGCGTAGAGAGCTCATTTAAAGGTGGCTGATGCCGCATACCAATAAAAAACAAAACCAAGAAAGCAAACATAAACCAACCCTGATAAAATAAACCTAGTATCACAAGCACTATAACTATAACCCAAGAGAGATACTTATGATAATCCTTAAGTACAGCTTGTGCTACATGCCCACCATCAAGCTGACCTATAGGTAAAAGATTAACAGCAGTCAAAAATATACCAACCCAACCCGCAAACAACGTAGGATGAATCTGTATAACCATACCCGTAGGCAGATTGAATAACCTGCTCATACCCTCCAGTATCAAAGGTAAAGATATTGTCACACCAGTAACCCCTGGTGATACAGGTAACGGGTTCTGCTCCATTAAACCAAAACCTACAAATGATACTATAACCGCTACTACAAAACCACATATAGGCCCAGACACACCAACATCAAACAGGGTTTTACGATTAGGTATAGGCTCATGCGTTGAGATAAGAGCACCAAAAGTACCTAACACAAACGGTGGCGGCAGAGGTATAAAATAAGGTAACGACGCATCAAGACCATGTCTCTTTGACACAAAGTAATGACCCATCTCATGCACACCTAATATAGATAACAATGGTACTGAAAAAAATACAAAACCCTGCCAGAGATAAAACTCTGAGAACATCTCAACCCATTCACCCTGATTTATCTCAACCCATTGATAAGCACCTGCTAGCGTAGTTGTTAATATAGTAGCAGCAAGCAATAAAAGGTTAACCCATACCGGTTTCTTCTTAACCCTGGGTTTCTGTACCACATATAACAGATGTTCTCCATGCTCACATCTAAGCAACGGTAAATACCCTCTCTCAGATAAAGAAACATGCAGAGAATCAAACTGCTCATCAACAGTATCAGTATCAACCCTCACATAAAATACAGCAGTAGATTGATCAAAACGCAAATCATAGAACGGGAACCTCTGACCCACTTCCCTCTTCAACAACTCGATATCAAATGATACATTATCCTGACCAGTACCAGTATAAGGCATATACCCATAATCATTATAATCATTACTCATAATGATACAATCCAGGACAGATAAAACAAAATCCATATTATATACTCTTTGCAACCATAAACCACCTCAAATATATCATAATACCAATCAAACCCAGCAAGGATCACAAATTATCAAAAGGACCAAATTAAATTATAAACAATTTACCAATACCCATATCACAACGACAATACAATTTTTATCCTAAAATAAACGTCGCCCACATTAGCTAAAATTATAATCCTATAAAAAATATAAGAACATCCTCTTCGAAGTAGTTGAATTATTTCGAAATATTTAAAATTAAAAAAATCATACGCAGTAGATGGAGGGAGGACAACTACCGGCTCTTTTAACTTAACCCTTCACAAAAAAGACTTACCCCCTCCTTCATCTACTTCTCAAAAAATAAAACATCAACTCTTAACCACATCCAACTCTAAACCAGACTAATCATTCTATCATCTAACAAGCGAAGCAAATATCCAAAAAAACAACATCAAAAAATATGCAAAAATACTTAAACAACAGGTTGATAAACATAAACCTAAAAAAGAGGGAAAACACACTTATGAAAGCATTTGTTACAGGTGGAGCAGGATTCATAGGAAGCCATCTAGTAGACGAACTTATAAAAAGAGGAGAAAATGTTACAGTATACGACAATCTAAGCTCAGGCAACAAAGAATACATATACCAACACATCAAAAAAAAACAATGCAGATTCATACATGCTGACTTACTAAACATCAAAAAACTAAAAAAAGAAATAAAAGAACACGACATCGTATTCCATATGGCAGCAAATCCTTACGTCAGACTAGGCGAAAAAAACCCATACATCGATATCCAACAAGGAATAATAGCAACCTACAACCTACTAGAATCCATGAGACAAAACAACATAAACAAGATAGTATTCTCATCAAGTAGCACCATATACGGAGAAACAGACCCATCACCCAAACCTGAGAACTACGGTCCACTACTACCCATATCAATCTACGGAGCAGGCAAACTAGGAGCAGAGGCATTAATAAGCGCATACTGCGGTACATTCAACTTCCAAGCATGGATATTCAGATTCGCTAACATAGTAGGAATAAGAGGAACACACGGTGTAATAATCGATTTCATAGAAAAACTCAGAAAAAATCCAAAAGAGCTAGAAATACTAGGAGACGGAAAACAATGCAAACCATACCTATACGTCACAGACTGCATACAAGGTATGCTACACGGTTTCGACCATGCACAAGAACAAATAAACATATTCAACCTAAGCTGCAACACCATGACCACAGTCACCAGAATAGCAGAGATGGTAGTAGAAGAAATAGGATTAAAAAACGTAAAATTCAAATACACAGGCGGCAAAAGAGGATGGAAAGGAGACGTACCATGCTTCCAACTAGACAGTAAAAAAATAGAGAAATACGGATGGAAACCAAAATACACATCAGACGAAGCAGTAAGAAAAGCAATAAAAGACATACTAAACAACCCTCCATATAAAAAATAAAAAGGTAAAACAAAATATGAAGATATCAATAATAGGCACAGGATACGTAGGCTTAGTAACAGGCACATGCCTAGCCAAACTAGGCAACCAAATAACATTCCTAGATATAGATAAGAACAAAATAGAAACTATTAGAAAAAATAAATCCCCAATATACGAAAAAGGATTAGAAGAACTACTAAAAAAACATAAAAAAAACATAACAGCAACAACAAAATACGACAAAGCATTAAAAGAAACCGACATAACCTTCATATGCGTAGGCACACCAACAAAAAAAAATGGAAACATAGAAGACAAATACCTAAAAAAAACAACAATAAAAATAGGACAAACACTGAAAAAAAAGAACACATGGCACCTAATAATAGTAAAAAGCACAGTACCACCAGGGACAACACAAAACATAATCATACCAATACTAGAACAATACTCAGAGAAAAAAACAGGTAAAGACTACGGAGTAGCAGTAAACCCAGAATTCCTAAGAGAAGGCGCAGCAATAAAAGACTTCCTACAACCAGACAGGATCATATACGGATACACAGACAAAAAAACCAGAGACACCATGAGAAAAATATACAAAAAATTCAAATGCCCAATAATAGAAACAACCACACTATCCACAGCAGAAATGATCAAATACGCAAGCAACGCATTCCTAGCAACCAAAATATCATTCATAAACGAAATAGGAAACATATGCAAAAAAACAGGTATAGACACATACGAAGTAGCAGAAGGCATGGGGCTAGACAAACGCATAGGACGAGCATTCCTAGACTCAGGCATAGGATGGGGAGGATCATGCTTCCCAAAAGACCTAGACGCGCTCATAACATACGCTAGAAAAATAGGAGAAGAACCAAAGATACTAGAAAGCGTAAAAGAAGTAAACCAACAACAACCACTTAAAACAATAACCATACTAAAAAAACACATACCCGACCTTAAAAACAAAACCATAGGCATACTAGGACTAGCATACAAACCAGACACAGACGACATAAGAGAAACCAGAACCCTACCCATCATAAAACAACTACTAAAAGAAGGAGCAAAAATAAAAACCCATGACCCAAAAGCAATGAACAACTTCAAAAAAACATACCCTAACCTAAACATAGAATACTGCAAAAAACCAACAGACATACTAAAAACAGACGCAGTAATAATAACAACAAAATGGGAGGAATACAAAAAACTAGACTACACAAAAACCAAAATAATAATAGATGGAAGAAAAATAAAAGAAGCGAAAAAAGCAAAAAAATACGAAGGAGTATGCTGGTAGAGAACATGAAAGGAGTAATACCCGCAGCAGGAAAAGGAACCAGACTAGAACCCATAACACTAGCCATACCAAAAGAACTACTAATGATAGGAGACAAAGCAATAATAGAACACAACATAAACGCAATGAAAAACACAGGTATAACAGATATAACAATAATAGTAGGATGGAGAAAACACGCACTACTAGACTACTTAGGATCAGGAGAAAGACTAGGAGTAAAACTAACATACGTAGTACAAGACAAAAACGACGGACTAGGAAAAGCAATACTAACAGCAGAACACACCATACAAAAAGAACCATTCCTAGTAATACTAGGAGACAACTACTTCCACCCACCAACATTCATAAAAGAAATAATACAACACCACCAAGAGAAAAAAGCAGAAGCAACCATAGGAGTAACAGAAATAGAAGACACACGCAGACACGGCATAATCAAACCAGGAGAAGACACAAAAATAACAGACATAATAGAAAAACCAGAACCAAAACAAGCACCCAGCAAAATAGGATGCATAGGAATATACGTATTCAACCCAGTAATATTCCAAGCACTAAAAAAAATAAAACCAGGAGTAAACAACGAATACCAACTAACAGACGCGATAAAAAAACTAATAGAAGAAAAACACAAAGTATACTACAAAAAAATAGACGGGATACACATAGACATAGGGACAATAAACGACTACAAAAAAGCAAATAACTACTTCTTCAACCAACAAGAAAAACACATATAAAAAAAACAAGGCAAAAAACCATGATGATATCAGTAATAATAGCAGTAAGAAACGAAAAAAAACACATCAAAGAATGCATACAAGCCATATACCAACAAGACTACAAAGAACCATACGAAGTAATAATAATAGACGGAGAAAGCACAGACGGCACATACGAAGAACTACAAGAACTACAAAAAAAATACAACTTCACCCTACTAAAAAACAACAAAAAAAACGCAGCAGCAGGACGAAACATAGGAATACAAAAAGCAAAAGGAGAATACATAGCATTCATAGACGCAGACGCTACACCATACCCAGACTGGCTAACAAAAATACAAGAAACCATAAAAAAAACAAACCCAACAGAAATAGCAGGAGTAGGAGGACCAGACCTACTACCAACAGAAACCAACAAAATAGGATACATGATAGGAATAACAATGACATCACCACTAGCCAGAGGAGGAAAACTAAACCCATCAACACAACACACCCTACTAGACAAAGAAAAATACGTAACACACATACCAACATGCAACATATGCTACCACAAAGAAACACTTAAAAAAATAGGAATGTTCGACGAGACATTCATAAAAGGA
>JAVYLV010000017.1:0-22484 GCA_038740425.1 Thermoplasmatota archaeon | reverse complement strand
ATCCAACTCTAGAATATATTCAGTCATAGAAATAATCAGAGCTTTCCGCTCAAAACTTCAATATATACTATCCCGCAGTTCAACAGATGAAACATCCTCACCTGAGACATCAAACAAAGGTAACAAAAATATAGATTACTACGAAATACCAGGTAACATCATAAAAAACCCATATTTTACATATGATGAACTCATTCAATACCCTTATCTGGAAAAACCTGGCCAAGATGGAATCCCAGACTACTGGGGGGTCTACTACGAGAATCGATGGTGGACTAGAAACCCTGTCACACATGAGAAAAAATGGTTGACCGATGAAACAATTCCTGATCCAAAACATAAACATTGTGTATTATGGCATCCAAAGACTTTCCCTTTTGACCCTGAAGACAGATTTGACGGTATCTATCAAGAAGTAAAAGAAGGAATTATAACAAATCGATGGTACAGATTTGAATGCACCTACAAAGCAGATAACATCATGCCAATTTTTACACCCCAAGGATTAATAGATGATAACTACTGGGGCTCTGACTGTTATATCGGATGCGTTGTTTATATATACCATCCAACAAGAAATGGAAAAGAATACCACGAACAAACCATCTTAGTAAATGGACCCCAAGGAGATAAATGGAATGAGACCATAGGTGTATACAGTAGTTGGAAACCTGGAACAACCAACGGTTGGATAACCAAAGAAAGGTATGTATATGTACCTGAGAACACAACTAAACTTATATTTAAGATCATTAACTACGGGATCGCAAATCTCTATGTCGCAAAAGTAAGTTTTACCCTTCTCGAAGAAAAACATACCCCCGGAGCTCCATCATTCAAAAAAGAAGGAGAAATACCTATAGTGAATTTCAACGGTGAGGATCTATTCAGCATCGGCTTCTGGGGTGTGCCATCAAGAGGTGGTAGAACTATAACCGCTCAAGAATTAAAGAACGCAGGAGTTAATACTGTTATTCATTTCAGCGGTCTCCATATGGCTAACCCAAATTATTACTACTATATGGATCTAAATGAGCTTGCGCAGTATGGTATCTACGGAATGCATTCTGATTATTTCGGTGGTTACAGACTTCTTGAAGAGAGTAACCATAAAATCTTCCAGAACACACCACAGTTAGAATCACTACTCAACAATAGGATCACCAGGTTCTCAACCTACACAAAACACAAAAACTTCCTAGGTGTTCAAGATGACGAACCAGACAGCCATCCTCTTGGATCAGGGTATCTACCAGACTTAAGAGAAATAAAATGGCATGGCGAACAATTCAAAAAGATGTTCCAAACATCTCAAAACACCCCACTTAGATATATCAACCTAGGTTACGCCCGTGGAGTATATACTTCAGATAATGAAAGCGATCTCAGGAGATATCTATCACAGGCAGATATACTAAGCTTTACACAGAATTTCCCATTATATGGAAAAGCATATACTGGCGAATACAGCTGTTATAGTCTAGAAGAGATAGGAGTAGTAACACGCTATCTACTAAAAGAATCTGAAAAAGCAAATGGAAAAGCCACCCCAGTATGGGCGTTACCTGCAGGATGGACTGGTTACGCTCATCCTGAATGGCTTGACAACAAAGGTAATATAAGAACTGATCTCTGGCGTTTCCAAGTATACAACCAGATAGTCAATGGTGCATCAGGTGTAATATGGTTCGGTATGCTTGATGTCAATTTGAACTATCATTATCATCTAACTAATTATCTCACCATAACAAAAATCAATAAAGAACTTAACCAGCTACTAGAAGTGCTTAAACAACGATATTACTATGACCTGTGGGATTCCAGTGTGTACCTTGAAGGCATGTTGAAAAAGTTAGATAATAATATCTACCTTATCGCTACCAATCCATCAGATGATACACTACTCAATGTTACAATAACATTAAAAAACCAGATTAAAATCAAATCAGTATCAGCATTATTTGAAAATAACAATGGTGGATATGATATCAATGAAACAAGAGAGATCAACCAGGGTATAAATGCTTTCATAGATACGTTTAAACCATATGATGTTCATATATATAAAATCGAAATTCATTCTATCATGACCCGCACCCCGTAACACTATCCCTATAGCTTTTTAATTTCTTCAATCTTTTTTTCCTCTATTATCCCTATGAGTCTATCGCAATTCTCTTTTACTATCTCCGACATACTACCTGTTAATTTCAATGGCTGTATACCTATAAAAATTATATTACTGATATTCACGTATTCTCTAAGATAAGTAAGCAGTAATGATAATGAGATGCTATGGGTGCTTATATTAACTGTATCCTTTATTTTATCTAAGGGTATAACCCTGACAGAACCTGGTTTTAGGCCCATATCAGCAGCGTCGATTATTATCAGAGTATCTGGTTTTATTTTTTTTATTACAGAGGTATAGTTCTCAGGTGAATACCCTGCATCGATGACGTATCTACCATCATTTGACCTAAGGTTCTTAGCTATGTACGGCCCTGCAGAGTCATCACCTTTATCCTCGTTACCTACACACAGTACTACCACCTTGGCCATAAACCTAGTAACACCCTCTTTTTTTGTTTCAGATAGGGTTCATCTTTTAATCCTTGAGTAGGCTACATTCTGATAAGTTAGTATAAACCACATTATAGCTGTACCTATAGTTGATATAAAACTCAGGTACAGAGACAATGTGAATAGAACATACGCCATTATTAACAGAAGGATACTAGTTGATGAAGCGGTTAATAAAGATTGACCTTTCACATCCTTTAACTTATAATTTTTTATAACCGCAGGTATAAGAGTAAAAATAAAAGCAAAGTTGATAATAGTTAGCGCTATATCCTGCCATGCGGTCATATTCCAAAAAACCCTTAACCTTCCCATGGTTAAATAGGTTATTTATTTAAATAATACTCATTATCAGATAGACAACCCTTCATCGTTAACCAAAAAGGGAGGATGATATAAAAATGGTTGAATATGTAAGATTAGTTGATGGCGCTGGCGGAGAGTTAATGGATCGTTTCATAAAGAATAACATTGTAAAACATTTCAAAGATTCAAAAAAGAGTGATATACCTGTACCGTTATCCATGCTTGATGACTCAGCAGTAGTAGATGATATAGTATTCACCACTGATTCCCATACTGTTAAACCACTCATCTTCCCTGGGGGCGATATAGGTTCTCTATCAGTTGCTGGTACCATTAATGATCTATCAGTAGTTGGAGCTAAACCCTTAGCGTTATCAGCTGGTTTCATCATCGAAGAGGGTTTATCACTTGATTTATTCGAGAAGATAATACAGAGTATGAGTGAATCAGCATCAAAAGCTGATGTACCCATAGTTACTGGTGATACTAAAGTTGTTGAACGAGGTGCTCTACAAGAGCTAATGATTAATACTAGCGGTATAGGTAAACGTCATCCTCTACTTGATGATAACTTCAAAGAGGTAGAAAGATACAGGGGTTATAAATACGACTGGTTACTGGATGGGAACCTAGCAGAGGGTGACAATATCATAGTATCAGGTAACATAGGTGATCACGGTATCGCTCTTCTATCATATCGAGAAGGATATGGTTTTGAAACCAAGGTTAAATCAGATGTAGCACCATTGAACAAATTGATAGAGGATATATTAAAAGTAGGTGGTATCGTATCAGCTAAGGATCCAACACGTGGTGGTCTTGCTAACGCTATCAATGAATTCAGCGAGAAATCAGAAGTAGGGATAATACTAAAAGAAGAAGCTATACCAATATCAGAGGGTGTATCATCTGCTTGCAGTATGCTCGGTATAGACCCTTTAGAGGTGGGTAATGAAGGGAAGGTTATAATAGGTGTTGTTAAGGAGAAGGCAAACGAGGTTTTATCAGCTATGAAACATCATCCTCAAGGTAGAAACGCTGCTATAATAGGCGAGATATCATCTAGAGTACATGGTGTTGTAATGGATACAATCATTGGTGGTAGACGTATCATACGTAAACCATTAGGCGATCCTATCCCCCGTATATGCTGAATTCGAGGTGACATATAGTATATATGAAGCTTATATTCAAAGGAGTAGTTCAAGGTGTTGGTTTCAGACCCACTGTTTATCGCTTAGCTAATGAGTTGAATCTTAAAGGTTATGTTCTTAACAGGGGATCAGAGGTTGAGGTTGTAATAGATCATGACACAGACAGATTCATTAGTCTACTTAAAGAGAGACTTACCCCGCCTGCTATGATCACTGATATAATAAAAGAACCTTATGATCCTGCATACGATGATTTCCGTATACTTCACAGTGAGGATGGTGAAAGAGGATCTGTTATACCTGTTGATATATGCACATGTGATGATTGTTTAAAAGAGATATTTGATCCTGATAACAGACGTTACCTTTATCCTTTCACGAATTGTACAGTATGCGGTGCTCGTTTCAGTCTGATCAACAACGTACCATACGACCGAGAGCATACAGCTATGAACAAATTCCCATTATGCTCTAAATGTAAAGATGAATACAATGACCCTACGAACCGACGGTACCACGCTCAGACCATATCCTGCCCTGATTGCGGCCCTAGAACCCTTCTATACAACAAGGATAAAAAGATGCTATCTGAAGGAGAAGAAGCCATCGAAAGATTCGCTCAGTACATAGATCAAGGTTGTATAGGTGTTATTAAATCATGGGGCGGGATGCACATATGCTGTATAACAGATGAAATAAAAAGATTCAGAGAATGGTATAAACGCCCTCAGAAACCATTTGCCATCATGGTTAAAGACATAGAAACTGCTGAGAAATACGCCTATATAAACACACATGAACGTGGATTATTAACATCTAAAAGCAGACCTATAATACTACTAAAGAAAAAAAAAGATAAAAATGATTTGATCTCACCTGGTTTAGACACTGTTGGTATATTCCTCCCATATACCGGTGTGCAACACATATTATTCTCTTTTTTACAGAACCATGCCTTAGTAATGACATCTGCTAACATACCAGGTGAACCAATGATCACATCTAATGATGAAGCCTTCAATCTCAAAGCTGATTATTATCTACTACATGAGCAGGATATACCTAACAGGATAGATGACTCTGTTATAAAGTTATACAATAATGATATATTTTTTATACGTAAATCACGCGGGTTCATACCTGAACGATTCACTGTACCCTACACTCATCATATAATATCAGTTGGCGCCGGTGAAAACATACAAGCTGCTTTATCATGTAACAATCATCTCTACACCACTCAGTACATAGGCGACTCTAGTTATTACCCTACACTTGTTTTCTTAGAGAACGGGTTAAAACATCTAATGAACCTAACCATGGATAAATCATATCTAGACGCTGTAAGCATGGATCTACATCCTGGTTACGAATCCAGAATAATAGCCAGACATTTCGCAGAGGAATATAACACTAAATGCTATGAGATACAACACCATTGGGCCCATGCAGCATCTCTACTACTAGACAATAACATTGATGAAGCTGTTGTTCTAACCCTAGATGGTTTAGGTTACGGTGATGATAACCACCTCTGGGGCGGAGAGGCTCTATTAGCAAACCTAGAATCATATAAACGCATAGGTCATCTAGAATACATACCTTTAATTGGTGGTGACTTAGCTACAAAGGATCCCAGACGTTTAGTATTCGCTATCTTTGATCGTATCGGTAAAGAGAAGATGTTCTCAGGTAAAGAAGCTGATATACTCAGAAAAATAAAATCTAAATCACCCTTGTCTAGCAGCATGGGTCGTATACTCGATGCATTATCTTGTTACCTAGATATATGCTACAGTACGACATATGATGGTGAACCAGCTATGAAACTAGAGCGCTACCTAGCTATAGGTGAATACAAACATGACCTAGAATTAAAAACACATGGTAATATAATCTACACATGCGATTTATTTAATCAACTTGATGAAAAAACAAATAAAAAAAGATTAACAGAGAAGGAGAAAGCTAACATAGCCTACTCCTTTGTTTACACGGTTCTAAGAGGTCTAACTGATATAGCTATCGATACTGCCTTTAAGAAATCATTAAAATACATTGGTATAACCGGTGGTGTATCATACAACATACCCATAGTAAAAATGGTTAAAAAAATGGTTGATGAATCAGGATTACACCTACTGGTTCATCGTAGAATACCAAACGGTGATGGTGGTGTAGCAATAGGACAGAATGTTATCTTAGGATCAATGTTAAATTGAGGTAATAACCAACTCTACCTCTCTTTTTTAAAATATTTTCAATAAACAGTATTGAACAAAATCAGCATCAAAGGTATTGAAAAACAAGGAAGCATATGAAACCTAGATAAAGTTAAAAAAACACCATCTCGTCATTCTCTAAATCCTACTCAAACTCCTCTTTACTTAATAACATCATCAAAACCATGATATCTAAAAGATTGAAGGGTTCTAATTATAAGATGAGTGAACAAACCAGTTAAAAGTATTATACGGAGCCAATCAGGCAACACTGATCTAGCAATATCCCAGTAGAATATCCAAAAACCAAATATGCCCAGAACTACAGCTGATATTATCAAATTGAGTAATACAACGCTACCCTGAGTGCTACCCATCATCAAAAAAACCTATAACACCAGAGAGTTTTTAACATTTTTGCTCCCTCGTTCTAAAAAAACTTGAGAGAATACAAACATAAAAAGAAATAAAACCCCAAGATGGATACCGAAACAGACAACATCAAAAAAAGAAATGGTGCCAACATGGATACAATAGAGATATACTTCCCCGGAGGGAAAAGAGTATATGCATCATACAAAGGCTATACCATACATACTGATCAACCAGTAACCAATGGTGGAGAAGGAACAGCTATAGACCCATTCTCATTGTTCCTAATCTCCATAGGTACATGCACAGGATACTACATCCTAAGCTTCTGTCAGAAGAGAAACATACCAACAGATAACATAAAAATAAAACTAGAACAAAAAATAAATCCACAGGATAACACAGTAGAAACTATAAACATAAAAATAGATCTACCAGACAGATTCCCAGATAACTACATAAAAGCGTTGATAAATGCGGCAGAGTCATGCAAAGTTAAAAAACACCTTGAAAAACCACCGAGAATAAATATAGAAACTAACAAAAAAAAATAAAAAACAATATCAACTTTAATAACAAAAAAAGATGTGATATATAAAATGACAGTTAAACTAATAATAGGTACACAATGGGGAGATGAAGGAAAAGGAAAAGTAGTAGACTACTACGCTGAGAATGCTGACTACGTAGTAAGATTCCAAGGTGGAAACAACGCAGGGCACACCATACACATAGACAATGAGGTATACAAACTACATATCATACCCTCAGGGGTGATACAAGGAAAAACCGGTGTTATAGGCAACGGTGTCGTAGTAGACCCAGAAATACTAATAAATGAGATACAAAAACTCAATGAAAGAGGTATAAAACCAAGACTACTGATAAGCGACAGAGCCAACGTTATAATGCCTTACCATAAACTACTAGACGGAGCAGAAGAACAGTACCGCGGTGAACAAAAAATAGGAACAACCAAGAGAGGGATAGGACCCTGCTACAGCGACCACGCATCAAGACTAGGTATACGCATGTGCGATCTAACCAACCGAGAGAGATTAAAAGACAAACTAGAAATCATACTACCAATAAAGCAGAGATTACTAGATGTATACAATATTAAAAACACCCTTAAAAAAGAAGAGATACTAGCGACTTATACAAAATACGGTGAGATACTAAAACCATACATAACTGAAACCCATATAATACTACAAGAAGCTGTGAAAAAAGATAAAAATATAATACTAGAAGGCGCACAAGGCACAATGCTAGATGTAGACTACGGTACATACCCCTACACCACGTCATCACATACAATAGCAGGCGGAGCAAGCATAGGATCAGGCATACCACCAAGAGATATAGATGAGATAGTAGGCGTAGTAAAAGCATACACCACACGCGTAGGAGAAGGACCATTACCCACAGAATTAAAAGATGATACAGGTAAACACCTACAAGAAAAAGGACATGAATACGGAACAACCACTAACAGACCACGTAGATGCGGATGGTTAGATCTCGTAGTTGTAAGATACGCGTGCGCGTTATCAGGCGTAACAAGCCTAGCTATAACCAAACTCGATGTCCTAACCAATCTACCAGAATTAAAGATATGCGTAGAGTACAAACATCATGATAAAAACATAAAATACCCCCCTGCAGACACTGATGAACTAGAGAAATACGAACCTGTATACAAGGAGTTACAAGGTTGGGATAAACTCAACCCTGATGCAAAAAAAATAGATGACCTGCCATCTAACGCTAGAAAATATCTGAAATTCATAGAAAATGAAACCAAGATACCTATAAACCTTGTATCAATAGGACCAAAAAGAACACAGACTATAGAACTAAAAAAATAAAGAAGAGTTTCACCTTAGACTTTATCAATAACATTAATAATTGTCTGAACCCATCTTAGATAAGAGTTGCAAGCTGCACGAAGAGAACTTGTATCAGAGGATTCTATACAAAGATGAAGGGTTTTCCCTTTCTTCAACAAACTAGTATTAACCCGTGGTAACTTATCAACAACCTCTGGTTTCAAAGCTGATTCAACAATATCAGCATCATCTTCAGTATCAAAAGTAAAAACAACATCAACCCGTCTCATAAAAAAACAGACAAACAAACCTGACGAAAAAGATCATTATCTTGCTTTTATCCTCTTAGCTATAGTCGGCCTCTCCTTATAAAACACCTTACCACCACAGTACGGGCATTGCATACCTATATTCTTAACATCGAACTGTACTGTTTTCTTACAGAGACTACATCTATAACGCGTCATAACCCCATCATCTTCTACTTCTTTGACTCATTAACCTCTACCACTGGTTTCTCACCTTTCATTATCTTCTCATAGTTCTGACCAGCCTCAGTTTTAGGATAATAAGCTCCACCTGCGAACGTGTAATCACATTTAGCACATCTCCACATACTTGTACCCACACGTTTAACTGCTCTATGACCACAACCCGGACAGGTATGTTTATCACGTTGTATCTTCTCTATATCCCTTACTAGTGTACGTGATCGTACACCGTAACGCACTTGGAATCTACCTGCTGTACCTACTTTCTTTGTTCGTTTAGCCATAGTCTATCTACTTCCTTATAGCATTCATTAGAATCCTACGGATCTCGATGCCGTTATCAATAGAGGCTTTTATAACTTTTCGTATCTCATCCCTAGTGAAACTACCGTTTAAACCCTTCTGCATAGCTCTTATATCACCCTTCTCATCTGTAGCCACTGTGAGTCTAGCCTCAGCTATATCCTCCTCATCTAACGAAGGGTCAACAACTACTACATTGTTGAATTTAACAGATGTAACTGACACCGGTGGTTCCCTTAAGGGTAACGGGTAGTTTTCACCTAGTTCGAATCTCTTAGCAGGAACCGTAGTAGTGAACAACGCTGCCAACGTAGCTAACGATGATGCATCAAAAAGATTACCATCATGATCAATGATATGTATATCAATGAATATAACCCATACCTTCTCACCAGGTGTTATACATAGTTTATCAAGTTCTATAACCTCTGATTCACGTACACCACGATCAACAACACGAGCGAGCTCTATAGCCTCACCACCAGGTGGACCAGCTTCGAAGTCAGGTGAAGCTAACGGTACCAACTCAGCGCTTGTTGTTAGAACACCCTGATCAGGTGAATCAGGATAAGGCTCACCTATATCCATCTTGATACCAGCTATAACCTGTGTGTTACCTATCTTAACACGAGCTGACCCTTCAGCTTTTGATATAATATTAGTCTCAACCTCTATTTTACGGTACTCATCGAATCTTCTACCATCAACACGTTTACCCTGTTCAGCTAATTTACATAGATAATCCTTTTTAATAGACGGAACAATAGTCATAATAACTATGACACCTCCTCAGCTATAGAAGCATACTTATCAAGCAAGGCTTTCTTCTGAAGCTCTGATACATATAAGCAACCTCTATGCGCTAACTCAAATGCTTGTTCAAACTCCTCTAGGGTTAGATGACCATCCATCTGAAGTAACAAAACCTCATCGGTACGAGGCGCTATAGCAAGAGGCAGATCAGCATCACCATAGTTATCCTCCTCCTTACCTAGATCAAGCACCACCTGACCATTGATCTTACCAGCAGCACATGCTACAGGTATATCAATCATGGGTATACCAGCATCAGCTAACGCTACACCAGCCGCAGTTAAACCAGCGCATCTTGTACCAGCCTCAGCGTCTAAAACCTCTATATTAACATTAATCATAGTACGTGGGAACTGCTCAGTTAGTATAACATTCTCTAACGCCTCTGATATAACCTTAGATATCTCCACGCTTCTACGATCAGGCCCT
This sequence comes from Thermoplasmatota archaeon, assembly GCA_038740425.1. GTDB lineage: Archaea > Thermoplasmatota > E2 > DHVEG-1 > DHVEG-1 > JAVYLV01. The sequence goes on along the minus strand of JAVYLV010000017.1, from coordinate 11,979 downwards.
GGTCTCTTCCGCTCTTCAACACTGAAAGCAGCCATGTTATATCTAGCGTTAACTATAGCCTTCAACGGGTTCTGCGTATGCTTTGGTATAGCCTCACGTGGACCATAAACAGCAGCTATGATCTTATTACCACCCCATTCAAGGTAGCATGAACCATCAGCTCTATGCAATACGCCTGCCTCTATCTTGATAGGTCTTAATTCATCGAATCCTCTACCATCAAGTCTTTTACCACGTTCATCGATTAATTTTTTATCGTTTTTCATAATAATCAACATCCTTAGCTTCTTTCTTTAGTAATTCCTCTACACGGTTTGTGAGACCGAAACGTAGGGCTTCATTTTCTATCAGTCTGATAACATGCACAACCTGTGCTATACCCTCCTCAGGACCATCCAACCATACCCGACCATTCTGACCGACAAATATACGACATCTTGTATACTTTTTAAGTAAAGATATCATTGAACCTTGTTTACCTATAATACGAGGGACCTTAGAGGGTTCAACATCTACAAGATGACCCCCTCTGATCTTACATAGGTTACGGTCTTTAAGTGTGATCTGTATCCTCTTCGCTTCATCAACCGATAAAACTTTAGCCATCACAGCATCCCCTGCATTAAGGAAACGGGCAGTTTCACCGAACTCTATATCCCATGGTACTTCCTCAGTATGAAGCAGAGCAGGATAAGGAGCGTTTATATCAACCATCCAGCTTGATTGCAGAGGCTCCATAACTATACCTATCACGAAATCATTCACTATAGGACTATATCTACCCTTCAACGGTACAACATTCAGATAAGAACCATTATGGTGAAGTATACCCAAACGTTCAGCGTATATCTTACCTTTATGTATGAAAGTACCATGTCCTGCCTTGACTTTTGATACTTCACCCAGGTATTGACTAGGTATAACTATCACACGTTTTTTCTCATCCATATCATAAATCACTACTATTACTCATAATGAAACAAGTATCTTCAATCCTAACAGTATAAATCACTTCATATATAACTATTTTATTTTAGAAGTCGTGTATCAATATTACCTTTTGTTACCTCATTTAATTTCTCATAGAAATCAGTCTGCATACCAGCGGGTATACGAACTATACCAAGCCATGAACCATCAGACTGCCAATCCTCACGTTCCAATACACCATAATTCCTAGCTATACCATAAGCTTTACCAATGAACTGAGCTGGTATCTTAACTGATATCCTAACCTGCTCTATTGATATAGGAATAATAGGTCTCAAAGCGTCAACCACAGTTTTAACCTGAGCATCTACTGGTTTAAAAGGATCAATATGAATCTTAGCCTCTTCTATAGCTCGTTCTATACGTTGCCTCGGATGAGGAAGCTTAGTCTGAGGATCCATAGAATTACGGACAATTATATCAATGATACGTTTCTTCTTCATCTCCTGCATCTCACGTCTCTGCTCTATTGTCAACTGTAACTCTCCTTTTAATATAATCTCTTTAGCTATAGTAGCTACATCAACTGTACCAAAAGTCTTCATTATAACTTCCTCAGATGCATGGTCACCTTTTTTAGCATCCTTGAATATAGTATCAACAGCTAAATTAGAGAGGATATCAACCTCTTTACCATCGAGAACCTGAGAAGCAACCTTAGGATCAACTAATACTTCAAAATGATGCTCACCGCGTTTCAAACGTGCGATAACAGCATCCTCAAGGCTAACCACAATCACTTACCTCCAAGCGCCTTCAAAACATAATTCCTAGTTTGATCCCTAGGGAGAATGGTAAACTTTTTACCTTTCATTATAACCCCTATCTCAACAGCATCTGGATTAAGCTTACCCTCTGTACCCTTATTCAAAGCTTTTATACCCATATCGATCGCTTCATCCAACGAGAGATTATCACGATAATGACTCTCAAAGTAAGCCATAGCACCATTACGACCAGCACCCTCACTACTAGCCCTATACTCCATCAACGCACCAGAAGGATCAGTAGCGAATAAACGTGCACCAGTCTCATCCACACCAGCTATCAACAGAGCTGTACCAAAAGGACGGACACCACCATACTGAGTGTAAGTCTGCTTGAAATCACATATCCTCTTAACCAGGGTTTTAACCTGTATCTTCTCATTATAAGTAATCTCATTTATCTGAGCATCAAGTCTAGCACGATCAATCAACACACGAGCATCAGCCACAAGACCAGATGTAGCACAACCTATATGATCATCTATCTGGAATATCTTCTCAATAGATTCAGGTTCAATAAGATGGGATGTAATCCTCTTATCAACAATAAGCACTACACCATCCTTAAACTTCAAACCAACAGTGGTCGTACCACGTTTCACAGCTTCACGGGCATACTCAACCTGAAATAATCTACCATCAGGTGAAAAAACCGTAATCGCTCTATCATACGCCATATTTGACGGTTGCATATTTCAATTATCACCTCAACTCTCTTATTTCAATAAACCTCAACGTATATTTAAACTTTATAATTTTTTAACCCAAGAATACGCTTTTAATGTAAATAGTTTGTGTTACACCTGCAAAAAAATGTATCTCATCTAAAAAAAAACAATATTTAAACAACAAAAAGAGAGGAAACTAAATCTCCAGATACAACCAAAGGTAACAAAGAAAAAACCAGCAATGTTTTTAATATAAATAATGTTATTACCAGGCTATACGTAACCCATATAACCCACAAAAAGAAGATTGAACAAAGGGGGAGGGTAATAGAGATGATCAAAAGAGAGGATATAAAAAAAGCGTTACCTGAATTAAAATGGATAAAAGATAAGAAAATAAGAGATAAGGTAATAGATGTATGGATGACAGCTGCTGAGCAGGGAGGATGGACTAACCTTAATGATATACCATTCACTCTACTGATACATAACTCTGGCTCATTGACTGAACATACCAGGCGTATAACAAAGCTATCTAGGATTATAATGAAAGCTAGAAAAGAACAACTAAACAATGATTATCTATTGGCAGGCGCACTGTTACATGATGTGGGAAAATGCTTAGAGTACAAAAAGAAAGGTGAAGCGGTTGTTAAAAATGAACAATGCAAAGACCGCCACCCTGTATCAGGTGCTAAACTAGCGGAGGAGAAAGGATTACCACCAGAGATCGTACATATAATATACGCCCATTCTAAAGAAGGGGACAACTTGAAGAGATCACCTGAGGCTATCATAGTTCATCATTGTGATTTCATAGATTTTGATATAAAAAAAACATTGGTGGGTTAAAACATGAAAAAGAATAAAACCAAAAGAAAAACTAAAAGGATAAAAACCATTGATAAGAGACTAGGAGAGCCGTTTAGATCCGCTAAGAAATATACTTGGGAATCCAAGGTTGTATCATCATTAACATCAGCGTTGAAGAAATGCGGTATACGTAACGGCGCTACACTTTCTTTCCATCATCAACTAAGAAACGGTGATTACGTTGTAAACATGACATTAGAATCAGCTAGAGAACTAGGTTTAAAGAATCTTAGATTAGCCCAGACCGCTATGTTCGATGTGCATAACCCTGTTATAGACTATATTAAACAGGGCATAGTCACCCGTATAGAAGGGAGTATAAACGGGATGGTAGGTGACTATATATCAAAGAATCCACTTAGACACCCTGTGATACTGAGATCACATGGGGGGAGATGGGCAGCTGTTAAGAACGATGAACTACATATTGACGTAGCTGTTATAGCAGCATCATCAGCTGATATGAGAGGGAATGCTACTGGTGTAATAGGAGAAAGCGCTTTTGGTCCTATATCCTACTCACAGATAGATGCCACAAAAGCAGATCACGTGATAATAGTAACTGATAACCTAGTGGATTACCCTTGTCCTTACCAAGAGATACAAGAGAGATACGTTGACTATGTAGTTGAGGTTGATCGAATAGGTAACCCTGAAGAGATAGTATCAGGTTCACTTAAGATAACAGAGGACCCTGAGAAACTCAACATAGCTAAAACCTGTGTTGACCTAATGGACGCAGCTGATATAATAGAGGATGGTATGATATTTCAATCAGGGGCGGGTGGTATATCACTAGCTGCTTTGAAATACCTAGGTGAACGTTTAGAGGAGAAGAATGTTGTAGCAGCATGTGCTACAGGTGGTTTAACAAAATTCCTAGTAGATATATACAAAAAGGGGCATGTTAAACATTTATACTACTCACAGGTTTTCGATACAGAGTCCATAAGATTCATACAGAATAATCTAGAGTTGCCCGCAGATATAGGGCATTACGCTGATCCTACATCCAAAGGTAGAACCATTGACGGACTAGATGTAGTAGTACTAGGTGCAACTGAGATTGACACAAGATTCAATGTTAATGTTAACACCCATAGTGATGGACGATTACTACATGGTATAGGAGGACATCAGGATACAGCAGCTGGGGCTTACCTTACAATCATAACAACCCCTATATTCAGAAAAACTAATCCTATCATAAGAGACAGGGTAACCACCATATCCACACCAGGCTCGGTGATAGACGCAGTAGTGACAAACAGGGGTGTAGCCATTAACCCTAAACGGAAGGATTTAATAGACAAGGTTAAAGGTAAAATCAACCTAGTATCAATAAAAGAGCTAAGGGATATGGCTTACGAGGCTACAGGTGGACCAGAGAAACCGAGACTAGGTGATGAAATTGTAGGAGTGACTAAATGGTTTGATGGTACAATACTAGACACCATTAAAAGGGTACTAACGTAGAGAGGGGATGTTAAAGGATGAAATGGAGAACTAGCATAACCAAGATTGAACCTAACCACATAGTAACAAAAGGATACAAACAGGAGGAGCTAATAGGTAACATACCATACTCTCATGTTGTTTATCTGCTGTTACGAGGTGAACTACCCACAGAGGAGCATGGTAGCATGATGGATGCGATACTAACAGCATCTATTGATCATGGTGTTACACCACCATCAACACTAGCGTCCAGGGTTGTAGCATCAGGAGGTGTACCTTTACCAACAGCTGTTGCTGCAGGTGTATTAGCCATAGGTGATGCACATGGCGGAGCCATAGAGCAATGTGCTAAGCTACTGCAGGAATCCGTGAAAAAGATGAAAAACGAGAGAAGAGAAATAGATGAGATCGCCAGGATTATAGTTAAAGAGAGGAATGAACAACAGAGACGCATACCAGGTTTCGGTCATCGTATACACACCTCTGACCCGCGTACAATCCGTCTGTTCGAACTGGCAGAGGAATACAATATCGCTAGTGAGCATGTAGCGTTAGCTAAAGCGATAGAGAAAGAACTACACAATACACAGAGTAAGAAGATACCTATAAATGTAGATGGTGCTATAGCAGCTATAATTAGTGATATGGGTTTTGACTGGCGTCTCGGTAAAGCATTTTTTTTTCTTGGACGTGTAGCTGGTTTAACAGCTCATGTATACGAGGAACAGACACGTGAAAAACCTATGAGGGAGATGTTTACTATAGATTATGATTACGATGGACCTAGTGAACGAGATTTACCTAGATAGTTAACCCGAGGTTAAATCAAAAAAATAAAAAGATTTAAAAACCCAAAATACATACTATATTTTGTAGACATGGCATTTGTATATACTATATATTGTATAATGGTGTTTTTTATGAATTGCCCGTACTGTAATCATATAGAATCCAAAGTCACTGACTCGCGTGACACTGGGAGATACTCGATCAGACGACGACGTGAATGCCTACAATGTGGCAAACGTTTCACCACCTATGAATACATAGAGATGACACCATTATACGTAATAAAGAAGGACGGCAGAAGAGAGAAATTTGATAGGAACAAGATAAAAAATGGTATGATGAAAGCACTTGAGAAACGACCTGTAACACAAGAACAGATAGATGAGGCGTTAAATTGTATAGAGGATAAAATAAGAAGAAGTGGATTAGAGGAGATACCATCTAGGGTTATAGGCGAATACGTTATGGATTGCTTAAAAGAGTTAGATCAAGTAGCGTATATACGTTTCGCTTCAGTATATAGATCCTTCACAGATGTATCATCTTTTGAGAAGGAGGTTAAAAATCTTATAAAAGAGGAGAATAGAAGGTGATTGATGACATGATCCGGAAGATTAGAAAAAGAGATGGCAGGATAGTGGATTTCAACCCAGTTAAAATAACAGAAGCGATATGGAAAGCAGCGCAAGCGGTGGGTGGTAAGGATTACAACAAAGCTGTTAAGCTAACTGAGAAGGTTTTGGCTTTACTGGAGAAACAATTAAAGAAAGGAGAGATACCAACTGTTGAACAAGTTCAGGATGTAGTAGAGAAAGTCCTAATAGAAGAGGGACATGCTAAAACAGCTAAAGCGTATATATTATACCGTAAACAGCATCAGGATATACGTGAGATAGGTGCTCTGCTTAGGGATATTGATGTTGTTGATGATTATCTAAGCATGATGGATTGGAAGGTTAATGAAAATAGTAACATGAGTTACTCTCTTCAAGGTTTAAACGTTTATGTCACTGAGAACATTATCTCTCATTATTGGCTCAATAAGATTTATCCGCCTGAGATAGGAGAAGCACATAGTAACGGTGATTTTCATATTCATGATCTTGGTACACTCGGCCCATACTGTGTCGGCTGGGATTTCAAAGATTTGTTGCTGTTAGGTTTCAGGGGTGTATCTGGTAAGATAGAGAGTAAACCAGCTAAGCATTTCAGCACAGCACTTATGCAGGTTGTAAATTATCTCTATACATTACAGGGTGAATCAGCTGGTGCTCAAGCATTGTCTAACTTTGATTCACTCTTAGCACCTTTTGTGCGTAACGATAATCTAAGCTATGAGCAGGTTAAACAGGAGATGCAGAAGTTCTTGTTTAATATGAATGTACCTACTCGTGTAGGTTTCCAGAGTCCTTTTAGTAATATAACGATGGATTTAACAGTGCCTGGTTATATGATTGATGAGCCTGCTATCATCGGTGGTGAATTAAAGGATGATACGTATGGTGATTATCAGGATGAGATGGATATGATTAACCAGGCTTTCGCTGAGAATATGTATGATGGTGATTCTAAGGGCAGGCCTTTCACTTTCCCTATACCTACTTATAATATAACCAGGGATTTCAAATGGGAGAATGATATTCTGAATCCTTTATGGGATATGACAGCTAAGTATGGTATACCCTATTTCAGTAACTTTATTAATAGTGATATGAGACCTGACGATGCTAGAAGTATGTGTTGTAGACTTAGGTTGGATAATAGAGAGCTACGTAAACGTGGTGGTGGTTTATTTGGCGCGAACCCGAAGACTGGTAGCATAGGTGTTGTAACTATCAACATGCCCCGTATAGGTTACTTATCTAAAGATGATGATGAGTTCTTTGAAAGACTTGACAAAGTTATGGTTCTAGCTAAACAATCACTTGAGATTAAAAGAGAGGTTATAGAGAATCTAACAGCCAGTGGTCTCCATCCGTACTCCAAGTTCTATCTATCAGATGTGTATAAGACGTTTGGTGAATACTGGAAGAATCATTTCTCCACTATAGGTCTTATAGGTATGAATGATGCTTTGTATAACTTCATGGGTAAGAGTATAGCGGATAAGGAGGGTAGAGATTTCGCTGTTAAAGTTCTTGATTATATGCGTAAACGTATAGCTGACTTCCAGGAGGAGACTGGTAATATATTCAACCTTGAGGCCACACCTGGTGAGGGTACTTCCTATAGGTTAGCTAGGATTGATAAAGCCACTTACCCTGATATCAAGGTTTACAACCAAGAGGTTTACCGTAACAATGGCGGTAGAAACGTTGAACCTTATTATACTAACTCGACTCAGCTACCTGTGGGTTACACCTCTGATATCTTTGAATCTCTTGAGTTACAGGAGCCGTTGCAGACCAGGTATACTGGTGGTACAGTACTACATATATTCCTAGGTGAGGAACACCCTGATCCGTTATCTGTCAGAAGGCTTATACGTCGTATAGCTGAGGGGTATTCTCTGCCATACTACACTATTACTCCTACATTCAGCGTCTGCCCAGATCATGGTTACCTCTCAGGTAAACATCCCACATGCCCTATATGTCAACGTGAGAATAAGAATACTGAATGTGAAGTTTATTCACGTGTAGTTGGTTATATACGCCCTGTTAAACAATGGAATAAAGGCAAACAGCAGGAGTTCAAGGATCGTAGGACTTTTGATATGAAAGAGAGAAACATAGTGGTAGCATGAACATAGGTGGTTTACAGAAAACATCATTACTGGATTACCCAGGTTGTATTAGCATGATTATATGGACTAATGGTTGTAATCTTAAATGCCCTTTCTGCTATAATAAAAACCTTGCTCTAGGCGTTGAGAAAACTTACCCTGAAGAGGATGTGTTTTCATTTCTCTCTAAGAGAAAAGGTATGATCGATGGGGTAGTAATCACAGGTGGTGAACCATTAATACAAAAGGATATTGTGTCATTCGCTGAAAAAGTTAAAAAACAGGGTTATCTGTTGAAGATTGATACCAATGGTACCCTACCCGAAAAAATCCGAGAATTGTTAGATGGTAAACTAGTTGACTATATAGCTATGGATATAAAAGCACCTAAAAGTAAATATGATCAGCTATCAGGAATAAAGGTTGATGCTTCAAAGATTGATGAATCTATAGATCTCATCAAGAATAAAGCCCCTGATTACGAGTTCCGTACCACTATGGTACCAGGTATGTTAACAAAGGAGGATGTATTAGAGATCGCTGAATGGATTAAAGGAGCGAAGAGGTATTATCTGCAACAGTTCAGGGTTAACCCTCCTCTTATATCATCTAAACTTGAGAAGATACAACCATATGCTCCTAGTTATCTATATGAGATTGCTGATATGGTTAAACCATTAGTGGAGAAATGTACGGTTAGAGGGGTATAAGCAGGATAAAAAAACCATGTTTTAATCTATTCTTTTTTTATTCCTCATTGTTCTCCATTTGATGTACTTCTTTAACTAATGGGTTTTTTTGTGCTTGTGAACCTAGGAATAATTTTATTATCTCTTTTTGTTTTGGTGTCAATGTCATAAATTAGCACCTACCATGATACTATTTTTATCTTAGCAGCATATAGTCTTGTTTTAATCATTAATAAATATAACCTGTTAAAATGTCAAAATGAAAAAAATACGGATTTGTTTCTTCTAAAGATATATTCATATAATCTGCTATAAAAAAAAATTAAAAAAAGAAAGAAGAGATAAAGTATTTTTTAGATAATTTGTTTAATCCATTGTAAATAGCTTGACAAACAGTTGATGCGGCAAAATAACCTTGTTATCAGCATTGGTGCTTCAGAGTAAGTACATTCTCACTGTTAGTATTATTTACATGGGAGGTTCTTAGTAAAAGATAATGATCTTAGAGCGTAAACTAATTATATAGATTTTCTATGTTTGACAGTAAAAAAAGGTTACCTTCATGAAGCTTGTGATATGTGAAAAGAATATTGCTGCACAACGTATAGCGTATATCCTATCAGAGGGGAAAGCAAAGATTAAGATTGTGAACAAGGTCCCAGTATACGAGTTCCTCAGAGATGATGAGCCATGGGTTATCATAGGTTTAAAAGGTCATATACTATCTGTTGATTACCCATCTGGTTTTAACCAATGGACTAAGATATCACCGCATGATTTAATTAATGTTGAACCAGTTAAGAAGATAAGTGAGAAGAATATAGCACAGGCTTTGAAGAGTCTTGTTGACCATGATCCTTTTGTGATAATAGCTACTGATTACGATAGAGAAGGTGAACTCATAGGAGTAGAGGCAGCCAACATTCTAAAACAATATAAACCGGAACTCCAGGTTAAACGTGCTAGGTTTAGTGCTATAACACCATATGAGATTAAAAAAGCGTTTGATAATATAACTGATGTTGATTACAATCTGGCTAGTGCAGCAGAGGCTAGACAGATCATTGACCTGGTCTGGGGTGCTGTGTTAACACGTTTTATATCTTTAACATCTAGGAGATTTGGTAAGGATTTTTTATCAATTGGACGTGTGCAGTCACCAACGTTAGCTTTACTGGTTGAACGTGAAAGAGAGATAAAAAATTTTCAACCTAAACCTTATTGGCAGATTATAGCTAAGTTGGCAAAAGATGTATCCTTTGATGCTCAACATGAGGTTAGTGTATTTTGGGATGAGAACGATGCTAAAAAGATATATGATAAAATTAAAGATGCTGAGCAGGCTTCTATAATAAAAGTAGAGAAGGTTATTAACAAGGAGATGCCCCCTCCGCCTTTTAACACCACGATGTTCTTACAGGCAGCATCGAATATTGGTTTTTCAGCTTCTAAAGCTATGAGCATAGCTGAAGAATTGTACATGTTGGGTTACATTTCTTATCCACGTACAGATAACACGGTTTATCCATCATCACTCAACATAAAGGGTATCCTATACAAGTTATCAAACACTAGGTTCAATAAAGAGGTGGAGGAAGTGTTGAAGAATGGTAGAGAATACCCTACGAGAGGTAGCAGACAAGCTACTGATCATCCACCTATACATCCTGTTGATGCGCCATCAAAGAAACTATCATCTGACCAGGATAAGATATATGAGCTGATATGTCGTCGTTTCCTAGCTACGTTAGCTAAGGACGCGGTCTCTGAGACGACTAAGGTGATATTAAACATTAAGGATGAAGGGTTCAAAGCTGAGGGTTATAGATTAATAGAATCAAACTGGAAGGATATATATCGATACATAGGTAGTAAGAGGGTGACTCTACCAGAGTTATCAGAAGGGGAAAGAATAACTGTTAAAGATATAAAGTTAAAAAATGATTATACCAAACCCCCGCAGCGTTACTCTCAGGGTGCGCTGATAGCTAAGATGGAGCAGCTCGCGCTTGGTACAAAATCCACTCGCCATGAGATTATATCTAAATTGTATAGTAGAAAATACGTGGTTGGTTCGCCACCAGTACCTTCATCTACAGCCATGGCTGTGGTAGATGCTTTATCGCATTGTGATGTTGTTAAGCCTGATATGACTGCGAGACTTGAGAATGATATGGATGATATAGCCAATGGTAAGAAGACACTGTCTGAGATCGTTAAAGAATCACGTATGATGCTGACAGAGGTTATGAAGACGCTTGAGGTTAATAAGGAGAGTATAAAGAATAATATAAATAATGCTGTAAAAGAGCAGAATACTGTAGGTAAATGTCCAAGATGCGGTAAGGATATGCTTGTTCGAATCTCTAAAAAAGGCAAACGTTTTGTTGGGTGTACAGGTTATCCTAGTTGTAGTAATACTTACTCGCTACCGCAAAATGGTAGTTTATCAATGACCAGCAAGGTTTGTGATAAATGTAACTCACCTGTTATACAGGTTAAAATGAAAGGTAAAAAAGTATGGAATTTATGTGTAAACCCTGATTGCCCTAGTAAAAACAAGGATAATAAATCCAAGGATGTTGACGATAAAAAATGAGAAAAGTTGTTAAAAATAGGGTGTTAGTGGCCTTTGTATCTATTATCTTTTAATCTTCTTTTTTCTTGATTTTTTCTTTGGTTTCTTTTTACTAGGTTTGGTTTTTCTTTTATGAATCGCACGTTTTCTTGTTGATTGTTTGCGTTTAACATGTTTACTTTTAGCATGCTTAGTTACTTTGGTTTTACCTGGTGATGCTTTTTTCTTTTTTTGTTTTTTAGATTTGACCATCCTCTTAGTTTTTTTCTTTTTGATTTTACCTTTCTTAGTAATTCTAGGTTTTTTAGAGAGAGTTTTCTTCTTTTTTATAACGGTTTTTTTCTTTTTTACAGGTATCCTCTTCTTGATAGTAATTTTAGGAGTTACATCTGGTCTAACAGATGGAGCTTCAATCTCTTGTTTTCCAGGTTCTATAACCCCT
>JAVYLV010000016.1:0-23623 GCA_038740425.1 Thermoplasmatota archaeon | reverse complement strand
GAGGCATCAATAGTAGTATATCCATGCTAATCTTCAACCGGTATCATAATTTTTCTTTAGATTTAAAGGTATACTATACACTTATTTATGTATTTAACTATATTTTCAGAATAGGTTCTTATACCTCTTATATAAACCAGCTGGGATATAGTTTAACCCTTATTCTCTCCATAAAAACCATTAATATTTCTTATCACTAAATTTAAATATATATAAAACTATAATATTTAATGCTATGAAGTCCTTATTTAAGATCATCGCTGTGATCATTGTAGTTGTTATATTAATCTCATCATCTTATCTTGCTTATGTTATATTAGTAGAGGAACAAGAAGCAAACAAACCACCTTCACCACCTAGTGATTACTATCCATCTCAGAACGCCACGGGTATACCGCGCTCTTTAACCCTTCGGTGGGTATGTGAAGACCCTGATGGTGATAATATAACATACGATGTTTATTTTGGTTTAAACCATCCACCTGCCAAGGTCAGCAGTAATCAATCATCTAATACCTATAAACCTCAACATCTCACTTATGATACCACATACTACTGGCAGATTATCGCCTGGGATGAAAAAGGATTATCCTCTAGTACGCCTATATTAGAATTCAAGACTATTGGTAACAGAGCACCATATAAACCCACCAATCCTAGCCCTTCAGATAATACATTAGATGTATCGATAAATACATGGTTGAAATGGAGCGGTGTAGACCCTGATGGTGATAGCTTAACATATGATGTATACTTTGATGTTAATTATCCACCTTCTATCCGAGCTAAAAATCATTCTGGCATTACATACAACCCTGGTGTATTACTATACAACACTACTTATTACTGGAGTGTTACCGCACGTGATGAAAACGGGGCTGAAAACAGTAGCGGGATATGGAGTTTCAAGACAAGCATCAACAAGACAAAGAATGAAACCCCTGTCTACCAGCATACGGTATTTGTAGAGGAGGGTACTGCTGGATGGTGTACTAACTGCCCAGCTATATCAAAAATATTAGACGAGATATACAAATCAGGAAAATACCGTTTCTACTATGTCAGCCTTGTACATGACCAAAGCAGTATAGCAGAGAGACGTTTAAAAGAGGATTACAACATAGAAGGATTCCCTGTGGTTTTCATTGATGGCGGATACAACATCCTATATGGTGGTAATGTATCAAAATCAGAGATGGAAAATGCTATATCCAAAGCTTCATCTAGGGTTACACCTAAAATAATACTAGATATCAATGCAAATTGGGATAATACTACTAAGAAACTAAAGGTAACAGTAACTATAAAAAATGATGAGGCTTATAAGTATACCGGTCGCTTAAAAGTTCATTTGGTGGATGAAATATCTCCATGGTTCGATTATAATGGATTACCATACAAGTACAGTCTAAAAGAATACATCATCGATAAGAATATAACTGTTAACGCTAAAAGCTCCTACAATGATAGTGTAACCAAGAGTTACACTGATATCCATCCTGATAATCTCGTAGTGATAGCTGTATTGTTCAGTAGTGAATCATCATTGAGATATTCCAACCCTCCATCTAATACAAAAGAATTCAAGGCATATTATGCTGATGCTACTGCAGCTACTAATGTTATCAAAGGAGAAAACAGGACCCTTCCACCTCTTGTAGGTATTGAATATCCTAAGAAACTACGTATCAACATACTGGGCAGAGCTAAACGCATGAGTCCTTTCAAGAGGAATACTATTATAATAGGTAGAACCACAGTATCAGCTTATGCTTCATCGTTGGATTCTAATATAACCAAGGTTGAATTCTATGTTGATGATGCATTAAAATATACTGATACGTCAGCACCCTATACCTGGACATTCAGAAAGATAGGATACATAAAGCATTTTGTGAGGAGACATACAATAATGGTTAAAGCCTATGACGCCAAGGGGATGACGTCTACTACTAGTATAGATGTACTTGCGTTCCTAGTATAAAAAATACGGATGAGTAAGATTCTTTAATGTGGATGATACCCTTCTTTGTTCTGATAATAGATATTTATACTTTGCTTTAACAGTTCATATATGAACGCTGATCTCTTCTCTGATGTTGGCAGATTAAGCGTACCGTAGACTGATGTGTAGTATGGTTTAACAGTACCATGATCATTACCAAGTGTTATAATGGTGAACATTGGTACACCTCTGATGTTATCCTTGTCGTATATCATCTGTGATAACTTCTTCTCAGAAGTTGTATGATCAATATTAATATAGATGTATGTTAAATTAAAATTATCTATCTTAACCTTGCTGTAGAAGTTATCCTCCTTGCTATAAGATACATTGAAGAGTTCTTGTATGACAGGCTGCATTTTGTCACACGCTTCGCATATATCCTGGCTATACATCAAAAAAACAGGACCATATGTAAGATTCTCCAGTACGAATTGAGGATGAGAAGTGTTTGTCATGGTATCAAATATGAAATCAGCGCTGGTATAAGGTTGTAGTTTAATACAACTAAGACATAATACCTCAACTATAGAGGATTGAACATGATCATATATCCCTGTGTTAACCACTAAAAAAGTAAAAATTAATAAAGTAATAAGTAACACTACATATTGAATTAACCTGAGATCAGCAGTAATCAATTTTCTATTTGAATCATGATTTTTACCATCCATATCTCTGCTCTCCACCATGTGATTTTTTATCTATTCCCCTCTCGTATTTTATTATATGCTTAGGGCATACATCAATGCATTTTCCACATAGTATACATTCAGGATCCCTATACATATTATAAACATCTATACCCATAGGGCATATGTTAACACATGCGTTACAATGTATGCACTCCTCCTTCTTATCCACAACTACATGCAACATGCTTATCTTATTAAACGGAGATAGAATAGCGCCTACAGGACAGAAGTACCGGCACCATCCTCGCTCCACAATAAAAATAAGTATAACAAATAACCCAAATATTATCAATGCGACCCAGAAGTAGAACGCGGGTATGAACAAACCAGGATATAACAATAGTGTAGGTATAGTACCAACTAAGAAACCTACTGGGCATATATCAGTGAAGATGAAACCAATCAGATATGATGTAAGGAGTACTAATACTAACAGTAAAACGTATTTAATATATCTCATATATGAATCAATTCTTTTGAGATAGTCTTTCATCCTCCCTATATGTTTTGATATTTTTACTCTTCGTGCGTATCTCCCTGTGGCTCTCTGTAATAGCCCTATAGGGCATGCCCATCCGCATACTGCTCTACCTGTAACAGTAGCAACAAAACCTATTATTGTAAGAGGGTAGAGTAATAGTTTTAATGATACACTATGCTTGTATACACCTTGCTCTATCACTCTTATAGGGCATGCTGATGTTGCTGAAGGGCAGGCTTGACAGTAAAAAAAAGGATAACAGAACCCGGTCTTTAAACCTAAAGCGCCCAGGTTGGATGATACTAGAAATATAATCTGCGATATCAATCTTTTAAACTGATTATTCATCTTTATCTTCTTCTATTATTTATTAAAACTATAATTATTAACGCTAACATGGATAGTGTCAGCTCAAAACCTATAGTCTTGTTTTTACCATCTTGATTCTTATTATTATCTTGATTGCTACCATTATCAGGCTCTGGTTGAGAGGATAGCGTTACTTTAACATATTTGTTACGATCTGGTATATATGACCATCCATCCTCAGTTTTAACCTTCACCTGGTATTCTATATAGGTAGCGTCACTGTGTTTTAATGTTATCATTCTATAATAATGATTAGGCTCCAGCAATTCCATAGATTCATTGAAGATATCTGAGAAACATATAGCCTCTTTGCATTCCCTAACAATTAACCTTACGTCATCTATAGCTATGTCACTAGAGATATTGGCATAGAACGTTACATCTGATCCAGCAGATGGTATCTCAGGGTGAATGCTGATATCGCTTGTTATTGCAGCTTCAGCAGTGATACTAAATGTTATAGATATACCTGCAAGTAAAAACAGGATGATTTTACTGATGATTTTATTTTTAATGCCTCTTATCATTCTCCTGTCACCATGTTAGATATATGTTTTATGCCCTTATCTGTGTAAATAATTTTACCTGATATATTTTTCCTAAATCTTTATTGTTATATGAGTTTATCTAGGATAGGTGCTAGTTTTTTAATATTACTGGGGAAACCCTGGGGGGTATCAGAGTATACAGATAATCCCTCATTCGTGAATACCATCTCGCCATTTCTATCGAAGATGCATAACGCTGGTATACCGCCTGTTCCTACCTTGTATTTTCTCCATATATCACCAGTGTCATCCTTGCCGAATACCCATGGTAGATCATAACCATAGCTATTGTATAACTCTATGAATTTTTTTATTGTATCTAGGTCTTCATTTGGATCTATATCGATGGATAGTATTTCTAAGTCTTCTCTGCTGTAATTCTCGTATATTTTGCGTAATTCTAACATCTGGTATTGACATGGTGTACACCAGGTAGCCCACATATCTAGTATAACTACTTTACCTCTGTAATCCTTAAGATGACCTCTGTTACCGTTACAATCAATAAATGTGAAATCATGGCCGGTGTTTTTCTCACTGTTATTCTGATTAGGGTTAAAAGTAAATACCCCAACTAGTAGTACTAGTATGAATAGTACGCCTATTATTAAAGGTATAAGTATTTTTTTAGTCACTTTTTTTATCACTTGTATATGATTTTCACTATTTTTTATTTATATCTTACTTAGATGCTGTTTTAATGTGTCTTTTGGCATGGCTCCTACAATTCTATCAACAAGTTTACCGTTTTTGAATATTAATAATGTCGGTATGCTCATGATATCATATTTCATAGATGTCTCTTGGTTTTCATCTACATTTAATTTACCGAATGCTATTTTACCTTGCATCTCCTTTGCTAACTCGTCTATAACTGGTCCCATCATACGACAAGGTCCGCACCATGGCGCCCAGCAGTCAACTACTATTGTAGGGTATCTCTTGGTTATGATATCAAAATCAGCATCATTTATTTTTATAGGCTCTTTTGGCCAATCATGGTTCTTCATTTGTTTTTTTCCTCCAGTTTTTTTTGATTAACGTCTTTGAATATGCCTCTCTCATTTCAATTTTTCTATTTTTGATCAGATATGAATGATGATGGGATATAGCGATTCTTTTTTTTGTGCGTTTTTTAGTATTACTTAGTCAATGTGTTGAAATTTTGTCAAATTGTTATTATTTATGAATAATTATATATAGATAGTAATCAGAGAATAGTGATTGTAGGCGGGCGTGTTGATGGATGTGTTATGGGAGATGGAGTGTATACAAGAGTCGGAGGTCTCTTGTATTGATATATTATCATAAAAAATTTTTTAGAAATTGAGAAGGTGATATAGAAACATTATAATAACAAGGAAAAAGTATTTAAAATAATAAATTAAATATAATTAAATATTTATATTTAAAATATTTAGGAGCATATATGAAAAAAATACCAATTATATTCATATCTGGGCTATTGCTCATTACGATACTCTTATCATCTTTCATAATCAATGGAAATAATCTTTATACCGAAATATCATCAAATCAGGTATCCAACACGTGGTTAGCGTCACAAAAATCAAAAAACGTTGATGTTAACATCAAAGAATCACCCCTGAATAAAATATATACACTTTTATCATTTATAAGCACGGTTAAAGACACAAAATCAGAATCTGAAAAATTAAAGAGTTTTCATGATGACACCAAAGACGCAGATAATGATGAAATAAATGATGAATGGGAGATAATACACTTTGGGGATACAGATCGAGATGGCAAGGGCGATATGGATAGAGATGGTTTATATGATTCAGAGGAATATTTACTGGATACAGACCCCAACAATCCTTTTTCAGGTGGTCGAATAAAAGCAGTATTCACATAAGAAGGCTCCGCCTCCTTCTACAAGATGACTTCTGAACAAGTTGACGAGCTAATAAGCCATGGTATCAACACGCTCATAAGAACAGGTTTGGATAACAACAAGGTGTATGCTACTCCAGATGATCTCTCACAACGTGTTAAAGATTATGCTCGAGAGGCAAAAGAAAAAAATATCATGTTTTTCCAGAGTATCTTTTTTGGGTATAACACATGCGGAGATGAGGTATGTACAGGCTCAGTTATACCAGGTGCGTACCCTGTCTATTTTGCTAGTGGTGCAAGAGGTAACCGGGTAAGTCCATTCTGTGAAGCTTACTGGAAGCATATTACAGATATAGTGAAAAAGTTAGCAGCGTTACCTATACTCTACCCTGACAGATATCGAATCGATGGTGTCTGGTTTGATTTTGAGGTGTATGATGATTACGATACCTTTGGGAAGTATCATAATAGTTGGAGCTGGGATTGGGGATTTGAAAATCAAACATTCTCTAGGTTTTTCATTGAGCATCTTAACTGGCAACAACCACCAAACGTTAAATTGACAGAGCGGTACCAATGGCTGATAACAAATGGTTACATCACAGATGATGGTCAAAACCCTCCACGTGGTGAATACTACATCTTTCTCAGTAAACTCATAAAAAGCTACGCTGAAGAAATGAAAAAAGAAGTCGAAAAAATCAACCCTGATTTCCTAATTGGTGCCTATCCGTCGCCACAAGGTGAAAAAGCCCGGCATTACTGGTATCTCCCTGAGATATACAGTGCATGGAGCAATCGCTATAAACCTACTATTATTTGGGGAACAGAGGCTTACGACTGGGGTTCAAATGAACGTTTGCCAAAAGGCCCTGGAGACAAGCCACTTGAGAATTATCTACTACCTGAGGGTTATTACAATCTCACAGAGATTTATCCTTCAAGCTCCCAATCTAAACCACAATCAATACCAACACCGATCTACGCTTATTACATTAGTGGTCGGAGTATCACTCAACAAAAATTCTTCTCAGGACGTTTCGGGTATCATCTTTATCATCTCTCCAAGACAACAAATGGTTACTGGATATTCACCAGCCGATGTTTCCTTGATAAATTCACCAACCTGCAAGCAAACAACAATTACTATCTTATCCCTTGTTTTGACCCTGACCCTGAAACAGGTGGTGTGGTCCACCTTTGCCCTGATGAAAACCGATTTAAACAGGAAATCCAGGCGTACTACAACCAGTTAGATCTAGCGCATTATCATCTCAGAGAATATCTACTCAATCCAAATTACATACCAGTCTTCCCACCATTTGACAAAAAACCAACTTTCTATCAAACACCAAAACCAAGTGGTTTACCACTGGAAAATCTTTATCCCTTAGCCACATCTGAAAACAAACCACTTGTTTTATCCTCGTGTAACTTCAGAGAGCAGCATAACTTCATAATATATAAACAAAACGATAAACCCGTCGATATCTATCTTAAAAGTGCTATCTCTCAATATTCATCTTTTGAGTTAAACGATGGTGTTTCCTATGAGATATGGTCAAACTCGCATCAAAAAATAAAAGAGGGCACGTTTGCTGGTACCACCATTCACCATATCCATCTAGATGAAAATCTACCGTCAGGTGATTATCTACTTCTTGTCAATCCTATCAAAGGAGTCCTCCAAGTAACACAAACAAACACTCCAATTATGATCTATAAGCCATATGAAAGTGGTGACATCAGTGAGCATTACTCAGTGAGACTTCTTGGTACACCTAGTAGCTTTTATTTTTGGGTTGATGAAAGCAACGCAAAAGGATTTCAGATTGAAGTGAAACATTATGGTGTAACCTCTGGTATGATCGCTGAAATTATAAGACCAAATGAGCAGGGAATAGGGTATGAAAGCTTCGGTAAACTGGTAAAAGGAAAAGCGACTTTTTCCTTCACTTTTGATATTGAACCATCTGATATCCCTCCATATAGCCAAAATAGAATATGGAAGATAGAACTCCGCAAGAACCCAGAAACCTCTGGGATCAACGAGGCGTATATCCGCTTTGGATCAACCCTAGCGCCATATATTGGTTTAACTGATAACAAGAGTTATTTCCTCATCGCTGACAAAACAATCATGCCGCAACAACAAATAATCATAAATGCTGGAGGTCCCTATCAAGGTATAGTAGGCGCCACTATCACATTTACTGGAAGTATATTGAGCAGAACGGTTGAAGAGAAGATAGATCTAACTTGGCATTGGGATTTCGGTGATGGTTCAACAGGAAAAGGACAAATCGTGTCGCATTCCTACGACAAACCAGGAAATTACACTGTAAAAGTACATGCAGTAGATTGTCAAGGAGATTTGTATATAGCGTCAACACAAGCGGTTATCCAGCAACAATTACAAACACTTGATACACAAAAATTACGAATCATTTATTCAACTTATGATGAGTATAATGGATACTTTTTCACATCAGAAAATATTGATGATATCATGCAACGAGCAGGTGTAAATGGATTTATCTGCCATGGTTCATATCAAATCTATAAAGATTATTCAAATCTCCCCGACAGGCTTCCTGATGATGTAAAAACATTCCAAAAAATGGCGCATGACAAAAACTTTTGGTTCGCCCAAGGTTTATACATGTATTATCCAAAATCAACAGCGTTAAAACCAGATGAATATTATCTTGCAACATCATCAGGGCTAATTGCAACACCATATATCAGTCCATTCAGTCCAGGTTTTTGGAAACGTTTCACTCAAGCAAGCATCGATCTAGCACAATTATCTGTGAAATACCCAGAAAAATACAAACTTGATTGCCTATTTTACGATTTTGAAATGTATTACCCTAGTAATGCTTACCCACAAGAGATAACAAGATATATGGATTATCGATGGGGTTTTGAAGATCAAACATTTGCTGATTTTTGCAGTTGGAAAGGATTAACCAACCCTAATCTCCCTCTTAAAGAACGATTCCAGTGGCTCCTAGATAAAGGATACATAATCTATGCAGACGGCACATACACTGGCGACTACTACACTTTTCTTGCACAGCGAATACGAACCTACGCAGAACAGATGCGAGAAGCAATACATGCAATAAACCCAAACATCCATCTTGGGTGTTATCCATCACCGTCATTACCCACAGATTCAAGCTCAACCAGGAGATTATACCTTCAGGAGATATACGGAGGATTAAGCACACCTGATCACCCTATGATACTTTTCGCAACAGAATCCTATTCATCTGATGGTTCTAATGCAATTCCTGCTACGCTTCGCAGCAGCAAATTACCACAAGGAGCATATAATCTAACAAATGTGTATCCCACATGGTTTTCTGATTCAAATCCATTCTACGGTAAATACCTCGGAGGAATGGTGAACTATTGGTATTTCTCAGGAAACTGGGGGCCGCATTGTTATAGTCTTATGAGATACGCTGATGGATACTGGATATATGATCATGCACGTTTCCTAAAACGTGGTATGTACCCTAACTACTTAACACGTTGGACAGGTCCACAAACAAATGAGGTTGTAAACATTCAAAGCCAACAAGAGTTCGAAGAGGAAATAAGTCGCTATTACGAAGGGATGAAAAAAGCAAATGAAGAAATCATAAAATGGTTTAAAGACCCAGAATACATAACAAACTTTATTCCTGGACCAAAAGCAGTATTTTATCCAAAACCAGCATACGTTACTTTCCCACCATCATTAACACCGATGGATTCTCCTTCAGGTCAGATTATACATCTATCAAAAAATAGATTTATCATTCAACATGATTTCATTATTTATGCGCAACAAGGGCAAAACGTTCAACTGGAAGTATTCGTCTATTTTTCACCAGATACAAAAGAGATACTCGATGGTTTTTCATGGGAAGTTCAAGATACCAGCTATCAGACGATAGCCAAAGGACATGAATTTAAAACTACTATTTGCACTATAGTATTCACTGCGTCATATACTGGGGACTATATGATAAAATTCAATGGTGGAACTTTCTACAGCATACAAAAAACAAATGCTCCGATTTCTCTGGTTAAAGCACAATGCCCACAAGCAGATTTTGTAGCTTATCCTGAAACAAACATGTATTTCCTTGTAGAAAACGGGACAACAACTGTTACCATCGATCTTGATACCACCTCGTTGCATTATGGTTATAAAGCATACGTCTATGATCCAAATGGAAAACAAATCGCCCATACGTACAGTTTCTATGGGGATAACAAAAGAACAATAGAAATAAACGGTATTACACCAGATCTACAAAATAAGATATGGTGTTTGGTGATAGCAAATCCTGATCAATCTCAGCTAGGTGGAAATACGGTAGTAACAATATCCTCAGTAAAAAAATATTTCGGATTGACAAACGACTCAAGATACTTCCTCAAAGAGGATAATTTGATAGAGAAAAGTAAAATTCCAAAATCGGGAAATAGTGATGATGATGCGGCATTAAAACTCATAGATTCACTCCGTTATAAAAACTCTTACAATTACTTTAGCACCTTTTTTAAGGTATTTCAACAACGATTTCCTATGCTTAGTAGAATATTAAAAATCAACCGATTAGATGTAATGCTTTCTCAGCAACAGACAGCAAATGAAGCAAGATAAATATATAAAATTTAGATTAAATGGGCTATTGGAATTACCAGTTTCATATCTGGAGATGCATCAATTTAAACCTGTTTTTGTAGTTAGTTGAAATAGAGATTCTGCTGGGTTACTCGCACAATGTCCAACCGTATTTTCTCATAATGCTGCCTTTGAGCGTGTCGATCAAATTGACCATAAACTCAACACAACATTAGCTATGGTGTGTTCTTGCTCTGAACAGTCAGTATAAAGTTTTTTACCTAGTTTTGTACATCATCAGATACGTACCATCGTTGAGTTGGATAACCGAAGCATCTGCGGTAACCGTCCCTACGTGCGATTGGAATCTTGATGATGTTTTTGTGAACCACAAGCCATCTTGCGATGTTGAGATATCAATACCGATCGTATAGAGATAAAAGGTTCCGTTGTGATAGAAAACGTCAGGGACTGTCCCACCATGATATGCCGGTCCTTTCTCTGTGAATGTAAGTCCGTCTGTTGAAACCGCAGAAAGTATCTGATTGTTCATGATATCGCCCACATAAAGATACCACGTGTTATCAACACAGACGACATCAGGATCAAATATTCCTTCTTTCTCAAAGCGTATTCCCTCTTCTTGGATAAAATGTCGTCCATCAGTAGAGAGAGCAGAATAAATCTTATTTGTTTCAGGTGGTTTATGAGACGACCGTCCTTCGTTGATATCAAAATAGTAGAGTCGTATGCGGCCGTCGTCAAGTAGGAGTGGTGCAGGATCGACAGGGACTTTCTCGCCAATACCCTCAAAGGATACGTACTCTTTTGGTGACCAGGTTTGACCGTTATCCTCTGAACAGATGAGACCTATCTGCTCTGGTTTTCCATCCTCAGAGACATCCACGAAGTAGACGTAGATAACACCGTTTTTGTAAACTGCGCCAGGGACAGAAGCATGTTCTGCAAGTATTCGTTGCGAATCCGTCCAATTGAGGAGATCCGTACTTGTCGCAAACGAAATCTTATCTTTGTACGGTCCTTCGTTCATCTGAGACCATTGATAGAGGTTTGTGTCTTTTTCTTCGTCGTTGTTATCTGATTCTGCATTGTTTTTCTTATTTTCAGTGTTTGATGGTTGTGTACATCCACTTAAGCAAGCAATGAGAAGTACTGAACATATTCCAATTATAATATACCTATTTTTCATGATATCTCTCCTCATAAGAGTAATATACTTGCCCCTTAAAGTTTTTTTTATCATGGATGTTTGTAGAGGTAATGGGACAAAGATTAGGGATAAAGAGTAGGTACTTTTTTCATGAGTTGATGAACAAAAAAAACACATACAAACTAGACTACAGTGGTATTGTTTTTTTTATTTGTCTCAATCTTATACAATCAATGTTTGTCTATTCAACAATCTTTATTTTTTTAATAATTTTTTATAGAAACTTTTAAATAAAGGTATACCTACACTATATGCATAACAAGTAGAATGGAGATATTTTTATGTCCTATCGATTTACCTTCGATCTCTCAAAAATATCGCAAGCCTTATTCAGAGACATTGCGTCGTTTTCTGAAAAAGAAAAAATCAATGAAAAGATGGCACACATCGCTCATACACTTGTACAAAAATTCAATATTGAAAAAAATACTGGTCTTCCTATCAATGATTCCATAACTATCATTGAAGATTTAATCCATGTTGGAATAAAAAACAGTGTGTCAAAAGAGCGATTTCTTCAGACTCATAAACGTGCGTTGTTTCTCCCGCATTGCTGCAGAAGGTATATGGATTCTCGTTGTAAAGCACTTTTTGATGGAGCGACCTCGTCATATTGCTGTCAACATTGCTCAGAAGACTGTCAGGTTCATCAAGCAACACGTCTTGCACAGCAACGAGGATATGATATTTATGTTATTCCTGGTGCTTCTTGTGTCCGGAAGATTTTTCAAAAAAATACGTACGACGGGGTTGTTGGTGTCGCATGCACTGACGAGTTGAAATTAGCTTCCACCATCCTTGAACAACACGGTATCCCTGCCCAGGGAATTCCTTTGATTAAGAATGGATGCTCAGAAACAAGATTTAATTTCGAAACCTTGGATAAGATACTTGAAACAAATGGAAAGGGCAGTATCAAAAATAAAAATACTACGTGTGAGCACATATATCCTTCTCGAATCTTGTAAAGAAGTATACACCAACGATAGAATAGATACTTTTTTCTAACAGAATGATAAGTAATGGGCTAGACCGGAATTGAACCGGCAAACTCCGCGTTGTAAGCGCGACGTCATAACCACTAGACCACTAGCCCTTTTATCCAGACGTAATATCTCTTTGTTTTAGTAATTTACTGTTTTTCTTATCACTCTGGATGTTGTATATCATCTATCTTTGATCTGTTAGGTTAGATAATATTAGATAAGCTTTCGTCATCTTCTGCTTAGGATAAATACAATTATTTAAATAGGATTAATTGATAAGTGTCTGTTATAACCTTGCTGATATGAAAGAGATGTTACTCCTCTCTTTAGATGGGATGGGGAATTGTTTTTTTCATATGATAAGGTTAAAAAAATGAATGGACTGAGAGTATATGAAAATAGTCAAAAATGGTAGTAAAGTTAAAATCATATGTGAAGCCAAATTAGAGGATGGATCTGTTTGCTTCCAGAATAAGGAAGATGATCCATTGGAATTCACAGTGGGTGAAGGCAAATTCTTCTTGCCTATCGAGAATAAATTGAAGGATATGAAGGAGGGGGATACAAAGACTATTACAATTGAACCTGATGAGATGTTTGGTCCGCATCTAGCAGAGCTTGTCATAGAGGTACCAAAAAATGTGTTTAAAATAGAGGCTAAGGTTACTGTAGGTTCAAAGATAAGAATAGATGCACCATCAGGTAAAGTCTTCTATGGTACAGTTACCGCGATAAAAGAAGAGACGATAATACTGGATCTTAATCATCCTCTTGCAGGTAAAAAGATAGCATGGACTGTTAAGATATTATCAATCGATGAGGGATAATTTCTTCAACACGTATCTTCCTTAACTTTTTTTTATCTTTATTTCTTATTTTTTAGAGTGCATCTTATGGGCTCGTTGAGATTTGAACTCAAGACCTCCGCCGTGTCAAGGCGACGTCATAACCAACTAGACCACGAGCCCGTATGAATATTAGACATGTGAATTCCTTTAAGTTTTTAAATCTTTCAGTACTTAAGTACTTGGAATCTCAAACTAAATATATAGTGTTTTAAATAGGTTGTATTATATCCTTTATGGTGATTTTATTCATGGAAGCAATAATACTTGCTGGTGGATTTGGTACAAGACTTAAACCATTAACTTATACCCGTGCTAAATCACTTCTGCCTGTTCTTAATAGACCTATGATATCATATATAATGGAGAAATTACCGAGTGAGATAGAAACCGTTATACTAGCTGTTAACTATAGAAAGGATCAGATAGAGGATTACTTTAAAACCAATGATTATGGTAGAGAGATCATTGTTAATGATGAACCCGAACCGTTAGGTACTGGTGGCGCTACAAAATACGCTGAGGAGCATATAACAGGTCGTTTCTTTGTACTAAACGCTGATATAATCTCCTCCATAGATCTCTCTTGTATGATTAAATATCATAAAAAAAAGAAGGCTGTATCAACAATATCGTTATGGCCTGTTAAGAACGTATCAGAGTTTGGTGTTGTAGATATACTACGTGATGGTAAGATCAGGCATTTCGTAGAGAAACCCAGACCTGAAGATGCGCCTTCAAACCTTATAAACGCGGGTGTGTACCTCCTTGAGCCAGAGGTGCTTGACTATATACCACGAGGTAGACTAGTATCAATGGAAAAAGAGATATTCCCTAGAATAATAAGTGATACAGGTAGATTCTACGGTTACAGGTTTAAAGGCTACTGGATAGATGTAGGACGTATACAGAGTTACCATGATGTACATAAGTTACTAATGAAGAGAAGAAAACTATCAATAGTAAACGGTGAAAATTGTAGTATACTAGGAGAAGTAGAAGACTCTTGCTTAGGTGACCATGTCATAGTAGAAGAGGATTCAAACGTTACTGATTCAATCATATTCAATAATGTGCATATCGGTAGAGGGGTTAAAATAAAACAATGTATCATAGGTGAGGACTGTGTTATAGAGGATAAAGCCGATATGGAGAATGTAATTGTCGGTGATAACGAACACATTAGAAATAATATGATACTTAATAATGCAGTGTATTGGACACAACCTATACCTAGCTGCTACCCTGACAAGCAGATAGGGAATGTTATAGGCGAATAAAAAAACATAGATTTTATACCATACATTTACAATACCTATCAATAAAGAAAATATCCAAATCTAGTAGGCGAAGGATAGGTGAAAGAAAGATATGAGTAGGTTATTTGGGACTAACGGTATCAGAGGTGTAGTCAATGAGGATATGACATGTGATCTAGCCTTGGGTATAAGCCAAGCATGGGGTACATATCTAAAAAAGAAGACCGATAAAAGTAGACCTAAGGTGGCAATTGGTACTGACGCGCGGTTATCAAAGGATATGCTCAAATCAGCTGTAACCTCAGGTTTACTGTCAACAGGTTGCGATGTTGTTGATATAGGATTGGTACCAACACCTACACTCCAATATACTGTACGAGAAAGAAGATATGATTCAGGTGTTGTTATAACAGCGTCACATAATCCACCACAATTCAACGGTATAAAAGGTGTAGCATCTGATGGTACAGAATTCTCAAAGGATGTAGAGGATGCTATAGAAGAGATATACTTCTCTAGAGCTTTCTCGCTGTCTAAATGGAACGAGACAGGTAAGTTGTTACACTGGGATGGCGCCATCAAACTATACATCAAAGGCATACTATCAACAGTTGATACTAATCTGATTAAAAAACAAGGATTCAAAGTCGTGTTAGATTGCGGTAACGGTGCAGGAAGCTTAGTCGCACCGATACTGCTAAAGAAACTAGGATGTAAAGTGATAGAGTTATACTGTGAGCCTGATGGTTTATTCCCTGGCCACAACTCAGAGCCTATACCAGAGAATCTATCAGAGCTGATGAGGACTGTTAAAGAAGATAGAGATATAGACTTTGGTGTAGCGCAGGATGGTGACGCTGACCGTGCCGTGTTCATAGACGAAAATGGAGAGTATATCTGGGGTGATAAGACTTTAGCATTAGCAGGACAGTATCTAACTAGGAAGAATAAGGGTGGGTTATCAGTTACACCTGTAACCACATCAACATGCTTTGAGGATGCTGTAAAACAATATGGGGGTACGGTGTTATACACCAAAGTGGGGTCACCGATCGTAGCTAGAGAGATGATAAAAAACAAGGCTATATTCGGTGGTGAAGAGAATGGTGGTTTGATATTCCCGCGTTTCCAGTACTGTCGAGACTCAGCTATGAGTATAGCAATGATGCTGGAGATACTATCTTCTGAGAAAAAAACTTTATCAGAGTTAATAAAAAACCTGCCTAGATACGAGACGTATAAGACTAAGATGACATGTCCTCATGAGAAAAAAACAATGGTTATGCAGAGATTGGTTGAACAGATGAAGACTATGAAAGAGGTTAAAAAGATAGATGAAACAGATGGTGTTAAGCTCTATCTAGATGATGGCTGGGTTCTTATGAGACCATCTGGTACAGAACCCATATTCAGGGTTTACAGTGAATCAAAAGATAGAGAAAACGCAGAGCGTATAGCATCCAGATATAAGATGATAGTTGAGAGTATAATAAAAAATATCTAAAAATATGGTGAACACTCCAAATGCGTTTTCCTTTTCGGTAAACCTTATAAATATGAAGAGTATACGCTATCAAACCCTCAAAATAAAAAAAGAAAAGAGGGATAGGAAAAAACATAAATACCTACATTGTAATGCGTTAGAATGAAAAATGGAGGAAAAAGATTATGCCTGAGAAACCACATTTGAATGTAGTAATTATTGGTCATGTTGATCATGGGAAATCCACCTTAGTTGGGAGAATACTATTAGACACAGGGCAGTTCCCAGCTCATATGGTTGAGAAATTCCGAGAGGAGGCTAGGGCTAAAGGTAAGGAGAGTTTCGCATTAGCATGGATATTTGATCAGCTAAAAGAAGAAAGAGAACGAGGAGTAACTATTGATGTAGCTCATAAGAGATTTGATACTGATAAATATTATATAACCATCATTGACGCTCCAGGTCACCGTGATTTTGTTAAAAACATGATCACAGGTACATCCCAGGCTGATGCTGCTATACTAGTGGTAGCTGCTCAGCATGGTGTGATGGCTCAGACTAAGGAGCATATGTTCCTGGCTAGAACCCTTGGTGTTAAACAGATGATAGTGGCTATAAACCAGATGGATGCGACCACTCCGCCATACAATCAGAAACGATATGAAGAGGTTAAAGCAGAGGTTGATAAATTAGCAAAGAGCGTAGGATACAAGGATGAACAACTACAATATGTACCTGTATCAGCTTTTGAAGGCGATAATATAAAAGATAAAAAGAATCTAAGCTGGTGGAAGGGTGATACTATACTACAAGCTATCGATAAGTTCACAGTACCTGAGAAACCAGTTAACCTACCGTTAAGATGGCCTATCCAGGATGTATACTCGATTAAAGGAGTAGGTACAGTCCCTGTAGGGAAGATAGAATGCGGTGTAATGAAACCAGGTCAGCAGATCATATTCAAACCTAGTATGAAACCAGGTGGTGTCGTTGGTGAGGTTAAAACCATTGAGATGCATCATGAACAGATCCCGCAGGCTATGCCAGGTGATAACGTTGGTGCTAACGTACGTGGTATAGCTAAAAATGATATACGCCGTGGTGACGTAGCAGGACCTACTGATAATCCGCCAACAGTGGCTAAATCCTTCACAGCTCAGATTATGGTTTTGAATCATCCATCAGTTATAACTAAGGGTTACACGCCGGTATTCCACTGTTATACAGCGCAGGTGGCATGTCGTATAGAGGCTATATTAAAGAAGCTTGATCCTAAAACAGGTCAGGTCAAAGAAGAGAACCCTGAGTTCATTAAAACCGGTGACGCTGCAGTTGTTAAGGTCGTACCGACAAGACCGATGGTTATAGAACCTTCAAAGAAGATACCTCAGCTGGGTCGATTCGCTATACGTGATATGGGTCAGACTGTAGCTGCAGGTGTATGTTTGGAGGTAGAAGAGGCTAAATAAAGCCTTCTTCTCTAAAAATTTTATTTAGTTCGATTTAGAGATACTGAAACTTTGAAGTAACAATCAGGATAAATAATATAAAACCAATGGAGTTGTCCCTTAATCTATGGCTGGTCAGAAAGCTCGGATATCACTCACAAGTACTGAAGCGAAAAAGCTAGATGAGGTATGCATGCAGATAAAATCAATAGCGGAGAGGACAGGTGTAGCGTTAAGAGGGCCTGTACCTTTACCTACTAAGCATCTAAGGGTTGCATGTCGTAAATCACCTGATGGTGAAGGGACTGAGACTGTTGATCACTGGGAGATGAGGGTTCATAAAAGACTTATAGATATTGATGCTAGTGATAGGGCTCTTCGTCAACTGATGCGTATACAGGTACCTGATGGTGTACATATAGAGATCGTTTTAAAATCATAAAAAACCGTGTCATTTTTTAGTATATCTGTTATTTCTAATTTTTTATTGAAACCTTATATTTTTTATCCTTTGAATGCATTAACCCTTTTTGTTAATCCCAGATACAATAAAAATTAAGATGAAGTGACAATGCATTAATGCTGAGGTAGCAAAGTCCGGCCTACTGCGCCGGCCTTGAGAGCCGGTCCTCCATCTGGGGGGCGAGAGTTCAAATCTCTCCCTCAGCGTTCCCTTCACTCATGAAAAAGAAAGGGGCCGATTGGGCGTGTGGCCTAGCCTGGATAGGGCACCGGCCTTCTAAGTCGGTGGTCGCGGGTTCGAATCCCGCCACGTCCGTCTCTATGGCTGTGTTCTTTATGTTTCTTATTCATGTAGTGGATTAATCATTTACCGCTAGTGGAATCATAAACCATACAGAAAAAAAAGTTTTTTATTTGAGGTTTCGTAAACCCTTTAATCCAAGCACTCTAGGTCTCTTTGTTGCGCCTGTTATTAGTATATCTGTTTTGAATAGCCACACAACTATACTTATTGTAACAATCGCGAATAATGATACATATACTATACCAGATATAACCAGTGTATGATCATTGAACATTAACGCTCTAGGCGCCATCATTGGATGAGAGAAGGGTATAGCAAACACTAGAGCTTTTAAAGCTAATGGTAATGTATCAAAATCCTTGAACATGGTTATGAACATGGGTATCAAAGCTAGTATTGTTATCGGGAATGTTAACGTCTGAGCGCTTTTATAGTTTTTAGCGAATGATCCTAGCAGCATACATAGTGATAAAGCACCGGTCATAGTGACGAATAGTGATACACCTATTAATATGTAATCGATATTTGATAATACAAAATCATAGTTTGATATGTTTATAGTATCTGAAACGTTGAATGACTGCATGTAGTAGCCCATACCTATCATGTATATTATGGCGGTGAATAAACCTATAAGTGCTGCTGCTGATATCTTGCCTGCTACTATGCTGAGACGGTTCACTGGTAGGGTTAATAGTGTCTCCAGTGTTTTATTTTCTTTTTCCATGCCCATTGATGATATCACTAGGCTACCAGCCATTATTATGATCATCATCATTATGATAGGTATGAGAAATGATTGTGATGATAATATAGCTGTTATAGTGTTGGGTGATAAACCTGGTATCTCTCTATCTTTGAAGTATGTTGTTTCATTCTTCATTGTTGGTGTTAGAGCGAAGGTCGCGTTGACGGTAGTGTTTCTCTGTATGAGTTCGCGGGAGATGTTAAGGTTGATCTCTGATATTAGAGATTCTACAACACTTGAGGATATAGTATCCATGGCTCCTGCTCCTTTCATAATCCAGTAGATTGTGATTTCACCTGGTTCACCGTTAGTTATAGTAATATTAAAGTTTTCTGGTATTATGATTAATGCTACACCATCTTTTTCTTTAACATTTTTCAACCCTGTTTCTTTCTCTTCTATTCTGGTTGAGCTGAATACTACCTTAGCGTTTTTATATAGGACTGATGAGGCTATATGGGAAAATGTAGTGTTATCATCATTGTTTATTAGACCTATCACAGGTGGATGTGATATCTCCTCTTCTATGTTAACAGTGTTACCTATCAAACCAAACATGAGAGCCATTAGTATTATAGGTATGAACGTCGCTGCTGTGAGAAGTTCTCGTAACTCTTTTTTGAATATATTACCAAATGAGCTCATTTAACCACCCTCATGAATACTTCTTCTATGTTAGACGCGTTGTATTTCTCTTTTAAATCCTTAGGTTTTCCTTCTTCGACTATTAAACCACCGTTGATTAATGCTATACGATCACATAGGTATTCCACTTCTAACATGTTATGTGAAGAAACCAGAGCAGTTGTACCCTGTTTTGTAGTATTTTTTATTATGCGTCTTATCTCTTGCGCGTTTAGAACGTCTAGACCTGATGTAGGCTCATCTAGTATTGCTAACTCTGGTTTTATCATTAATGCACGTGCTATCAACAAGCGTCTTGTCATACCCTTGCTATACGTATCTATGCGATCGTCTATTCTCTCTCCTAGGTTTGCTATCTCTATGCCTTTTTTTATCATCTCTCTGCTCTGATCTGGGTTGAAGAAATCAGATATGAACTTGAGGTATGCTCGTCCTGTTAGGTTTTTGTATGCTCCTGCGTCCTCTGGTAGATAGCTTATCCTCTTTCTTATCTCCTCTGGTTGTTTCTTCAGGTCGTATTCGCCTATCTTTACAGAACCTGAGGTTATGGTTAGTAGTGTTGCTAACATTCGTAGTATGGTTGTTTTACCAGCACCATTAGGTCCTATCAAACCAAATATTTCGCCTTTGTTAACGGTGAATGATACTCCTTTAACAGCCTCGTATGAACCGTATCTTTTTACAAGGTTTTTGACTTCAATAGCTGGCATTAGACTGAACACCCTTTAGGGTTATCATAAAAGGTATTTTTATATTCTTCTTAAAAGAAGTCGTAGGATGGGTTATGTGTTAGAAAGGGCAGTTTACTCCTTATAAGTTTTTGTACTTTTAGCAGTATCTCTCTATTTCATTTACTATATCCTCTATCTGCGAGGGATCATCCACGTTGTATTCTCTTATACTCCAACCGTTTTCTCTTAATAACCTATGTTTTAGTCTCCTCTCATTCTCTTTATAATCATCCATGCTACCAGACTCTTCTATACTTATATAATATCTTTTGTTGTTTCTGGGTAATATAAAGTCTAAGGTGAGGTATTTCACCATATTGTTATAGTATATCTTAATAGGATGGTTGGTTTTTAACATGCAACCTTGTTCTATGCATCTTTTGTAGATTTCCTCTTTTATCTGAGATTGCGAGGCAGAGGTTTTTTTATTACTGTATTGTTTAAGGTTAGTGTATCTCACTAGCTCCGGTAGTAATCCTTTTGCCTGGTAACATGTTTTTTTATCACCGATGATTATCAAACTTGTTTTAGCCCTGGTTATAGCAACGTTTAGTAGTTGACTAGTGGTATGAACCCAGTTTAGAGTGGTTTTTTTAACCCCTTTAGATAACGCCAATGAGAATATTATGATATCTTTTTCATCGCCTTGGAATTTGTGAGCTGTACCAACAGTGATATTCATATTTTTGAGTGTTTCGTGTCTATTTATCTCCTCTGTTATCTTCTCCATTTGCGCCCTGAATAGTGTTACTACACCGTAGGATATATCCGAGTGGTTGTTTTTTGATAGTTCTGATAGTACCTCTATCGTTTTTTTAATCTCTTCTTCGTTGTATGGGCTTTTAGCAGGTGTTGTCTCTCCTTGTATATCTATCCATTTTATACCCTGTTTTATTTCGTTGTTTTTTATGAGGCTCTCAGGGTTTGTGTGGATCTCTAGATGGTTATCGTAGAAGTATTGATTTGAGAATTCTATTATATCAGAGTGGCATCTGTAATGTCTGTTCAGTAGAATTGGTTTATCATGTTTTTTTATGATTATGTTTTCTGCGCAACTATAGCATGAGTTATTGTTGTATGAGAAATCATTGTATAATCCATATATGTTACTTTGTGATGCTAGGTTTTTATCCTTTGTTTTTTTGATTAGTGATATATGTTTTAGTTGATTTGGATCACCTATTATCACTACTTTTTTTGCGCGGTATAGTAACGGTAATGCTGATGGTATGTCGCATTGTGATGCTTCGTCTATTATTAGTATATCAAATAGGTTATTTTTTAATGGTAAGCTATTTTTAACTGATAGATTTGTTACTACCCATACTGGGAAGGCTTTAAGAAGCCTTTTTATAGTCTTGGATTGGATGTTATAGGCTTCTCTCCATTCTTTTTGATTGTTGATGTATCCCTCTAGTTTCTCAGATGCTGATATATAATCCTTTGTGTTTTTTATTATTGATTCTTGGTTGTCGTATATTTTTTTGAGCCAGTGTTGTATGATTATGTTTTTTGATAGTTTTACTCTCTTTTCTCTTATTTTGTCTATATCTTTTTGTATTTCATTGAATGAAGGGTATAATAGTAGTTTGTTCTTTTTTGCTTTTATCTTTTCTTTTAGTAGTTCTATCTCTTTTATATTGTTGAGTGATTTAGCTATGGATTTGTAATCATGTATTTTTTGCTCTTTGATGTATTCCTGTATTTCTGATGGTAGCATACTGTGTAGTCTCTGATTGTGTTTATCTTGTGTTCTAGTAGGGTATCTATTGAAGAGCCTATTTATCAGATTTGTAGGGTTATGTTGATCTTTTTTTAATGTTATTTTTAGTTGATGTGTTAGTGTTTTATGATCTATGTTAAAATGTTTGTTTTTGAATCTTGTATAGAAGTCTAATGGTATCTCCTCTATGAGTGTATCTATGTTATTCTGGTATTGGTCAATGGTTGAATTTATTTTGTTCATATCCTCTAGTTTGTCATATAGTTTTTTTATAGCTTGGTTTACATCCTCAAAATCAGATTTCATCTTATCATCGATGTTCAGATGTTCCTTTTTTGTTGACTCTAATAGTATATCTTTTATGGTTGATTCTATCTTGTTTCTGGCTTCTCTACGATATTCTTGCGCGCCCATTCTTATAATGAGATGGTATGGTAATAGATTGTTTAATCTCTCTATTACTACGTCGACTGCCTTGTTGTTTCTACTGGCAAATAGGATTGTTTTATTTTGGTATACCGCGTTTGCTATTATGTTTAGTACTACTTGTGATTTACCCGTGCCAGGTGGACCTGTGATGACTGTTAAAGGTTTTTTAAGCGCTTTCCTTATGGCTTGTTCCTGAGAAAAATTGCAGGGATATATTTCTAGTATGTTACCTGTATATGTGTCATCTTTGTCATCTTTCTTTGTTTCTTTGCTTAGAATTGATCTTAACCCACTTGCTTTGATTTGTTGGAATGGTAGTTTTTTTAGTTTCTGGAGTTCTAGTATAAGGCTATGTGTTATATGTGATCTCTCGTCGAAATATATTATAACCTTATCTATCACTCTTGTTTGTATTTCATTACCAGGTGGTAGTGTTTCGTCTCTTCTATGGTTAAGCATATCTAGTATCTTTTTGATGTTTTTAGATACATCTATCTCTTGTTCTATTTCATCTTTTATAAGTGTGATTTCTTCGTGTTCAAATCCGTTTGCTAATAATACATAGTGGTTGAACTCTACTTCATTCTCTTCTCTTATGAAAGCTACTTGTTCTCCTTCTTCTTTTACTGTTATCTTAGAGAAAAAGATAGGGCTTATGTTTCCTTTATGATCAATAAAAACCGGATAACCGTAGTATACATTTTTATTTGACTCTTTGCATTTATCTATTATATTTTGGATTCT
>JAVYLV010000015.1:3200-23932 GCA_038740425.1 Thermoplasmatota archaeon | reverse complement strand
TCTAATATACCAGAATTTGATTATTTTAAGAGAGGATTTTTAACAATCCAGAAAAATGATAAGGAGAACAAGATAAGGGAAAAAATGACTTGGTTAAAAAAAAGAAACAGAATAAAAGGGTATATCTAAAAGATAAATGTGATCTAGTATGAAGGGTCATGGTGTAGGTTTTGGGAAGGCTATAATTTTTAATGAACATTTTGTAGTGTATGGAGTACCATCGATAGTATCCGCGATTGGTCAGTATACATCAGCGCATGTAGAACCATTAGGCAAACCTGGAGTGAACCTAGTGGATAATAGACCTGCCACGCCAAAATACAAAGAGGAGAAGCTAAGCCAACAACGTGATTCGTTAAACAGGATGCTTAACAAGATGAACATAGATGTTAAAAAAGAAGGACTATTGATAACATTAGAGGGTAATCTGACTGCAGCTAGTGGTATAGGTGCAAGTGCGGCATCATGCGTAGCGATAGCTAGAGCTTTATCAGATTTTTATCATATGAATCTGTCAGATGATGAAATAAACGAGATCGCGTATGAAGGCGAAAAAGGATATCATGGTACCCCTTCAGGTGTGGATAATACAGCATCAACCTATGGTGGTTTGATATGGTTCCAGAGGGATGAGAAAGGACCGGTTATCGAACGGATAAAACTTGATAACCCTGTAGAGGTTGTTATAGGTAACACAGGTAAGGTTACTGATACCGCTCGTGCTGTAGCAGGTGTCAAAGAACGTAGAGAGAAATACGCTGATAAATATAAAGAGATATTTGATAGAGCTGAGAATATAGCTTACTTAGCTAGACGAGCGTTGCAGGAGAATGATCTGAAAAATGTTGGTAAATTAATGAATGAGAATCATAAACTACTACAGCAGATAGAGGTATCATGTAAAGAGCTGGATTTCTTAGTATCAATAGCTAGAAATAGCGGGGCCTACGGTGCTAAACTAACAGGTGGAGGCCTTGGTGGTAACATGATAGCGTTGACGCCTGGTAAAGAGCTACAAGATAAGGTTGCTAATGCTATTGAGAAAGAAGGATTCCAGACTTTAAAAACAGTTATAGGAGTAAACCCTAGAGGGAGAGGAGGATCATAAAAACATGAACCTTAGAGAGTTCCTTAGATATTTAGAGGATGAAGGAAAACTTATACGTATAAAAAAAGAGGTATCAACTGAGTATGAGATCGCTAATGTTTTATACTCTTTAAACGAGCAACCTACGATATTTGAGAGAGTAAAAGGTTATGAATACCCTGTGTTTGGTGGTATAACATCCAGTCGTGATCTAATAGCAGAATCACTTGGTACAACCAAAGAGAAATTATTATTTAAACTAGTTGATGCTCTTAGACATCCTAAGAAACCTGAGATAGTGGATAAAGCACCATGCCAGGAGGTTGTAATAAAAAAACCTGATCTTGATAAAATACCTCTGCTATTTCATCTACCAGGTGATGGAGGTAGATACGCTACCGCTACTGTCTCAACCATCAAGGATCCTGATACCGGTAGAAACGTGGCTTTTCATCGTCTAATGCAGATAGGTAAAAACAAGTTCACAGCTAGGCTAATCAAAGGTCGACAGACTAGAACAACCTACGATAAAACCAAGGGTGATTTAGAGATGGCTGTATGTATAGGTAATTCAGTTGCTACAATGGTTGCAGCGTCATTAGGACCACCATCAGGTGTAGATGAATTCTCAATTGGTAACGCTTTAGATCCTACACCGCTAGTTAAATGCAAAACTAAGGATCTGGAGGTACCAGCTGATTCAGAGTTTGTATTTGAAGGGCGACTCACAAAAGAGGTGGATCGTGAAGGACCGTTCCTTGATCTAACAGAGACACGTGATTTTGAGAGACGGGAGCCTGTATTTGTTGTTGATTGTATAACACATAGAAAGGATGCGATGTACCAAGTGCTTATACCAGGTAGATTAGAGCATAAAATACTTATGGGTATGCCCAAGGAACCTACTATATATGATGAGGTCAGCAAGGTTACAACCTGTAAGAATGTACTAGTAACACTAGGTGGTGGTTCATGGCTACATGGTATAGTACAGATCGAGAAGAAACATCCTGATGACGGTAAGAAAGCTATAGAAGCAGCGTTCAATGGTCATAAAAGCATGAAGCATGTGGTCATAGTGGATAGTGATGTTGATATCTACAATCCTAATGCTGTTGAGTGGGCTATCGCTACAAGGGTGCAAGGTGATAAGGATATCGTTATTAAACCTAATCAGCCAGGGAGTTCGCTTGACCCTTCATCTAAACAAGAAGAAGGGAAAAAAGCGTTAACAACCAAGGTTGGTGTAGATGCTACTATTCCATCAGATGTGGATAAAAGTAAATACGAGATAGTTAGATATAAGAAAGTTGATGTTGATGCTTACCTACGGTGAAGGGAGATATAAGATCTGGCTTGAGAAGAAACATTTAGGAAAGGATTTATTATTGATACTGGGTGGAGGGGAGAAGCCACATATAGGTGGTGTTGTGGTCTGTGAGCCGGGAGGAGTCACAAAGGTGGTTGGTTTAGAAGGGCATTATGATCATCAAGTTCTTAGGAGTCTAGCTGAGGCTGCATACAAGAAATATAAGGTTACTGTGGTCGCAACTGGAGGTATACATATAGATAATGCTACTAAAGAGGAGATTGATATAATAGTTAAAAATTGTGATGAATTAACGAAGAAGTTTATCTACCTATCTTAAGATAATTTTTTAAATGGTATACTACTTTTGATTAATACCTTATGTTATCTCAAAGGCATGCATCTTAATATAGTCAACATATGAGACATTATTACCGGTGTATACGATCTCGAAGTTTGTTGCTGAGCCTAGCTCCCCTTTTTCACGTAAGCCGTATATCTCATATGATTTTCTATCAAGGTACTCATCTGTCTTAGAGTAGAACATCACAGTTATATTAACATTTATTATACGGTCGAGTTTGTTACTTATTCGACCTGTGACTGTTGCTTTTACAATTTTATCTTGTTTGTTTTTTTCAAGTTTTAAAGAATGATTTACAAGATCAACTACATCTGAGTAGAAGACATCCTTGTTTTTATCCTGGTTGCTATCTGTTATACAACCTGTGTTCAGTATGGTTACTAGTAGTATTAATATGAATATTAAACCCATGTTTATTCTCTTCATTTAAACATCATCTCTCCATATATGTGTAATATTTTTATCATAAAACGTTAATCTAATATTTATACGTATTTGTGTTCCAACTGGATATTTTTTTCTTAGACATAAAGTTACCCTGTATATTTAACTTGAAAGACGGATAATCATTCTTCATATATCGAATAGAACCTTTACTTCGTATGGTGGTTTCATCTTCACCTCTAACATATGATAGGTTACTGCTTTTATCTCTGTGCCCATTCTATGTTTAGAATGATTGAAAGACTCACCGCATACATGCGCTTTTAATCTATTTCCCTTATCATCTAATTCCACTTTAAAAAAACCAAATACAAGATTATTAGCACTATGCAGAAATAACAACTCTGATAACCAATTAAATAACAATTGTTCAATACTATCCGCCTCAATCTCTATATCATACTGCCCTATAAACTCAACCTCTGAGTCGTCTGTTATTATACTCATCATAGCCTTAGCTGCGTTCTCGAAAGCCTCAGCTAATGTCTTACCATAGGCTTTCACACCTATATCAGCCGTATGTTCAAAGAACTCGTAACCCTTCATGTTTATTTTATCCATTTTGTTTCATGGTTTTATATTACAACGGCAGTTCTTATCTGTTGTTTTAAGTAAGGGTATCGTGGATATTATAATCTCACTTATCAAAGGTTCTTTTTTGTTATATATGGTTTGTAACTCCTCACTAGTTATACGTTCTTGTAACCCTGCTGCCATGTTAACTACCAGACATATTGAAGCATAGCATAATCCTCTCTCCCTTGCTAGTATAACCTCTGGTACACCTGTCATGCCTACAATATCAGCATACTTAGAGAAAAACCTAATCTCAGCGGTGGTTTCTAACCGTGGTCCTTCAGTAGCTAAGTAAACACCTTTATCATATGTTGTAACTATTTTTGATGCTGCTTCTATTATTTTACCTCTAAGTACAGGGCAGTAGGGCTGAGTCATATCAACATGTGTTCTTGAATCATCATAGAATGTATATCTTCTTGTCTTTGTCATATCTAGGAAGTCATGTGGTATAACGATATCATCTGGTTTTATTTTTTTATCTAATGAACCAACTGTCGCCACTGAGATTAAACAATCAACATGCGCATCGGTGAATGCCTGTATGTTAGCATGATAGTTTATCCTATGCGGCGGTAAGTTAGCATTGATACCATGACGATTCATGAAAAATATCTTATCTTCTCCTATCTCAGAGACCTCTAATCTCACATCACCGTACATGTTACTAATATCTATGATCTCAGTCCTCTTGAGTAAAGATCTCATCGGATGCCCACTTATTACCCCTATTCTCATTCTACAAACTCTCCTATAATCCTAAACTATTACAACTATTCCCTCTTTTTTTATTCATCACTAAGGGTTAATAAATATTTATGTATTTAGAAGTATTCACAGAGCTCTGATTTTATGAGGGTAGCAGTCCTACTATCTGGTGGTAAAGATTCAGTCTATGCATGTTATACAGTGTTACAGTATGGATGGGAGGTATCATATCTAGTTAACATAAAACCATTGGTTGATGATTCATACATGTTTCATTCTGTTAATACTCATCTTGTTAATATTATAGCAGAGTCAATAGGGATCAACCTGCTCCAAGGAGAGAGCAGAGGAGAAAAAAAAGAGGAATTGAACGATCTAAAACATTTATTGATGCAATGCTCTAACATAGATGGTGTGGTTAGTGGAGCTATAGCATCTGAGTATCAACGTACATGTATTGAAAGAATATGCCATGATCTAGGGATTAGATCCTTCACACCGTTATGGCATAAAAATCAATATAACCTATTAAAGGAGCAGGTGACAACAGGACTAAAAATCATGATCGTAGGCGTGTCAGCTCAGGGTTTTGATGAAACATGGCTTGGACGAATCATAGACGAGAATTGCATACGTGATTTATCAGAACTACATCGCAGATACAAGGTGAGCGTATCAGGCGAAGGAGGAGAGTATGAAACCCTAGTACTCGATGCCCCTATATTCAAGAAAAGGATATTTATTGATGATATGATTAAAGAGTGGAGTCGCGATCATGGTTTACTAAGAGTAACAAAAACTCATCTAGAAGAAAAAAAGAAAAACAGCCCCTCTCTATGATTATGCATACTGTTAAAAGATGAAGAGATCAACCTTAATCAGAATTAATTAAAAAAAAAATAAATTTATATTGAACTCTTCTTTTAGAAAAAGTAAATCCAAACTTTAGTAAATTATGTAATTCAATGTACGCATCTGCTGCAAAAACAAGAATAAACGTTGATCAAGATCCTTCTCATCTCCACACTCCCTTCTAAGTATATCCAATATATCCCTAACTGTATTCTCACCATCACAGTTTAACCATACTAGAGAACCTATACGATCCAGATCAGCTATGAAATTAACATCCCTCTTCAACATTCTACAGAGCAAAAAACCATATCTACTAGTAAACTTAGGTACTGTTATATGTACAATACCTTTCTCATCAACTGCCCATTTATAATCCCCTCTCTTCGGAGTGTAATCTAAGAAATCATCAACCCGTATAAAAGATGATTTTCTCTTATCACTTGTTTTTCTCAACAAAGATCTCCCTCAGTGGGATATAAGCTAATAAGACAGCTATAAAAACCCATAACAGGAACGATGGCCACCATGGTGGATACGGGAAAATCTCCATATGTAATCCTAACACGATTAGAAACGCTACACATACACCCATCAACGCTTCACCTGCTATCAAACCAGCTGTGAATAACAAACCAGTACGTATAATTCTCTCCTTAGGTTTCACATCTGTCTGTTTAATAGCCAACTCCCAATCACTGATCTCTTCTTCCTCAGCTGAACCATAATGTTTCGCTATGATACGGTTAGTAACTGCTCTCACTATACCACCTGCGAATATAGGCGTACTCAATGTAAACGGTAGATAAATACCTATAGCCACAGGTAAAACAGGCAGATCAACAAGTATTAGTACTATAGCTAGCACAGCACCTGCAATGACAAATGGCCATACCATCTCACCACCTAATACACCTTTAACTATACCAGCCATTAAAAAAGCTTGAGGAGCTGGCAGATTTGTACTACCAATCCTATAAGCCTGATCTAACGCTTGTATAACAAATGCTAATATAGGAGCAGCAGCTACGATGCCTATAATCTCAGATATCTGTTGTTTCTTAGGTGTAGCCCCTATCATCTGACCGCATGTCATTGATTGTAAAACATCACCTGAAATAGCGGCAGCACAGCATATAACCGCCGCTATAAGGATAGCTATACCATACGCTCCTATATCCCCAGATAAACCAAAACCAAACAAGATTAACGACGTGATTAAAAGGACAGATACAGTTACACCTGATATCGGGTTATTAGACGAACCTAGGAGACCAGCCATATAACCTGCTATAGCACTCGCTATAAAAGCGAATAACACAGCGAAGATAGCCATGACTATTGATACACCATATAGATTTGATATATACGCATATAAAAGGAAGATAGGGATAGTTAAAACCGCTATAGCTACAAACACGTATTTATAGCTCAGATCAGTATCAGTCCTCTTTTTAGATTCAGATCTACCACCTTTCAAACCCATGACAGCTTCACGTACACCACTCACCAAGTTTGAACGAAGTTTAAAGATAGTATAAATACCACCTACAACCATCGCTCCTACACCTATATATCTAATATACTTAGCCCATATAGCTATGAAACCCCATATCTTAGAACCCACATCAAAATTACCAAATCCTAAAGATAAAGCATCCTGTACATCAGAAACAGTAGTAGGCACTGGTAAACCTGTCGCAAGCGCTATAAGCGGCGCTAATATAACCCACCCTATAAGGCCACCTACAAAGACAAATGCTGCTATACGCGGACCTATAATCCAACCCACACCAAGCAACGCTGGCGACGCTGCTACACCACCGTAGAAGTACGTTGGTTTATCGCCATTACCAATGTTGAATCTCCCTATATTTATTATACCATGTATCGCACCACTAAAAATGTTCAACGCTACCTGACCGAATTTAAATAAAGCAGATACAAGCACACCAATAACTAACCATATACCACTAACACTACTTTTTTTATCCTTAACAGCAGTTTCACCACCCACTGTTGTTGTTAACACAGCAGCTACAGCTACACCCTCAGGGAACGGTAGATCTGTTTTTATTATAAGAGCACGTCTAAGTGGGACCATCCATAGTACACCCAAAACACCACCTAATAGAGCTATAGCCGTAGTCTCAACCCAGTGGATAGAAGTCCATGAACCTACTAGTACAAGAGCAGGTATAGTGAATATAACACCTGCGGCTAAAGCCTCACCTGCAGCTGCCCCCATCATCCCAAGGTTAACTTCAAGTATCGTACCTTTTAATGGTTTAAGAAAAGCAAAAGCTAATACAGCTCCAGGTATGACGGCTGAGACAGTCATACCTGCGTATAAACCTAGATAAGCATTAGCTGCACCTAGTACTACAGCGAGGATCGCACCCACTAATATAGCCTTCCATGTTAACTCAGGTATCACCCGGGAAGCAGGTATAAACGATTTAAAATCCTCTCTAGACGACATGATTACACAAATAAAATAATATATTTCACTATTTATAAAACCATCGGTTTTATAATAATCGGGGGGGTTTTTAGAGATCAGCTGCGTACCTTAATATGGCCGCCATACCATTGAATGCTCGGTATAGCGTTTCTCCTTCTTCGCTATATTGAGATATTATCTCCACCGTCCCACCTTTAGATTCAGCTAGCTCAGAGAGTTCATCTATTATATCTATCTTCTCTGATATTAACATCCTATCAGGAGAGTTGCAAATCTCACAGGTTGGTGGAGTATAGTTTTCTAATGTTTTCTGAGTCATTGTCATATGTTTAGTGTTACCACATGACTGACATTTAATAGTTACTCTGTAGCTTCTTAGACTCTCAGATAATAACAAGGTATCAACAATTCCTAGCTCAAGGGCTTTCCTGACTTGCATCTCACCATAAGCAGCAAGACTACCCTCCGTCTTAGTAATCTCCTTAAGGAATCTCTTCATGATTGCTTTCTCCTTTGATATTTTCAAGTTGGTCATGGTTTTAGACGCTGCTTCAACAAGCTCACGTAGTCCGTACTCATCTGTGTAACCCGTGTCAAATAAATCTATAACCTTTTTCTGTATCTCGTAGTGTAGGTAACCCTCCTGTATGAAATATTGTTTAGTAGGCCCTGATCCCCCTACTAGTATACCTTTCAAGTTTGGTTCATTCCTGAATATCTCACTAGCTCGTTCACCGCATTTAACAAACCATTCATGAGCAGCTATCTCAGTTAACCTTTCAAAACGACGTTGGGATTGCCCTCCACGCCCATGTTTACCCGGAACTTGTGAGGTCATATACTTCAATGTCTCTATACGGTTACCCCTTAGCATACCTATAGTGCATTCTCTTCTATCAATCAACAATAAACCATATATCTCCTGCTCAGTCAGCATAGAT
Source organism: Thermoplasmatota archaeon (assembly GCA_038740425.1). Taxonomy (GTDB): domain Archaea; phylum Thermoplasmatota; class E2; order DHVEG-1; family DHVEG-1; genus JAVYLV01. The sequence goes on along the minus strand of JAVYLV010000015.1, from coordinate 15,187 downwards.
TCTATAGGCTCAATGAAGAACTCTGAGTCGCATCGGTAAAGGAAGATGGAGATAGGCATAGGTGGTTCTATAACATAGGCTACCATCTCGGTTTGATCAGCACCTATGCTCTTATGTCCTACAAAGAATATCACACCGTTCTCAGGTGGTTTTTTGAATTGTTTTAATCGACTCATAATTGATTCTATCGCAGATAACACGTTTTTACGTGTAGTCTTGGATTTGATATTCTGGGATTGTGAATACTCATTTTTTAGATAAGCATTCACATCTGATATCTGTTTGTTAGGTGGTACGTATAGTGATATAAGCTCAGTGTGTCTACCTTTGCATGATTTAATCTCTTCTAATTGCCTTTTGATATCATATCTCTGTCTCGCTGTTAAATCACTCATAGAGCTATCTAACCTCATCGGATAATATCTATATGATATAGAAACAGATGTGTATTTTTATCATAATCTAATTGTCTCCCCGTTACCAGGTGTTATCACCTCTGCGAATTCACCCAATGGTTTAACCAATGGTGTAGGATCATCACTATGATAGAGTATGATCTTCTCAGGTTCACAAGCTTTAGCGAACTCTATAAGCTCACTATGGCCTGCATGAGCTGAGAAATCAAAGTAACTAACCTCACATTCGATATTCTCCAAGACACCGTAAAAGTTAAGTTTCTTCTTCTCAATTAATAATCTACTATTGGTCCCTTCAACTTGATAACCTGTTAATATAACAGCGCTTTTTTTATCATTTTTTAAACGGTTCATGTACCATAAAACCGGACCGCCATCCATCATCCCACTAGATGTAAGTATGACATCTGATTTCAACGCTTGTTTTCTATTATGATCGGAGTGAACAATGTTAAGCTTATTCAATGATTTTTTAAGTTCATCAGGTGATTTAAGATATCTAGGATACTTAAGGAATACCTTAGCTATCTTTTTACCCATACCATCAAACCATATACTGTATTTTGACTTTCTGAGAACCATAGCTAACTCTTGGCTACGGGCAACAGCGAACGCTGGTATCACAGCCACACCACCTCTATCAACAACTTCTTCTATTTTATCTAAGAAATCTTTCTCTAGTTTGTCTCTTGACGGATGCTCCCTACCTGCGTATGTAGCCTCCATGAATAGTATATCGCATTTAACTGGTTTAGCTTTTTTAACTAATCTAGTGTCAATAGAGTTGAAATCACCTGTGAATAATATATCTTTTGATCCTCTAAGCTCATACATTAAAGCTCCTGGTATGTGACCTGCCGGGTGCATAACAAGTTCACAATCATTGTTAAGCTCCTGAGTATGCGCTGGTGAGACAGTGGTGTAATGATGTTCAGAGTTTTTAATATCCTTAGTATCGTAGGGGACAGCGTAACCATCCATCTTAGCTATGTTTATAGTATCCTTATGCAGGATGTTACTTATCTTTTCAGTAGGCTCTGTAGCGAGTATCATCTGATCCTGACGCGCACATAACCACGGTATCATACCACTATGATCTAGATGAGCATGTGTCAGTAATACAAGATCAACATTAGGCGGAGGGAGAGGATAACGTGGTGGTTTACCTGGTGCGAGACCATAATCTAACAATAAGCGGTATGTATCGAACTCTAGTACAATAGCGGTGTTACCAACTTCGTTTCCACCGCCTAGAAACTGAAATCTTATGTCGTTACTCATAAAAACTCCAAGGGATGATGATTAAAGGGTTGATTAACCTTTGGTTTGTTTACTCTTAGGTTCCACTATTAAAACCGTTTCTTCTTTACCTATTATTATAACATCTTCACCTGGCTCTATAGTCGTATCTGATTTAGCCTGCCAGTATTCGCCTTTAAATCTAATGTATCCTACTACTCCTGGTGTTAATCTATCAATAGTCTTAGCTTTTTGACCTAAGAGTACACCTACAGATGGTTTTTTCCTCCTGATCTGTATTATCTTGTATAGTAGGAAAACGAAGAATGCTGATATCAATGATATTACCACGAGCATTACAAGTATGGCGTTATTCATATAATCCCTCGAGATCAACCATTGGTTAGTTGTATAACTTGGTATTAGAAATAGTGAACCTATTATTAAACTTATTATACCACCAACACCTATGATACCAAAGCCAGGTGTAGCGTATACCTCTATTATCAATAGGAATGCACCTACAACAAGGAAGATTATACTCAATATCGGTATATTGAAACCTGATCCTATCAATGATAATAATATAGCTAACCCGCCTAGCACTTCAGCACCATGGCCAGGTGTTGATATACCTATTATAAGAGAGAATACACCTATCATTAAAAGCAGTGAGGATAACACAGGATTAGAAAAGAAACGAATCATCAGTACACCTATAGATGGTTTATACCATACTATCTCTGATCCTATGGTTGATAATGTTTTATTCCCATCTATAGTTTTAACTTGTGTACCATTAATCAAAACCAGTAGATTTGTAATATCAGTAGAGATATGCTCTATGACTCTGTTATCGTACGCGACAGTAGCATTAACATTCCTGTTACGGGTTACAAACTCTTCAGCTAATGTGATATTACGGTTATACATAGACGCCCTCTCTTGTAACCATTGAACCAGAGCGTTTATAGTTTTAGAATCGTTAACTGGATACATTCCGTCAACTCTTATCTCCACTGGTTGACAGGAACCTATAATAGTATGATCAGCCATAGCTGCTATATGCGTACTCATAAGTAGAAAAGTACCAGATGACCACGCAGCTGATCCCTTAGGGTACACGTAACCAACTACAGGTATACTACTGTCTGTGATCATCTCAGCTATCTCAAGAGTCTGAGATAAACCTCCACCAGGTGTATTTATTATTAGTATGATAGCCTCTGCGTTTATTCTATTAGCCTCATTGAAACCTTCTTTAATTAACTCCACTGTTGATTGATCAATAGTACCTGAAGTATCCACGATTAATACTGGTCTAGGGGATGAAGATATAGCCTCAGCTATGAATATTAAAATCAGAAAAGAGAATATAATGCAGAGTGAATGATATTTTAGCGACATCAGGATTTTTTATCCAATGCTTTTGCTATACCAGCTACCGTACCCATATCCCCACCAGGTACAACGATGAGGTTTTTCTCACGTGCTATCTCAGATAACGTCTGAAGTTCTCTCAGTCTCAGAGCCATAGGTGTTTTTTCATATAGTTTAGCTGCTTCACTCATCTTCTCTGATGCTATAAGTTCGCCCTCAGCTATTATTATACGAGAACGTTTCTCACGTTCAGCCTCAGCTTGTTTAGCTAAAGCTCTTAGCATCTCCTCTGGTAATGAAACATCCTTGATCGTCACAGCTGATACTTTGATACCCCATGGATCTGTCCCTTGATCCAGAATGGATTGCAGACTCTTATTTAACTCCTCACGCTGGGATAAAAGTTCATCTAGATTCTTCTGACCTATAACATCTCTGAGTGTGGTTTGTGCTAGCAAGCTGGTAGCTACATCATATCTCTGAACCTCAATCACCGCTTTTTGTGGATCAAATATACGGAAATATACAACCGCGTCAACATCCACAGTAACATTATCAAGTGTGATAATCCTCTGTTTTGGTACATCGATAGCTCTGGTTCTAAGATCGAGTTTAATTATCTTATCTATAATAGGTATAACAAAGACTAAACCTGGTCCTTTGATACCTGCTAGTCTACCTAATCTAAACACTACGATCCTCTGGAATTCGGCTGTTATCTTTATAGCCGCTGATAGTATCGCTATAAAAAAGATGAGTATTATAAACGCTACTAATATTAGTGTCTCTATCATAATTTTGATTTCACCATCCTGGTTTCTTTTCTTAACTGTTGATAGAAATACTAACACACATTATTAATTGTTTCTATGCGTAATCAGTTATCCTTTTTGTATCCAAAAACAAGGGATTGTGTTGATAATTGTAATAACTAATGACTAAGCCTCGATAGTATTTTATTGATGAAAAACATATCACTGTTTTGGAGATGATGATTTAAACATGTCTAAGATTATAAGTATAAAAGCTCGTGAAGTACTAGATTCGAGAGGTAACCCCACAGTAGAGGTTGATATTGTTACTAAGGATGGTTTATTCAGAGCTATGACCCCTAGCGGAGCTAGTGCGGGTCGACATGAAGCCTTAGAGCTCAGAGACAACGATAAATCAAGATATCTAGGTAAAGGTACCAAAAAAGCTGTTGATAATGTTAACAAGAAGATAGCACCTAAACTCATCGGTTTAGATTGTTCTCAACAGGAGAGTATTGACCATCTTATGATCAAACTTGATGGCACTGAGAATAAGAGCAATCTAGGTGCAAATGCTATACTACCTGTCTCTATGGCTGTAGCTAAAGCTGGCGCAGCCTCTAAGAAGATACCTGTCTATCTGTATATAGGTGAGTTATTCGGTGTTATACCCTCTCGTTTACCTGTTCCTATGTGTAATATAGTTAATGGTGGTAAGCATGCTGGCCAGGAGAATTCAATACAGGAACATATGCTGATGCCTACTGGTGCTAGATGTTTCACTGAGGGTATACGTATGATCTCTGAGACATATCATCATCTAGGTAGATTGTTAAAAGAGAGGTATGGCTCATCAGGTCTTCTTATAGGTGATGAAGGTGGCTATGCTCCATCTCAGTTAACCGATGTATGCGAACGCTTAGATCTAATGCTTAAAGCAGTTGAAAAAGCAGGATATGAAGATATGATACATATAGCTCTTGATCCTGCTTCTAGTGAATTCTTCTACGATGGAGTTTATAAGATAGGTGATAAATCTTATACTGGTGGTGAGCTAGTTGATTTCTATGTTGACCTATGTGAAAAATACCCTATAGCTAGTATAGAGGATGGGCACGCTGAGGACGACTGGGATTCATGGGTTGAAATGACTAAGAAACTAGGTAGTAAAATACAGATAGTAGGCGATGATATCTTCGTTACTAACACCAAACGTATAAAAAAAGGTATTGAACTACGATCAGCTAACTCTGTTTTAATAAAGCTTAATCAGATCGGGACATTAACTGAGACATTGGATGCTATTAAACTAGCGCATGATAATGGATGGACCGCTGTGGTTAGCCATAGAAGCGGTGAGACCGAAGATTCCTTCATAGCTGACCTAGCTGTAGGAACGAATACAGGACAGATTAAAACAGGGGCACCAGCTAGAAGCGATAGGAACTCTAAATATAATCAGTTGATAAGAATAGAGGAGGAGTTAGGGGATAAAGCAGAGTACCCTGGTAAAGATTTCAGATAAACCAGATATCATCCACTATAGTAAACATTTTTATCATATTAGATGATGCAGGTTTCATTGGAGGATGTATAATTATGAATATATTAATCACTGATAAAGTAGAAGATGAAATCATATCAACCTTCAAAAAAACAGGTTATAATGTGACATATAACGAGATGGACCCGCAGACATTACTGAATGAGATCTCTAAGTATGATGCGTTGATGGTTAGAAGCAGAACTAAGGTTACAAGTGAGGTGATAAAAGCTGGTGCTAAAGGTAAATTAAAGGTTATAGGTAGAGCAGGTGTAGGTGTTGATAATATAGATGTTAAAACCGCAACAGAGAATGGTATAAAAGTTGTTAACGCTCCTACAGGTTCAACTGTTAGTGTAGCTGAGCTTACTGTAGGTATGATGATATCTGCCTCGAGGTCTATACCACAAGCTGATTCTTCAATGAAACAGGGTAAATGGGAGAAAAAAGCCTTCAAAGGTGTAGAGTTATCAGGTAAAACTCTAGGGGTTATAGGCATTGGACGTATAGGAGTAGAGGTTGCTAAACGCGCATTAGCATTTGAGATGCGTGTCTTAGCTTTTGATAAGTATATAACTAGAAGCCCTCTACCTAGAAAGATCCAGATGGTGACAATGGATAAACTATTAAAAGAATCGGATTACATCACACTTCATATACCATTTGTCAAAGAGGAGGGGGCTATAATAAAAGAGGAAGAATTTGAGAAGATGAAAAACAATGTTATAATTATAAACTGTGCTCGAGGTGGTGTGATAAACGAGAGAGCCTTGTTGAAATACTTGAACAGCGGTAAAGTCTATGCTGCTGCACTTGATGTATACGAGGTTGAACCACCAGTATTCAAAGATCTAATTAATCATCCACGTGTCATATGCACACCTCATATAGGAGCTTCAACTAAAGAAGCACAGTTGAAAGCAGGTATGATATGTACAGATCAGATAATCAAAGCGTTAAAAAATGAAAAACTTGAATACTGGGTTAACAAAGAGTTAAAACCATGAAAAATCTTGAGGATATCATAAAAAAGATCGAAGATTTCATGAATACCAAAGAGGATCTTAGAGAGGATGCCATAAGGATTTCACGTGATATAACCATAACATGCAGACGTGTGATACAACTTATTAACCGTAGATCATACAATGAGGTTGACAAATTACTAGAAAAAGCAGAGAATCTTGTAAAAGATTTAAACGAGTTAACATCAAAACACCCAGATATACTATATACTGGTTTCGTTGAGAATGCATGCCAAGAGTACGCTGAGGCTACATGTCTATACTCTATCACTAATGACAAAGATCTACCTGATCCTGATAGACTAGGAGTATCATATACTTCTTATTTATTGGGTCTATGTGATGTTATAGGGGAGATACGTAGACTTATACTTGATGATATCCTCAGAGGCGATCATAGTAGAGTCGATAAACAACTTGATTATATGGATAGGATATATTACGCTATAATGAGATTTGATCATCCGTCAGGTCTCATACCTATTAAACGTAAACAGGATATGGTACGTAATATAATAGAGAGAACACGTGGTGACCTAGTAGTGGTGAGCTCAGAGAGAAATATAATAAATAAAACCGATGAGTTCTATACACTCATAGGTAAAATAAGTAAAAATACAGTTAAACAAAAAGATAAAGATGAGAATGGTATAGACGTAGATAAGATATGGTGACAGGAATAAAAGAAATTAAATCTAGTTTTTTATACGCCCTTTCTCTCTCCGAATATCATTTTATGGATCTGAAGGCTGATTCTAACTGGTAAACCATCAGAAAGAATCCAGCCGGATAGAACCTGTGGATCAAGGATGCGATAAACAGGTTGAAAAAATATGTTACATGATGGTCTATACGCGTTGATGATCTTCTTTGCGTAATCATAATCAACTCTATCTTTTATTACAAATTTAAGTTGATCAGATGAACGCATAAGAGAGATATTATACAGATTCATATTTTTATGCATGTTAGATGAAGGACATTTAACATCCAATGATATCATCACCCTCTGTTTAGAAACTAGAGGTTTAACTGATATACTACCATTGGTCTCAATACATATAGTATATCCTTTAGCAACCAGGTTATCTATCAATTCTAATGTCTCTTGCTGTATCAATGGTTCACCCCCGGTTATACAGATGAATCTATATGGATACCTCTCTACTTCTTTTATTATCTCATCTATACTCATCTCAAAACCCTGATCATAAGCGTATGTTGTATCACAAAACAAGCATCTAAGATTACATCCTGTCAATCTTATAAAGATATTAGGCAGACCCATCCATGATCCTTCACCTTGTATAGAGTAGAAGATTTCATTCACTAACATTAATAACACTATTGTTAATATTCTACTTAAACTATGCGATTTATGAAACAAAGAAGGAGTGTAAAAAAGAAGTTGATGCGTCATCTGTAGAGTACCACCTTGATATTCAGATCGATACAACAACACCTTTTAAAAAATAATAATTCAAACCAAAACTCAAACAGAGAGGACCATAGTAAAAATATTTATACAGGAAGCGATATTACGGGGGTAAGCCAATTTCCTATTCGCTAATTAAATATTTAGCGTGTAGTATAGCAACTAAAAAAGCCCGGCCCCTTTCAAAGGGCCTGTAGCTCAGCTAGGTAGAGCATCTGGCTTTTAACCAGGTGGCCAAGGGTTCGAATCCCTTCAGGCCCGCCTAAAATCAACCATAAGGAAGAATCTTAGGAGGAAGGATTCCTATCACGGTCACCGAAAAAAAATATTTCGATATAATGGGACATGTGTTAGTACCCGAGCATATAATATTATCAGAGAATGAGAAAGAAGAACTACTAAAGAGATATAACATAAAACCAGATCAGCTCCCTAAGATTCTTCATACTGATCCAGCAGTTATAGCTATAGGGGCTAAACCGGGTGATATAGTAAAGATTATACGTAAAAGCCAAACATCTAAAAGATCCATAGCTTATCGTTTTGTTGTAGAGAGTGAAAGTATAGCTCCATCTGAGATTATACCTCCAGATATGATGAGTTTAGATTTTGGCTCTGAGGGATTGGGATCATCTGATACATGAATCGTGTATAATTTAGGAGATATCTAAAAAAAGAGGGTGTATGTATGAAGGATTTAGTTGATGCTTTTTATCGGGATAGAAGCATAGTCAACCATCAGATCGCCTCATATGATGATTTCTTAGAGAGGAGATTACAGAGTATAGTAGATAGTACTATAGTAGGGGTAGAAGAAGAGACTGAGAAAGGATACATATACCCAGAGGTTGAAGGATATAAGATAAAATTTGGTAAGATCAGTGTAGGGTATCCTGAGGTGAAAGAAGCTGATGGTACCACTAGACCACTGACACCTATGGAAGCACGGTTGAGAGATCTAACATATGAGGCACCTATCCATCTTGAATTCATACCTGTTATCGACGGTGTTGAATATGAACCTGAATTAGTTCGCATAGGCGAACTACCTATAATGCTTAAATCAAAGAAATGCAACCTTAACAGGAAGGTGATAGAAGATAAAAAAGGGCACGCACTCACTGATGAAGAGTACAAAGAAGAGTTACAGAAGATGCAAGAGGACCCGTTAGACCCTGGTGGATACTTTATAAGCAATGGGACTGAACGTGTCCTTATAACAATAGAGGATCTAGCACCCAACCGTGTACTAGTCGAGAAGACTAACCGCTACGGTGTAGATGTAGAGGTTGCTAAAGTATTCTCCCAGCGTGAAGGTTACCGGGCTTTAACATCTGTTGAGAAAAGAAAAGATGGTATGCTGATGGTATCATTACCCACAACGTATGGTCAGATACCATTAATGGTCCTGCTAAGAGCATTAGGAATGGAGAATGACGAAGAGATCGTTGATGTGATATGTGTTGATCCTAGGATGGAGCCTTATGTATTAGCCAATATAGAGGAATGTGCTAAAGAGTATGGTATCACTACTAGGGAGGAGGCTATAGCTTATCTAGGTAAAAAATTTGCAGGTGGACAAGCCAAAGAGTATAGGATTAAACGAGTGGAGACTATAATGGATCGTCACCTGTTAGCTCATCTAGGTAGTTCACCTGAGGATAGACTCACTAAGGCTATATTCATGGCTCGTATGGGTATGGCGGTATTGGAGTTAGCTTTAGGTAAAAGGAAAGAGGATGATAAGGATCATTATGCTAACAAAAGATTAAAGTTAGCTGGGGATTTAATGGAGGATCTATTCCGTGTAGCGTTCACTGCTCTATGCAAGGATTTGAAGTATCAGATAGAACGTGTACATGCTAAAGGTAAGGAGATTAAGATAAGTTCTTCTATAAGATCAGATGTTCTGAATCAACGTATACATCATGCTCTTGCTACTGGGAACTGGGTTGGTGGGAGAGCTGGTATATCGCAGTTACTTGATAGGACTAGTAACCTTGCTGTGCTAAGTCATCTAAGGAGGGTTACATCTCCTCTGACAAGATCACAACCTCATTTTGAAGCTAGGGATCTGCATCCTACACAATGGGGTAGATTATGCCCTAATGAGACACCTGAAGGACCAAACTGTGGCCTTGTTAAAAATCTTGCATTGACAGTTGAAATATCAGAGGGTTACCCTGAGAAAGAGGTTGAGAAGATACTGAAGGATCTAGGGTTAAAGGAGATATCTAAGAATGTAACTGGTTCAAGAGTTTACCTTAACGGTGACCTTATAGGTATGCATCCTGATGGGGAGAAACTAGTTCAGAAGTTGAGGGAGAGAAGGAGAAAAGGATTACTGCATAATGAGATTAATGTCTGTTATTACAAAGAGGAGAATGATGTTATTGTTAACTGTGATTGTGGTAGACTTAGAAGACCGTTGGTGGTGGTAGAAGATGGGAAACTACTGCTGACTGATAAAGTACTGCAGGAGTTAAAGGAAGGTAAAAAGAGATGGATTGATTTAATCAATGAAGGTGTAGTGGAGTATATAGATGCTGAGGAGGAGGAGAATACATTAATAGCGTTAACTGAGAAGGATATAACACCTGAGCATACGCATATGGAGATGGATCCTATGTGTATACTAGGTATAGGGGCATCTCTTGTGCCTTATCCTGAGCATAACTCGTCGCCTAGGATCACGATGGGTGCAGGTATGGGTAAGCAGTCACTTGGTTTCAGTTCATCTAACTATAGAATACGACCTGATACAAGAGGACATCTGCTGCATTATCCGCAGGTACCTATGGTTCAGACTCATTCTATAAGGTATGTTAGATTCAAGGAAAGGCCAGCTGGTCAGAATTTCATAGTTGGGGTTATGTCCTTTCAGGGTTATAACATGGAGGATGCTCTTATTATTAGCAAATCAGCTATTGAACGTGGTTTAGCTCGTAGTACATTTATAAGGACTTATAGTAGTGAGGAGAAACGTTATCCTGGTGGCCAGGAGGATCATTTTGAGATACCTAATCCTGATTGTCGTGGTGTGAGAAGTGAGGATGCATATAATAATCTAGGTGAAGATGGTTTGATCTCACCTGAATGTAATGTTAACAGCGGCGATGTTCTTATAGGAAAGACTTCTCCACCTCGTTTTCTTGAGGAGCCTACTGATTTCCTTACACCTCAAAAGAGACGGGAGACTTCAGTTACTGTTCAACATGGTGAAGGGGGTATAGTTGATAAGGTGATGCTATCAGAATCTGTTAATGGATCAAGAATGGTGAAGATAAAAGTACGCGAGGAGCGTATACCTGAATTAGGTGATAAATTCGCTTCTAAGCATGGTCAGAAAGGTGTTATAGGGTTGGTGGTACCAGCTGAGAATATGCCATTTAATGAGCAGGGTATGTCACCTGATTTGATCATTAACCCGCATGCTATACCGTCTCGTATGACAGTTGCGCATGTACTTGAGATGATAGGTGGTAAAATAGGTTCTATAGAGGGGCGATTTGTTAACGGTACAGCTTTCAGTGGTGAATCTGAGAAAGATTTGAGAAAAGCTTTAGTGATGAATGGTTTTAAACATAACGGTAAAGAAGTATTATACGATGGTTTAACAGGTAGAAAATACGAGTTAGATATATTTGTTGGTTGTATCTATTATCAGAAATTACATCACATGGTTGCTGGTAAGATACATGCTCGTTCAAGAGGACCTGTTCAGATTCTTACAAGGCAGCCTACTGAAGGTAGGGCTAGAGAGGGTGGTTTGCGTTTCGGTGAGATGGAGAGGGATTGTCTCATAGGTCATGGTGCTTCGATGGTGATAAAGGATAGGTTACTGGATGAGTCTGATATTACAGTTAAATATGTGTGTAACACCTGTGGTCATATAGCTATAATTGATAGGAATGGTCGGTTGCATTGTCCGATATGCGGGGATAAAGCTGATATTCATCCTGTGCAGATGAGTTACGCGTTTAAATTACTCATAGATGAATTGAAATCATTAGTGGTTGTACCACGTATAAGATTAGAAACCCTGGTCTAGGAGGTATGGTTAATCTATGGATCGTCAAAATGTTACTAAGAAGATAGGGTATCTTGAATTCTCAGTTTTATCACCAAATGAAATACGTAAGATGAGTGCTACAAAGATTATAACAGCTGATACCTATGATGATGATGGATTCCCTA
>JAVYLV010000015.1:0-3190 GCA_038740425.1 Thermoplasmatota archaeon | reverse complement strand
CAAATGGGTTTAATGGATCCCAGACTTGGTATAATAGAACCTGGTCTTAGATGTAAAACATGTGGTTTAAAAGTTGGTAGGAACGGATGCCCTGGTCATTTTGGTCATATTGATCTAGCTATGCCTGTGGTGCATGTAGGATTCGTTAAGACGATACGTAACTGCCTTAGAGCTACATGCCGTAGCTGCGGTAGGATACTATTAACTGATAAGAAGATAAAAGAGTATAAAGAGAGTATTATTAAATGTGAGAAGGAGGGTAGAGACATCTCTTATCTTCTAAAGAATATAATAACTGATTGTAGATCAGTTGAGAAATGCCCTAGATGTGGACGTGAGGTAGGTAAGATTGATCTTGATAAACCAACCTCATTCAGAGAGAATGGTAAGAAGCTTACACCGTCTGAGATAAGGGAATGGCTTGAGAGGATACCTGATGAGGATGTACCCTTCTTGGATATAAACCTTAAATCAGCTAGACCTGAATGGATGGTTCTAACAGTTCTACCTGTACCACCTGTTACTGTTAGACCCTCTGTTACACTTGAATCAGGTGAACGCTCTGAGGATGATCTTACACATAAACTAGTGGATGTCATAAGGATTAACCAGCGTCTTCAAGAAAACCGTGATGCGGGTGCGCCTCAGCTCATAGTTGAGGATCTATGGGAGTTGTTACAGTATCATGTAACAACCTACCTTGATAATCAGACATCTGGTATACCACCCGCTCGTCATAGATCAGGTAGGCCTTTAAAAACCCTATCGCAGCGTTTAAAAGGCAAAGAAGGTCGTTTCCGTAGTAACCTATCAGGTAAAAGAGTTAACTTCTCAGCTCGTACAGTTATCTCACCTGATCCGTATCTTAGTATAAACGAGATAGGCGTACCTGTACAGATAGCAAGGGAGTTAACATTACCTGTGAGGGTGACTGAGCATAATATAGAATGGTGCAGACAACTTATACGTAAAACAAAAGAAGCTTTATCCACAGATGAGGCTAATTATATACCACAGGTCAACTATGTTAAAAGATACCGTGAGATGGGTGTAGAGCAACGTATAAAGATAACTGATAAGAACGCTGATGAAGTAGCAGAGAAGATAGAGGTGGGATGGATACTCGAACGACAGCTGATGGACAACGATATAGCCTTGTTTAATAGACAACCCTCGTTGCATCGTATGTCCATGATGGCTCATAGAGTCAGGGTTGTACCTTATAAGACTTTCAGGTTTAACCTATCAGTCTGCCCGCCTTATAACGCTGATTTCGATGGTGATGAGATGAATCTACATATACTACAAGGTGAAGAAGCGAAAGCTGAGGCTGAGATACTAATGAAAGTACAGGAAAATATACTATCACCACGTTTCGGTGGGGTTATAATAGGCGGTATACATGATCATATATCTGGTTGTTTCCTTTTAACATATGGTGATAAAAAATTCACAAAGGAAGATGCATGCTATATACTATCATCTATAGGTTACAAAGGGGAGTTACCTGAGATACATACTGAGGATGGTAAGAGATTCATCTACGGTAAGGATATATTCAGTGTTCTATTACCCAAAGATCTAAACATGGAGTACAAAGCCAAGACATGTTTCCACTGTGAGACTTGTACTGCTCCTAAATGCCCCTATAATGCTTATGTTATCATTAAAAATGGTAGATTACTGCAAGGAGTTATAGATGAGAATAGCATAGGGGCGTTCAAAGGAAGGATAATAGATAGGATAATAAGGGATCATGGCACCGATGCTGGTAGAGATTTCATTGATAATGTTACACGTTTAGCTATAGCTACTATCACGAGGTATGGTTTCACCACTAGTATAGATGATGAGGATATACCTGAAGAAGCTAAGCACCAGATAGAAGAGGGTTTGGAGAAAGCACAGAAGAAGATACAAGATCTAATACATGCATATGAGAATAATCAGCTTGAATCACTACCTGGTAGAAGCTTAGAGGAGACGCTTGAGATGGAGATTATGCGTGTAACAGGACGTACAAGGGATATGGCTGGTGAGATCGCTAGTAGACATCTAGGTATGAACAATAGCGCTGTTATAATGGCTAAATCAGGAGCTAGAGGATCAATGCTTAACCTCTCACAGATGTCAGGTTGTGTAGGTCAACAAGCAGTTAGAGGAGAACGTATATCACGTGGATATCAGAATCGTACCCTACCTCATTTCCATAGAGGTGATCTAGGTGCTAGCGCTAAAGGATTTGTAGCATCAAGCTATAAGAGTGGTTTAACACCTACAGAGTACTTCTTCCATTCAATGGGTGGACGTGAGGGGTTAGTTGATACTGCAGTTAGGACATCCAGATCAGGCTACATGCAACGACGCCTTGTCAATGCTTTAGAGGATCTAAAAGTGGAGGAGGACGGTACAGTACGTCACACTGATGGAGAGATAATACAACTCATATACGGTGAGGACGGTATAGACCCTGCCAGGAGCATAAATGGCGAAGCAGTGGATGTTGATAGGATCATAAACGATGTAAAGGAGGGATACCTTGGCTAAGAAGACTATTAAAAAAGATAAAACAAAAAAAAGTAGGATAACCCCCTCAAAAAAAGCTAAGAGTGCAACAAAGAAGATAACAAAGATGCAGACTAAGACTAAGGTTACCATTACAAAAAAAACCAAGGTTAAAAAACCACCTGAGAAAACAAAAACCGTGATTAAAAAAACAGCTAAGAAAAAACCTGAGATAAAAACTAAGATAAAACCTGTTACAAACAGAGAGGAGAAAACTGAGATTAAAGCCACCGAAGAGGTAAGTAAACCAGTATATATACCGCCACCAGAGAAAAAAGAAGAGGAATCAGAGGAGTACAAACGCTTAAAAAAGGAGATAAACGGTATATTAAACGGCCGGTTCATATCAGATATGGTCATAGATAAGATAATAAAAAAAGTAGAGAAGGACAAACATCTACAATCAAAACTAAAAGCTATAGTGGAGAGGGTATACCACGATTACAAACGCAGCATGATCGACCCCACTGAGGCGTGCGGTATGGTAAGCGCACAGAGTATAGGAGAACCAGGTACACAGATGACTATGCGTACATTCCACTATGCTGGTGTAGCTGAGATTAACGTTACACTGGGTTTACCACGTTTAATAGAGATAGTGGATGCTAGATCAACACCATCTACA
>JAVYLV010000014.1:0-24096 GCA_038740425.1 Thermoplasmatota archaeon | reverse complement strand
GGGATGTACTAGATCAGAATAAACAACTCATAGGTGGTATACATGAATCCAAAGGCTTGGGGCTTGTAAGAAAATTCGTACCAGGAGGAGCACTTGTCCCTGAAAAAATGATATTAAAACTAAATGATATACCCGTCGCTGAGATAAATCAACAATTCAAGATTATAGGAGATATATGGGAGTTAAAATGTTTGAACATACCCTCCAGTTTCGATAGACGCGTATTACTCGGTGGTTTGCTACTTATGGGCATGATAGAAAGACAGCATAAATAACAACATCTACCATGTTTAATGATCCTATTAAACAAGAAGGAATTCATGGCTACTAAAATATAGCCCAGTACTTCTAAATAGAGAGACTATCATTGAATTCCTTTTTTGATAAAATCAGCAGGATCAAGCTTACCAATGACAACATAGTTGATATAAATATTGGACCTACCAGTAGTAACCCTAGGATGCCTCCTATAATCGCTACTACCCACAAACGTCGTTTAATAGCCATGACACCACCAAGTATAGTAACGATAGATAACACAACACCTATAACACTACAGGTCGTCAGCACAAGCTGTAACATATCAGCAGTGATATTTAGCTCATTTCCCTGCTCATTTAGCGAAGAGATTACAAGTTCTATCACTGACTGATCAGCAAAAAGAACAGAAACCCAAGCGAAAATACCCATTAAACCAGCTATTATAAGTAGCATACCTGCTATCAGAGGTATATTGCTACTATTCTTCTCTGCGTTATCAGGACACACACTTGTTCCATCAGTTATAGTTGAATAAGGATTATCCAATACTGATTCACTACTCCTCTCCATATAATAACTCACCATGCAATAATCCACAAACAAAAAGAGGTTAATTCTTAATCTATTATATTAAACCTCCTTTTTTACTATGTTCCTTCTACGTTGACGTCGTCTGAAATCAGGTAGTATGTGCGGCGCTATCCTCCTAGTCATATACCAGTACAAAATCAGACCGTAAATAAGAAGCAATAATTGCATATACTCAACCCTATACAACGCGGTTAAAAAGAAGAACAACGTAACAGGTACATGCAGTAGTATAGCATAAGCTAGATAATAGAATACCCTCTTCCTGTAGACACCGTAACCTAAGCAGAGACCTGTAGCTGCATGTACAAGCATAATGCTGAAGGAACCAACTATCACAGATAGTATTACCATTAAACCAGATGGCACCTCTATATGGGATGAGATTAACGAAAAAGGTATAGATATAGCACCAAAACCTAGACCCAATGTTAAACCATATATAACAGTCTCTTTTTTACCTTGAAATCTACCTATGTTAAGAACCATGGTCTTTAACATCTGCTCGAGTATAGGATACAGTATTATGAAAAATACACCTATATCAAGTGTTATTGACTCTATGATGATCGATACGAAACCTAACGCTATACCTACTATAAACGCTAAGAATATTATCTTATCCTTGTATAATCCCTCATAACCCTTTAAACTCACATACAATAGCAATAAAGCTGGTATGACACCTAAGAATAAACTAGCTTGGAATAGCATACCCTCCATATTTTAAACTCCTTCTGTTCTTTTGTTTATGCATGATCAAATCATATTCTTTTTAAACATAGAATATCATCTAGTACCATAAAAGTACATACCCATTATATACATGGTGATAAATCAAATTATCCCTGTTTTTATCTATATGACACATATCAATCCAAGAATCCCGTCAGGGATAGTATAATTTATAAGAGATATCACGGTATCATGTCAACTGTGTACGAGATTATACTTGAACAAATGCAGTTGATACTAACAGGCGTACTAGTATCACTATTTTCAAGTATGATCTATAATCTTAAACCATACGGCTTCAAAAGCTTTGGTAAATATAGAAGTAAAGGAGAAGCTATCCTTATATATCTATCAGCCACGATCATACTTGGTTTGTTAACCCCCCTCATACACATACTCTCTGGTTTCATCCTTGAATACATACCTATAGTATCAATCATAGGCTTCCTGATTTTCTCCACTAATTTCATATTGAATCAAACCATACCCACATGGCGCCATACTACACCTAAAACCCTGCTGATCTACACCATCAGCATTCTCATTATAATCCTAGGGTTCTTTATACGCCTCTAGAATAACAGAAACTGTAATCCTAAAACCCCTAAGCATACTAGAAGTGTTACAGGTGTTGCTATTAAACCGTACTTAGTGAACTCTGTGAACGTCACCTTCACCTGTTTCTCTCTTAATATACCCATCCACATTATACCAGCGAGAGCACCTATAGGTGTTATATTAGCACCTAGATTAGAACCCACAGCTGTAGCTAGGGTTGCCGATAAGGACATATTTGATGGTAACACCGATATGATAGGGACATACGCCACAGTCATCGGTATATTATTAAGGGCGTTAGCAGCAAAAGCAGAGGAGAATCCAACAGTCAACACTGACAACATAACATTATCATTGACGATACCTGTTAAAAATAAACCCATGTCATTCATGACACCATATGAACGCAACGCTTCAACTGTTATAAATAAAGCTCCTACAAATGGTATTATACCAAATGGCATTCTCTTTATCGTTGGTCTTATCACCATATTTTTTTTATCTAGATGAGATCTAAGAAGTGAATGGTAAGAATCCCTAACGACCAATACAATCAATAACAACAAAGCGAAACTGAGTGACACAATCCACATCTCAACACCTACGTAAGGAGCTAAAGCTAATGCTACTATACAACCACTAAGAATAGTCACACCTAGCACAGCCCCTACACGATCAGTTATCGCCTCACTCGGTTTAATCATTTTAACGTATCTTAACGGCTGGGTGATACTACGTCTAAATATCATATATAATATTATCATATTAACAAAACCAGCTGATAACGCTGGTAAAAGCATCCATCTTAGATACTCATCAAAGTACAGATGAAAAGCAGAAGCCAGGATAATATTAGTAGGATTACCGATATAAAGCATCATACTCCATGTATTAGCTGCAAAGAACTCTGCTATAAGATAAGGCTTAGGATCTATACCTGCATGTTTAGAGAAATAATAGATAAAAGGGGTAAAAGTCAGGATTATAATATCATTAGATGTAAATATAGTTAACACTGATACAACCATGTACATCGAAAAGAACAAACGCTTACCATCACCCTTGGCATATAACAGGGCTAAACGCGCACAATACTCAAAAAAACCTGTCACATCAAGGAATATACTCATAAAAACCATTGAAAGGAATAATAACAATATGCCAAAAGGATTCAAACCAGCCTCCCCTTGTAATCCCCTCAACACTTGACTATAATCCAATAAACCTAACACCAGCAACAACAAAGGGCTGAGCAGAGCACCTATAAAATACGTATCCAGTCTTATACGTCTAATACCTAATCTTATATACAGATAAGGTCTTCTTAATATTAGATAAATCATTATCACACATGAAAACAGGAATACAATCTCGACTATGATTTTTCCGTGCATCTCTATTTTCCATGTGTAAACCAATTCACAGTTTAAAAGCTTTATATAATAACCCTTTCCTCGTATTGAAAACAAAAAAAAACGCTAAAAACAATATTTTTTACCAATGTTTTTTTAACAACCCTCTAAGCCTTATTAGATCCTCATTTAATACTAGAGAAAGATCAACTGGTGTTATTGATATCTTACCGTTACGTATAGCTTTTATATCAAAATCATCATCCATATCATCATCCATATCATTGAACTGTATCACTGGTGTTTTATGAATATATCCACCCCACTGCTTATGGAATAACTGACCATAAGGTGCTCTAAACGGTTTAGTAATCTCTATATCAGACTCTAGGGTAGCCCCATACGGTATATTAACAGATAATAACCCTATATCACCTAGCATCTGATTCTCTATTATTATTTTCACTATCCTACTTGTTATACTAGATGCTTGGTAAAAGACCCCACATGATTGTTTTCTATACAGATTTAAAGAGCTTCTCACAGAGGAGGGTATCATCAACGACACAGCAATACTAGGTATACCCAGCAGGGTTGCCTCCATAGTCGCACCTAAAGTACCAGAGCTGAGCATCCTAGCAGTACCTATGTTTAAACCTATGTTTATACCAGATACCACTAGCAAAGGTCTACTAGACAGGAGATGATAGACTCCTAACTGTACACAATCAGCTGGTGTACCATTAGTCATAAAAACCTCCAGCCCTTGCATCCTCATCTTCTTTATCCGTAATTTTTTATGCGCAGATATAGCCTTACCAATCCAACTTCTACCTGTTTCAGGTGCTACCCCTACTACCTGATGATTCTCTCTTGATAACTCTAAAATTAACGCTATGAAACCAGCTGATCTACAACCATCATCATTAGTAACCAATATAGCCTTCATAAACTTCTCATAAACATAAATGTTACACAGCTGAGTATTAATGAACCTTTCTAAAACTACTAAGGATAAAACATTTAAATCATTATCACTCTCTAATCCACAAATACCACTACAACCGCTGTACAGATTGATTCTATGAGAGGTTCAAATAGATGATATCCAAAAAAGGTAAAGACTTCGACATCATACTCATCAGTGGAGAGTATTACGATGACCATCCCTTATCACCTGTAGGCATCATAGCTCGTGTATTGGATGCTCACGGTTACAATGTAGGAGTCATAGAGAAACCAGAACGCAAAGAAGATTACACCAAACTAGGCTCACCTAATCTATGTTTCGGTGTAACCTCCGGGTCTATAGATAGCATGATCCATAACTATACGCCCCTAAAACGTAAACGTATACTAGACCCATACAGCAGAGTAACACCTCTACCTGACAGAGCAGTCATAGTTTATTGCAACAGACTACGTGAATACTTCAAAGGATGCAAGATAATAATAGGAGGCGTGGAAGCATCACTTAGACGTTTCGCTCATTACGACTACTGGGACAATGACATAAGACGCAGCATACTACTAGACTCAAGAGCAGATATACTAGTATACGGTAACGGTGAAAAACAAATAATAGAGATAATGAAACGTATAGATAATAACGAAACGTTATACGGAGTTGAAGGAACCTGCATACTAAGCAAAATCAAAGATTCATCATTTGATACACTTCCATCATTCAACGAAGTCAAAAACAACCCTGTAGAATTCTGCATGATGCAACGCATGCTAACCAACAATAAAAACCTGGCTCAAGGTTACACAAATAACTACGTGCTACAGTTCAAATATCCTAAATATACATCAGAGGATCTCGACTGGATATACAGCTTACCATTCAGCAGAAAACTCCACCCTAAATCACTACTACATATGGCCCAGTTTTCAATAGTAACACATCGCGGATGCATAGGAGATTGCTTCTTCTGCTCCATACCACTACACCAAGGAAGCAGGATTATATCCAGATCAGAGAAAAACATAATAGAAGAGATAAAAAAACTAACACATCATAAACTATTCAAAGGATACATAGATGACCTAGGCGGACCAACCGCTAACATGTATGGTATGGACTGCAAATCAAACATAGAAAAATGCAACCAATCATGTCTCAAATGTAACAAAATAGATATCACTCATGAACGTTTAATCAATCTTCTAAAAAAAACTAGAGAGACACCAGGTATCAAGAAGATATTCATACGCAGCGGCATAAGATACGACCTAGCTTTAAACAACTATGAATATATACGCGAAATATCAAAGCATCATATATCAGGCTGCCTGAAGATAGCACCTGAACATCTATCACCACGCATTCTACGTTTAATGAACAAGGATAACACTCGACTGAGAGAATTCATCAAATTATTCAACGATATAAACAAAGACAAAAAACAGGATCTAAGATACTACTTCATGATAGGCCACCCCGGCGAAAGCATAGAAACCATACTAGAATTAAAAAAAGAGATAAAAAAACAAGATATTAGAAACATAGAACAATTCCAACTATTCACACCAACACCAATGACAATCTCAACCTGCATGTACTGGACTGGGTTAAACCCCTACACCTTAGAAAGAGTATACCCCATACGTGACTATCACACTAAAAAACGAATAAAAAGAATCATGCTAAACATAACAAAAAAAGACAAAACATCTATTGATGAATCAGCAGGTATAGACTCATAAAAAAATAGGAGAAAAACCATTAGTCATAAGGTTTTTAAGATAAATACTTGTTTACTATACCACAAAAAAATCGCGATGAAGGAGAGAGGATATAACCAATGAAGATTGACAAGACATTCTACTACCTTGACACAGGCAAAGAAAAATACCTATTCGCATCAGAAGACGAAGTTGTAGAACAACTAAAGAAACTAGATAAAACACAAGTTAACTTCGATAACTGTCTAATACTAGAAGTCAACACAAGTGGGACAAACTGGAAATTCACAGAAGTACCATGGTCTAGGATAGTAATGAAACTAATATAAAAAAATAGTATTCTAATATACACTTCAAATTAAAGCAGAAAAACCATAATAAAAAAACAAGAAGAGTCTTGTGATTAACCCATCTCTCATAAATCAACACTTAATTACATCCATAACATCTTTTTATGATCATAACTCCATAATCATCTGTGCACATTTTTCTACCAATTCATCATTTTTTGTTCGAATCTTTTCAAAGTCTTCGAATCTTTTCAAATAAAGTATATAAATTTAAAATGACTATTATAAAATTGTAATAAAAAATCCTCCACTATGAATGTGTAAATCTCCTCGGATATGGGAGGAAAACATCCGTAGCGCTTGGAGCAACAGCCCATCCATGCGAGCTCATCCCATAGTATCCCCCGGCTATGGGATGCCACGCATGGAATCCAAGCATTTTTTAACTGACCGATTATCCCTTCATTTAATATAATAGTGACACTCGGAAGCTGATTGTTGATATGTTGATAGACCCCAACATCCCACAATACACCAGATGTAAACATGGAGACATTTTAAGGAGTAACAATAAATATTTTTCACAATATCTAGAAGGATTACAAATTTATAACTCATCATCTACAACAATCATCTAAAAATTAGTTGTAAGTTTTAGCCCACACGAAAAATGTTTATTTTTTACTATCACGACTACATACCCTCTACATTCTAACCTGACGGATAACCAAGGAGATACACTAGGTATCAATTATTAATCCTCATCCCCAGTTTTTTAAAAAAAGGTTTTTTTACGAATCATAAACCAATAGTATAAAATCATCTACATTTTTAAAATAAAAAAAACATACTCATTGAACCTTAAGCTAAAAAACGGTTTTTTTATCAATCATCTTATTCCCTAAATTTACGATCAAAAAAATCAGTTAAGAACTCCTATCTTTTAGTCGGATAATTCTCAGGAAAAGCCAAAAGATTTAAATATGGACACCAACATAATACTATACAATATGTAATATATGATATTATATATAATATATAAATTATATAAATAGTTGATTTATTACATATTCATATCTGGAGGAAAAATATGATAAAAAATAAAATTATAAATATACGGGGGCAGGTTATAATCTCAATTCTCACATTGATACTACTCATATCGTCACTATCCCAAGCACAACCACTTCTAAATCAAAAGACAAGTAACCAAAATCTAACTTATCAATACACTATCTACACCTCCACCAAAGACTTGATTTTTAACACCATAGGTGAATACACCCTGTTATCTCTCACCGATGGCAACCATCTCACGGATCCAGGTAAACCTATGATACCCTACAAAGAGATAAAAATCGCATTACCTGAAGAAATGAACGCAATGGACGTTCAAATACTAGAAGCACAACAACAAACTCTCGATGGAAAATACAATATATTCCCTGCACAACCAGTAAGAACAACCAACGAAATAAGAGAAAATTTTAACTTTATAGAACCTGATCCCTCCATATACAAATCTTCACAACCATACCCAACAAAAACCATTGAATTTCTATATCAAACCGATCTCGCAGGCCAAAACATAGCTGTAATACAAGTAAACCCAATACAATATATCCCCTTAACACAACAGATAATCCTCTACACTAAGATAACAATAAACATCATCGGCAAACCAGGATACATCTGCGGCGACTATCTACCTAAAGCACTACCAGAATCAGAGAGAATCTCATATCAACAGCGCATCGAAAAAATGGTAGAAAACCCTGAACAAGTCATCCTTCGTGAGAGACAAGAAGGAGGCATGATGACCCTGGGGGTACCACCTGGCAATTACGAATATGTTATAATCACTCAATCAAGCTGGGTTAACAACTTCCAACCACTTGCAGACTGGAAAACAAAAAAAGGTACAAAAGCAACCATTGTTACCCTAGACTGGATATACAATCAAGGTGGATACACGGGTGATAACCAAAATAAAATAAGATTATTTGTCCAAGATGCTCATCAAAACTGGGGTGCAACATACTTCCTACTAGGTGGCGACACTTCTATCGTCCCACATAAAGAGAAATACTACCGTTTATACCTAAGTGGAAACTGGGAGGATATATACGCTCCCGCCGATACGTATTACGCTGATTACGATAGTGATTTCCTATGCGAGGTTAATGTAGGACGAGCATCAGTCACTACTACAACAATGATTACAACTTTTATTAACAAAGTATTAACCTATGAACAAAATCCTCCATTAACGAGTTATGCACTTGATGCGTCATTATGGGGTTTTGATCTTGATTCATCTACTCGTGGAGAATATCTTAAACAAAACATTGATAACACTTACATACCAGCAAGTTGGACCATGAGTAATGTTTATGATAGCCACTCTGGTAATCATGAAACCTACGTAAAGAACTATTTCAATACTGGCCAACATATAGTAAATCACTGTGATCATGGTGACTCAAGCTCTATGGGTGTAGGCTCATATAATCATGGTTATTATTTATCAACCTCAGAAGTTGAAGCATTCTACAACGGTGATCAACAGAGCATCCTGTATTCTATGGCGTGTTATGTAGCCTCTTTTGATGTCTATAGCTGCATAGCAGAGTACTTCGTTCGTGATACTAACGGCGGATGCATAGCATTCATTGGTAACTCCCGTTATGGGATCTACTCAGCTGGAGATACAAGCACATACTCCTTCCGTTATGATCGAGAATTTTTTGAGGCTATATTCGCTGATGGATTCTACAATATCGGTAAAGCTTTCTCACATAGCAAAGATGATTCTCCACATGGTGACGATTACTATAAATGCATCTTCGATGAGCTTAATTTATTAGGAGAACCAGAATTTGAAATCTGGACCGCAAATCCAATGAGCATGAGTGTATCACATCCATCACAATTATCCACAGGTCCTTCTCAGTTCACAGTCTATGTAACCTCTGGTGGTAGTCCACTTAGCAACGCGCATGTATGCTTATGGAAAGGAACGGAAGTATATCTTGAAGGAGACACTAACGCTAACGGATATGTAACACTCACACCATCACCACAAACCGGAGGGACCATGTATGTCACAGTCACAAAACACAACTATATCCCTTATCTTGGCTCCGCTAATGTCCCATACCATAACCCCCCATATATACCAAGCAATCCCTCCCCTGCTCATCTCGAAGAAAATGTTGATCTCAACGCTGATCTAAGTTGGAATGGAGGCGACCCTGACAACAACCCAACAACTTATGATATATACTTTGGGACTACTAACCCACCACCTTTCAAACAACAAATAGGACCATACCCTGGTAATCAATATCGTATAACATACGATCCGGGTTCTCTACAAATTTTCACAACATACTATTGGAAGATCATCGCGAATGATGATGACCCTCTCTCCCCACCAAGTGAAGGACCAATCTGGCAGTTTACCACAACAGATAACATCCCCCCTGAATGGAGAAAACAAGGGCAGTCCGCACCAGTTATACCCCCAGGTGGTACAGTTGTATTGTACGGGCAAGGACGAGACAACATCGGATTAGGGTTAGCATATCTAGCGACAAACGAGACAGGACAATGGGTAAATTTCTCTGGTGGCAACTGGTGGGATGTAAACTGGGGTTACTGCAAAAAGATTACAATTAATCATACATTTGTTAACGGTGATCTATTTAACTTCCCTGTACTAATCTCAACCATTTCCTCTGAATTTATAGGTCATACACAACCTGACGGTGACGACTTCGTCTTCATTGACAAAACCAACACCACCAAATACAGCCACGAAATAGAATACTACAACAGCCAAACAGGAGAACTAACCGCATGGGTAAAAATACCATTCCTCAGCTCCTCTCAAGACACCATCCTATACCTATACTACGGCAACCCAGACTGCGAAAACCAAGAAGACCCAGAAGGAACATGGGACAACGGCTTCATCACCGTCTACCACATGAAAGGCTCCAACTGGAACGAGATAAAAGACAGCACCGCCAACCACTGGGATATCACCAACATGGGTGGCAACCCCATATTCAACCAACCAGGTAAAATAAACACCTGCGTAGAATACGACGGTAACGGTGATTACCTACAAAGCAACCTCTTCAGTCTTTCTAGCGACAGCGCACACACAGGCTCAGCCTGGGTGTACTGCGACGGCGGACACACAACCCAACGATACATATTCCAAGGAAGAAGCGGATACATAATAACCCTACTCATATGGCCAGATGGACGATTCGTAGCCTACACAGACACAACCAGCGGACCAGCATACGTTTTCAGTACCACCAAGGTTAACGTATCCAAACCAGCATGGTACTACGTCACCACCCGGGTAGACCCAAACACTGATAAACTAGACCTATACATCAACGGAGTAAAAGAAGCCGGTACTACCATATCAGGCGAGATAAAACCAGAGACACTAGGTCTTAACATTGGAACATGGTACGCAAATAATCTCTACTGGATGGATGGTAAAATAGATGAGATACGCGTATCCAACGTTGCTAGAAATGAGAACTGGATCAAAACAGAATATAATAATATGATACTATCAACCTTTGTTAATGTTGGAGAAGAAAAACAAGCTAGCGGTGGTTCAAAATACGGTTCACCTATGATACTCTCCAGCGGGCCTAATGAATGGGTCTGGTCGAATTTCACATGGCAGAACCCTAGCATACCAGCAGGAACAAAGGTTGGCTGGAGGATATATTATATCGATGCTAGTAAGAACCTAGTTGCTACGTCTATTATGAGCTTCACGATAGTCTCATCGTTACAACCTAATCCTCCTGAGCAACCTGTAGACTCAGTTTTGTGGCATACTAATCCAAATGATAAGAACAAGGGTATCTGCGGAGCGGGTATAATGTATGATTATACCACTACTTCAACACAGACTATACTCGGTGATATTTATTACAAGTTCTACTGGGGTGATGGCAGTGATAGCGGTTGGCTTGGGCCGTATACTAGCGGGGAGATTGTCTCAGCAGGGCATATCTATTCTATTGATGCACTTGGAGATAACGACATCAGAGTTGTATGTAAAATCAATGATGCTGAAAGTGTATTATCAGTTCCACTTAGAGTGAGGATGTATCGAGTTGGTGATACCAGTGGTAATGATAACGTTGGTTTTGATGATATCAACCCGTTTGTATTAATGCTCTCCGGTGGTAAAGATGTATATTATACAAGGTACCCGAATGGTTATTGGTTTACCGGTGATATTACTCTTAATAAGCTAGTTAGTTTTGATGATATCAACCCGTTTGTAGGATTACTAACAGGTGGATAAACCAAATACACAAAAATTGTTTTCCCTCTTTTTTTTATTCTATTTTTCTCTCTTAATTCGATGATTGTTCTATAAAATATATAAATATATTAAAGCTATTAATTTATTAAAAATAAACAGTGATGTAAAATGAGCGAGAAAAAAGTATCGATACAAATGCTGGTGTTTATCTTTGCGGCAGTTGTAATCTCCCAGATTGGCGGCTATGGGCAGACCCTTGACTGTAAGGAGTTTATAAAGGTAGATATTAGTGACACTGAAAACATCACAGGAACAGGAAGCTACGTCATAGTAAGCATTCCAAGTAATGCGAGTATATTCATTGATATGGTATACCACGGATTGACACCAAAAACCATTTATAATATTAGTGTAGGTAACCATACTGTACTCCTTAAAAAAACAGGATATAAAGACTGGAGTCGTAGTGGGTACCTACATGCAAATCAAACAATCTACTATAACGTCACGTTGACACCAGATCAAAACCAGACCTATATGCAGTTAGATATTACTGCTCCTGATGTTGTAAGAGAAAACACCTGGTTCCTCGTACAGATCACATCAAATAACACACCTGTATCAAATGTAACCGTATCCTGGATGATTCATGGCACATATTTCATCACAGGACCAAACGGGACAGCACTTGTGAAAGCCCCGCCAGTATTAAATGCAAGTAATTATACAATTGATTACTTAAAAGCAGAGAAGAACGGTTATCTCCCTGCGATGAAAATGGTGATGATCCTCAGAAGATTACCAGGTGATGTCAGTGGTGATGGTAAAGTAGATTTCGGTGATATCAACCCGTTTGTGTTTGCAGTATCTCATAATGAAACCGTGTTTGCATGGAAATATCCTATGGGTGATTATTGGGCTGCAGATTGCAACCAGGATGGCAAGGTTAACTTTGGTGATATTAGCCCATTCATCAAACTGTTAACAATATGATGAGAGAGATAAAGAGTTCTCCACTACCCGCTTTATTATTTTTTGGCCAATACCTGTCAAATAAAGTATATAAATAGAAAAAGGACGTTATGTAAATATCTAATAGGAAATAGGAGTGATTAAAAAAAATGTTTAAACAAAAAGCAAAACATCTATTGTTAAGTATTTTACTTGCCGTAACACTACTTAACACAGGATTTACAATAGGGCTATCACAACAAACGGTAAAGATAGAAAATGACATATCTACATGCTCTATATTAAATGAAAGCCAACTCAAATACTTTTATACTTTTTCAACACCACAACCTAGAGAAAATGAGAACGGGGTTTTATTCCTGGTAGATGGGTTAGATACAACAAATAACCCTGGAAAACCTATGGTACCAAAAAAGACCTTACGTCTTCTTTTACCTCCAGATACAGATATAAAAGATGTAAGGGTATATCCCAGCTCTGGCTCAGAGTATCGTTTACCATATTCTTATACTATTGCTTGGGGTCAGCAACCTGTTCCTCTGTGTCACATAGGAGATGTACAGAAAACAGATGCTGATATGGATGTGTACGGTTCCTATGATAGATACCCCGGGGTTTTTTATGAACTGGTTTCTCTTCAATATAAACATGGCTTCCCTGTATTCACTATAAATCTATTCCCTCTCCAATACGTACCAAAGACAGGAGAGGTATATTTCCATTCCTCTTTGGAATTAGATTTGACGCTAGAATCTGCAAAGATGAAAGATGGTTTGGTAATGCCTATTAGAATGTGTTCTGAGGATGCTGAAGAGATAGCGGATATGGTTGATAACCCAGAGATATTAGATATATATAAAGAGAGTTCATTGTTATCAAGAAATAGAGAGATAAAAGAGCAGGTATTAGATAACCCCAGTACAGCTTATAAGTACGTTGTTATTACCAATGAGGCTTTACGAGATTCCCAAGCAGAGTACACCTTCCAGGATCTCATCCAGTCAAAGATAAATAAAGGTTTGACCGCGACTATAGTAACTGTTGAGGATATAGTGTCAAATCCTTTGTACTGGTGGAATGGGCCTTATGGTGACGGTGACCCATTGTTTAATGATACCCCCTGCATTATCAGAAATTTTATAAGATATGCGTATTTGAACTGGGCGACTGAGTATATCCTCCTAGGTGGTGATGGTGATGGAGAAGATCTTGGTGGTCAAAGCGGGGATGATATCATACCAGTTAGAGGTTTATATGATTATAACTTCCCATATGGGAATCCTGAGGGGGATTTCACAATAGCTTCTGATCTTTATTATGCTTGTCTTGATGGATCATATGATTCTAATAAAAACATGTTATTTGGCGAGCCTGATGACGGTTTTGACATTAATCCCAATGGAGAGGTTGATCTCCTCGCTGAGGTTTATGTTGGTCGTGCACCTGTTGATAACGCTACTGAGTTATCTAATTTTGTAAGGAAGACAATTATGTATGAACAGAGTAGAGAGTTATACCTCCGTGATGTACTAATGGTTGGTGAGCGTATAGGTTTTGGTGGTGTTGCTGAATGGGGTGGGAATTATAAGGATGAGATTAAGGATGGAAGTAGTAACCATGGTTATACCACTGTAGGGGTATCAAAATTGTATAACATCTCCGCTCTTTATGATCGTGACTGGCCTGGTCATAACTGGCCGAAGGTTGAGATCAGTAATCGTATTAATCAAGGGGTACACGTGATTAATCATCTTGGTCATGGTAATAATTTCCATGTTATGAAACTTGATGAGCCTGTGCGATGGAATGGTGAAGTTTGGTCTCCTATTCATGATATACTTAATCTTACTAATGACCAGTATTTCTTTATGTATAGTCAAGCTTGCTATCCTGGTGCTTTTGATAATAGAGGACCAACACCACCATATGGTAATGGTGGTTATTTTGAATATGATTCCATTGTGGAGCATATGCTAGCATCTAAGCATGGTGCTTTTGCTTGTGTTGCTAATACTAGGTATGGATGGGGTGCTGCGTATAGTACAGCTGGTCCTTCTCAGTATTTTGATCGAGAGTTCTTTGATGCTTTATACGGAGAGGGTATCCGTAGTCTTGGTAGAGCAAATCAGGATTCCAAAGAGGATAATATCGGTGATATAGGCTACCCGCTTATGCGGTTCTGTTACTACGAGATTACTTTATTCGGTGACCCTGAGGTATCGGTAAAGCCTTATCATAATCTAGGTGTTTTATCTGTGGATTGCCCAAAGCATGTATCCTCGGGTAGTGTAGTCTGTGTTAATGCCACTCTTGAGAATAACGGTATCTACGATGAGATTGATGTTCGTGTTGGTTTCCTTGTTGATGGTGCAGAGTTGGATAGCTTGATTATTCCCTATTTCAAGGCTGGTAGTAAGGAGCTTATCAGGTTCTTCTGGGTGCCCTTATTAGCAGGTGAGCACAACTTGACGATAAATGTGACTATCTCTAACGTAATTGAGGATTTCTATTGTGATAACGAGAAAGATACAATGGTTAAAGTAGGTGTTCTGAACAAGGATACCGGTGAGCTTTTCAATACAATTCAAGAGGCTATTGATGATCCTGAGACGTTATCTGGTCATCAGATCATTGTTCCGTCAGGGGTTTACAGGGAGAATCTTTTTGTCACTAAGGGTGTTCATTTAATAGGTAGTGATAAAAAAACAACGGTGATAGACGGTGAAGGAGGTGTTAGTGTAACAGTGGATGATGTTGATTCTCTGATTATGAATGGTTTCACTATATGTAATGGCAGTATCGGTGTTCTTCTCTCCTCCACAAACAAGGTGGTTATCCTTGATAATGATATAATTGATAATTATCAGGGGGTAGTTGTTGATAGTGGTTGTAGTGGTAATCTCATCTATCATAATAACTTTAACAATATTGAGAATGCATTTGATGATGGTTTAGGTACCAGATGGAATCATAGCTATTATGTAGGATCATGTTCTCGTCCTGTTGGTGGTAACTGGTGGTCTGATTACACTGGTGATGATTTGTTTAGAGGCCCACAGCAGAATATACATGGATCTGATGGTATTATAGATACACCGCGTTCGATACCTGGTTACAGTGAGAGTCAGGATAAGTATCCTTTGAAGAAACCATGGATTGGTTGGATGAGTGTGATCATTAATGTTGATGATGATTTCAATGAAAGCACACCTGGTTGGGGTATAGATCATTTCAACAAGATACAAGATGGTTTAAGTAAAGCTCAATCTGGTGATGTCATCATGGTTTATGACGGTACGTACAAGGAGAACATCATTATCGATAAATCAGTGGATTTAATCGGTGAAGATAGAAACATGACTATCATCGATGGTGGAGGAGATGGTAACGTTGTCTCTATCACCGCTGATCAGGTATACATCAGTGGTTTTACTATAAGGAATAGTGGTCGTAACGCTTATGATGCTGGTATCCTAATGATCTCTAATAATATCTCCATTATCGATAATGTGTTTATTTATAACTCCAAAGGTGTTTTAGCATCAGGTGTTAGTCATTGTACCATCATGAGTAATGTATTTGATACGACAAACATGATAAACAATCCTACTGAAATAGCATTTGGTATCGAACTTGTCACCTCAGAGTATAATAGTATCATCTCAAACATCTTTAAATGCTCATCATTATCTAAGAATAGCGGAGGGGTTTCACTTCGTGCATCTAGCTATAATACACTGATGAGTAATACTTTTAATAAGTTATCCAGTGATGCTCTATGGCTTATTTTTGGTTCTATGTTTAATGACATCACAGGTAATAAAATCACAAACAATGGCGGTAATGGGATATTGATTCTAGGAAGTTCAAATGCGAATATAATCAAGGATAACTTTATCACTAAAAACGATAAAACAGGGATCTGGATATTCCCTGAAGGGTTCTCATCTCAACATAATCGTATATATCATAATGATCTCATTGCTAATGGTATCAACGCTGTAGATGATTTTGGGGGTAATAAAAACAAATGGGATGATGGCTATCCTTCTGGTGGTAATTATTGGAGCGACTATACAGGGGATGATCAATTCTCAGGTCCAGAACAAAACAATCCTGGATCTGATGGTATAGGCGATACCCCATACGTTATCAGGTATACCTCAGGTAGCCCTTATCCACCTAGCGTATTAAGTCGAGATAGATATCCATTAATGAAAATGCAGACAAATGTGATGTGTGCCTTAATCAGTGCGCCTTCCTCATCATACCTAGGAGAAAATATACAGTTCAAAGGATTTGCTTGTGGTGGCGCCCCGCCTTATACTTGGCTTTGGGATTTCGGTGATGAAAATACTTCAACAGAGCAGAATCCATATAATCTATACATACACCCAGGTGTATACATAGTAAATCTAACTGTTACAGATAGTGAAAATAACATAGAGAGGGATACTACAACTGTGACCGTTATCTTTACTGTAAATGCCAGTGGTCCTTACAAGGGTTACGTAAATGAACCAATAAAATTTATGGGCTCTATTCAAGGTGGATTTCCTCCTTTTATCTGGAGTTGGGATTTCGGTGATGGGAACTATTCATATGAACAAAACCCTTCCTATACTTATCAAAAATCGGGGGAATTCATTGTTACTCTTACAGTTATTGATGATAAGGAAAATGTAGCAGTTAATACCACTTTTGCAACAATTCTACCACCGAAACCCTCCACCGTCTATGTCAGTCAAGAGTATAACACCTCTACACCAGGATGGAATATCACTCATTTCAATATGATTGTACGCGGTATCAATGCTGTTGCTTCTTACGGTACTGTTATCGTTAGCCCTGGGGAATACAAAGAAGTCGTTGGAATTTATAAGCCTGTCACTCTTTATGGTATTGACAAAACCAGTACAATTCTTAAACGTCCATATTATTTGAGTAACGGTTATGTAATAAGTATAGTTATGAGTAATGTGAATATAACAGGTTTTACCATCCTCGGACCTGGTTATATGAACAATATAAAATCCTACGGCATCGATATAAACAACAATGTGAATAACGTTATTATCTCAAATTGTATAATATCTCAACATAAATATGGTGTGTATCTTTCAAAGACTAAAAATGTCAAACTTACAGGGAATACAATTATAGACAATGGTGAAGCAGGTATAGGCCTGTATGGTTCATCAAATAATTGTATCACACAGAACGTAATCCGAGATAATTATAAAAACGGTATCATCATTTATAGCGGTGGCGTATCACAAAATAACAGGATATATCATAACACATTTGTTAACAATCATCCCAATGTTTATAACAATAATCAAAACTTTAACTTCTGGGATAATGGGTATACTGGTTATGGTGGGAACTACTGGGATGACTGGGCAGGGCAACCTGATGAGTTCCAAGGATCTTATCAGAACATCACTGGTGCTGACGGCATCATAGATCAAGGATTACCAAACGGTGGTTTGAAACCATATCCCATACAAGGAGCTGGTGGAAATCAGGATTATTATCCACTGAAACATCCATTCATACTAGGTGATATGAACCATGATGGCAAAGTTGACTTTAATGACATTGATCCTTTTGTACTAGCGATAGCGGTACCAGGGCGATACCAAGAAAAATACAGGATGCTACCAGGTTTACATGGTGATATAAATCAGGATGGAAAACTAGATTTTGGTGATATCAATCCATTCATCGAACTGTTAACAACCAGTTAAATAAAAAAAGACAAATATAAGTGGATTTATTCATTATTTTTCTTTTTCATTTTTAATAACAGGCGTACTACTCTATGGCTAGTTGGTATTATTTTTATTTATAACGGGTAATTGCTATATTTTACTATCCCGTTTTCAGTAATTATAGTCAAACGGTTAAACTCAGTGAGTGGTAGATTTACCATCAGAATTGTTTCATGATTGGGATATATATACGCACTTTCAGTAGTGAATGTTGTTTTGATGCCATTTATAAGTATTGTTATATAACCTGTTCTCAGTGTGAGGTCACCTGTGTTTCTTACAGTTATATTTACATAAGGAGAATCCTTATACCATTTTATACTACTAAGATCTGTAACTACGAAATCTGTTCTCAGTTTTTTTATCATATCATTTCTTAGTGATTCGTATGATTCATGTATGCTACTGGAAAGCGCTATTAAAGCTCCTGATATGGTTTCGAATATAATGAGGGATGATAGAAGAATTGTAGCTGATGATGCAGATAAGGATAAACCCATTTTTTTCCAATCCATCCTTTTTAAGTTCTAAGATGGGTATTCTGCGTAGCAGATTCCACCTGTGTCTGTTATTATCTTAATTCTTGTATCATCTTTTTTGAGGGTTTTTACTAGCAATATACCCTCTGTTAATGGGTACTGATAATTTTGCAGATTTATGAAGGATGTTATATTACCATCAACAAGCATAGTAGACTTAAGGATATTCAACGTTCTACTTCCCATGTTTTTTATTGTTATTTTAAGATACGTCTGTGTTTGATTCTGTTCTGGTTCTATCTGTGCATATATCTGCGGGTTCTTAGTATTCTGGTAGATGGTTTTTATATAGGAGTACGTTCTTGCTGTATTTGATATTCTTACCTCGTCCATAGTACCTGCTAATCCTTTTCCTAGTATTAGCGGTTGATTATTAGTAGGTACTGAGCCTGTTTTTGTAGTCTCATTTATCTTTTCTCCATCTTGATATAGTATCATACTTGTCTGGTTGTACACTAGGGCTATGTAATGCCAATTTCCATCCAAGATGGTTGTTGTTGGTGTGTTGTTGATATAAGCTGTTAAAATGGTTCCCGTTTGGTCTAGCTCAATGGTGTATGCGTCTCTTGTTTTATTTAGTATAGTCCTAGTTGTCGGTTCCTCTCCAGGAGTGTTTTTTATCCATAATTCCATAGTTAATGAACCTGTTATGTTTAGTGTTGTACTTGTAGGTACTTCTATATAGTCTGTATTTGTATTGAAGTTGTAAGCCCCGTCTATTTTTCCTGTTTGGTTTAGTGATGCGTCTCCGTTGCTTGTACCATCATTGTTGTAGCTGGTTGAGTCTAGTATTGTTGATCCTGTGGTTTCATTTAGGTGTTGGATCATAACGTAGTTTGAGTCCCATACACCCTCTATGTTTTGTTGGTTCTCCGCGTTGGGATTACCGTAGTATAACATTAGGAAAGCATCCCTGTTTTTTTGTAGTTTGGTTATATTTATCCAGGCTATTAGATGCCCGTTTTCATGGTTATAATACTCTATCTCATGTGGTAATTTAATGTTGCTTTCGTTGGTGAATACTACGTCAGATGCATCGTTTTTTGCTTTTTGCGCTAGGTCAATATCTGTTAGCTCTAGTAATAAAGGGATATTATACTGGTGTTCTGTGGTTATGTTGTGTTTTATTTTTATTATTTTTCTATACTGCCAGCTTGTATCCCACCATCCTAACTCAGTGACATTAGTTATGGTGATGTTTGATTCGTGTTGTTGCGTTACTCTCTTTCCTAGATTGATATAGGAGTCATTTATATTTCTTAGTAATGGTAGAGTTGATTCTAATATTATACCAAGAGTTGTTAATACGCATACACCGATTATAGCTGCTGTAGCTGGTACGGAAAAACCTATGGTATCCTCCTCCTATCTTTCATTATGATGCCTCTCCCTACTAGATCCTCCTCCTTTATTTATCTCTTGTCTTGTTTTAAATCCTCTTTTTTAGAGGAATATGATACAGTTATGTTATAATTTTAGTTTATTGTTCACATTTTAAATGGTTTTTTATTTATGCGAATGGGTATGATGCCAGACTCTTTGATATCTTCTCCATCTCTCTATCTATTTTATTCATAAATCTGTCATCTATCTGTTGACCTTTTAATTTCTGTATGAATAGTAATGACTGGATATGGTCACGTGTAGAAAGAGAGTAAGAATCACGTTTGGTATCGTTTTGAGATGGTTCTTCTATTATACCTTTAGAGTATTCTAACAGATCAAATCTTACATCATCTGATATCCAGCCTATATCGACATAGTAGCTCAACACCTCTGGTAGATGGATTTTACCTGCTTTATCTACTAGGTATTGTAACCATTTCATCAAGACTATTATGCTCTCAGGGTCATTTGGTATCGCTATTAATGGTTTGAATACATCCTCCATGTTCTTTCCATCTTGCTCTATAGTTTGTATATCCTTTGTCATCACTATTCTACCTGTGTTATCTTTCTTACCGTAAGTTACAGTGTTTTTTTCAAGTTCAGATATTCTTTTCTTAAGATCCTCTACTGAGTCAAACAATGTCTTAAGGTCCTCTGTTGGTTCTAATTTCAGTGTTGATTTATCCTTCTCTTCATCGGTTTTAGTTTTTTTAGATGCATCAGCATCCACTGTTCCATTTGGTTTAAGGGGAGGAAGTGTTTTAAGAGCATTGCTGATTTTATCTACAAGATCATTTAGTTGTGTTCTGGTTAACTTAATCTTCTTCTCTTTTAATTTAGTTAGGAGTTTTTTTGTTATCTGTTGTGGTAGCATATTTTTCTCAGATAAGGATAAGAGTTCTTTTTCTATCTCTGATTCTTCTAATGTGTTCTCTTTTACTCCCTCTTTATTATCCATGAGTTATCAATCTCTCCTAACCTTCAGGTTTTCAACTCAGATATGTATTCATCAAGTATGCTATCAAGTTTTTGCTCAATTAGGATTGATTCCAATGATTGTGCTATAAGCATATCCACATAGTCCATATTTAGATTCTGGTCAGATAATTTTATAGCACCTGAGAGAGAAACCTCAGATGACGTTTGAGCTTTATCCACCTTTAGTACTTGTTTCTGTATGCTACCAAGCATGCCTTTATTTTGTTCGATTAGTGATTCTATTTCACCCATCCTATTTTTTAATTCGTCAACCTCTTTTGTGAAATTCTCCAACATATCTAATCTTTTTTTTGTCACCTTTGATAATCCAACAAACGGATTCATATGTTCAGAGACTATCTCATACAAGCTCACAAGGTCATCTAGATCCTTTGATAATCTATCAGTCTTTTCTTTTAATTGTGTTATCTCCTCTTGGTTTTTTTTGATCTGGAAGTCAAAATCCTTTATAGCTTGCAGTATCTGCCTCTTCTGCCCTAACTCATCCTGTCCACCTGAAGTATCAACAGATGGTGTAGAGGTTTTAGCTGGTTGTTGCTTCTGAGTAGAATCTGAAGTTTTAATCTGTTCTTCTATCTTCTTTTTATCCGGTTGTGATTCATCAGGCTTCAGCTTTATAACTGTTCTAAGATTTTCAACATTTTCTTTTTTCTCTGTCCTATCAGTGCTTTTTTCCTCTTTTTTCTCTGGCGGTGCGACAGGTTGTTTAACTTGATTAGACTGAGTATTGTCATCAGTAGAAGTCTTGCTCTCCTCTCCTTTTTCTAATTTTAGCTTAATCTTTTACCCCTCCTGTGCATCTTTGTTTAAGTATAACCCCTAGTTCCTTAAATATTTACAATATGAAAAACCGTAAACACCTATATATACTTTTATGTATCTACCATGTCGAATAACAAAAAAAACAAAACATTTTAAAAACATTAATAAATGGGTACAAAATATATTCAAGCAGAGGAGTAATACAAGATTTGATGTATTTAAAAAAAAGTGGCGTATCTCAAAGTTTTAGTTGGGTATAGTATGATAAACAAACAAAAAGAAGAAAAAATAAACAATAAAAGTACAACTCATAAAACCCTAATTTTTGGTGTAGATCATCAAGGTATAATAATTCATTTCAACAAAGGATGCGAATCAACAACTGGTTTTAAAAAAAATCAAATTATAGGACAGAAGATATCTGATACCCTTCTACCGAAAACCTTTCTTCAACAATGGGATAACCTGCTCAAACGTGTTATAAATAACACATTATTAGATGATTTTATAGTACCATGGATTGTATCATCAGGTAAAGAAGTATTAATCACATGCAGTCTACTACACAGCGAGAGCAACATTCAAAATAACCAAGCTAAAAGCTATTACTTCATAGGTAAAATACTAGATGAACGAGATACTAAAACCGAAAGTATAGATGCAAGTAAAATGATCTCAGAAAAACATTCAGATTATAATGATGAGAACAAAGCATTGAAAGAACATATGATAGATAGTTTTATACATGAGAATAACCTCGCAAATAGAACTATACCAGATGACAAGATAGAGAATCTAAAGGCATGCATATCTAATGTAGAAAAAAAATATGATGAAATATCAAATATGTTATCAAGTAACACTAAAAAAATTTATGAAAAGATAGAGGAAGTACAGAGCAGAATAGAATCTGCGATTATGAATAAAGATGCTCTATCTCAGGATATAACAGAAGAAATAAAGACAATGATAGATGACAGATATAAAGATATAATCTCATTGTTATCATCCAAGACCAAAAACCAAAAACACCACCCTTTTACACTTAGCCTATCTAAAAAAAGAAAAATCATCGAGGAAGAATTAAATGATCTTGAAGAAAAAAGAAAGATGTTAGCTCTCTACGAAACGCAATTAAAAGAAGAAAAAGAGATACTTGAATCTGAAAAGATCGCATGGAAACGATGGAAAGAAAAACTTGAACAGATAGAATCAGAGATTGAACGCAGACGACAAGAATTAGTTAAAGAAGAGAAGTATTTCAGAGAACAAATATTATCATCATATACCTCCAATCTTAATATAAAAAAAGAAAATGTTTTTCAACTTGAACCAACCATGCCTATATCTGAAATACCACAATCAGCATTTATACTACAAAGAGGTATCTTAAAAGAGGTTAACTCATCATTCGCCTCTATGATAGGCTACTCTCCTGAAGAGTTAACAGAAAAACATTTTTTTGATCTGTTAACACCAGAAGGTTTAGCTAAGATAGAACAATACCATCTAAACAGACTAAAAGGGGAGAATAGCTCAAGTTATGGAACTATTATATCAACCAAAGATAACAAGAGCATCCCTGTTGAGATCTCGGTCAAGCCAACGATATATAACGGTGAAAGAGCTGAACTAGCTATTATAACTATAAAAACAGAGGACATTATATCATAAAAAGAGCGCTGATCTACAATTTTAGATAAGTAGTTAACAGAATAGTTAACAGAATATTAATTTTCATACGCAACTGCATACGTATCTGCATATGCATCTGCATACGTATCTGCTAAAAAAATATTTAAAGACACCTTCGAATATCTTCCTTGCACTCACACTCTAACAAAAAAAATTGTTATCATAAAAATAACAATTTTTATT
>JAVYLV010000013.1:0-24804 GCA_038740425.1 Thermoplasmatota archaeon | reverse complement strand
GGTAGATTCTTATCAGAGATGGTTATAGATAAGATAATAAAGAAGATAGAAGGGGATAAACAACTACAATCAAAACTAAAACCAATAGTGGAGAGGGTATACAGGGAGTATAAACGCAACAGGATAGACCCTACAGAGGCGTGTGGTATGGTAGGAGCGCAGAGTATAGGTGAGCCTGGTACACAGATGACTATGCGTACATTCCACTATGCTGGTGTAGCAGAGATAAACGTTACATTAGGTCTACCAAGGTTGATAGAGATAGTAGATGCTAGATCAACGCCTTCAACACCTATGATGAATATATACCTCAGGGATGAGTACAGGGTTAACCCTGAGCTGGCTAAAGAGATAGCTAATAAGATAGAGATAACAAGATTAATGGACATAGCTGATACAGAAATGGATCTAACAAACATGATAATACAAGTGAAATTAAACAAGAAAACACTAGAGAGAAAAAACATATCACCTGGAGAAGTCTTAGACTGTGTTAAAACAATAAAGAAGATAGAGGCCACACTTGAGAACGATGAGGTTATAAAAATAACACTAGACGAACCAGGATACAAAAATCTGCAAATAATCAATGACACACTAAAAGGTTTAAAGATAAAAGGAGTAGATGGTATAAAGAGGGTTATCATAAGAAGGGAACCTAATGAAGGATATGTTATATACTCAGAGGGTAGCAACTTCAAAAAAGTACTAGAGATAGAAGGTGTTGATCCTTATCGTACCACAACGAATGATATACATGCTATAGCTAGAGAGCTAGGTATAGAAGCAGCGCGTAACATGATAATAAAAGAAGCTCATAGTACACTACAAGAACAGGGTTTAAATGTTGATATGCGCCATATCATGCTTGTAGCAGATGTTATGACTTCAGATGGTACTGTACGAGCGATAGGTAGACATGGTATCAGCGGTGAGAAAAGTTCAGTACTTTCAAGAGCAGCCTTTGAGATAACAGTTAACCATCTACTACAAGCTAGTCAGAAAGGAGAGATAGATCGTCTTAACGGTGTAGCTGAGAATATTATTGTGGGTCAGCCTGTCAGCCTGGGCACAGGTGCGATTAAGCTAGTTATGAGCCCACCTAGTAAAAAGACGGCTAAGAAATAAAAAAAAGACACTAAAAGAAGGGAGGACTGGTATAAATAATGGTTGATATAGATAGAATACTTAAAAATATCTCAGACAAAGGTGATATACGCATAGGGGTAAAAGAAACGAAACAGATGATATCTAAAGGACTAGCTAGACTAGTGATAGTATCCAACAATAATCCTCATAGAGAAGAGATTAACAAGCTGGCATCTGAGAAAAACATACCAGTCTACAACTACCCGTACACTGGTATTGACCTAGGTTACGCTTGTGGTAAGAACTACGCAGTGTCAACACTATGTTTATTAGAGAATATCGAACCTAAAATTATAAAACAGCTTATAAACCAAGGAAAAAACAATGCCTGAACGACTATTATCCAACGAGACTGTACAGTATATCAAGATGATATACAAACATACAAGAGCAGAAGTGATAGACTGCATATCTGAGGATGATCGGGTATTCTTTGTTGTATCCAAAGGTCAACTCGGTTTAGCTATAGGCCCCAAAGCTAGAAACCTGGAGCATTTACGCGCTTTATTCAAGAAGAATGTAAAATTCGTAGAGTATGATGATGACAAAAAAACCTTCATCTATAACCTATGTAAACCCTACAAGGTAAAGAGTATAACAATTGATGAATCTGATGATAATAGCTTCATAGCTAGGATAGAGGCTGATCCTGCTGATAAATCAAAGCTAATAGGGAAGAACGGACGTAATATAAATATTATACGTAAATTAGCTCAACGGCATCACCCTATCAAAGATGTACAAATCATATAAAAAGAGTTGATATGACAGTATTATAGATTTTTAACAATGTTTTTAATATGTGTCAGTATTACCCCCTATCTGATTTATCTCTCCCAGGGAGGATGATCTGTGCGTATAAATAATCACCCGATACTAGATTTTGAACGGAAAAAACGTATCACTTTTTATTACAATGATAAGATCATTACTGGTTATGAGGGTGAGAGTATAGCTTCTGCTCTGCACGCGGAGGGTATACATGTATTATCCCATAGTCTAAGATATGATAGACCACGTGGTTTCTTCTGTGGTATAGGTAAATGCTCATCATGTTTCATGACTGTTAATGGTACACCTAATATCAGAACATGTATAACCCCTATAAGTGAGGGTATAAGGGTTAAGACGCAGAGAGGCATAGGCGTTTTGTCAGACAAGCCCTATAAACCCTACCCTAAACGTAACATAGAATGCGAGATAGGCATTATAGGTGCTGGTCCTGCTGGTATGATGGCTGCTATATCAGCTGCTGAACAAGGAGCTAGATCCATCCTTCTCGTAGATGAGAATAATCGTATCGGTGGTCAACTAATCAAACAAACTCATAGATTCTTCGGGTCAAAGAGTGAAAAAGCTGGTACACGTGGTATAAGGATCGCTACTGAGTTACTAAGTATGATAAAGGTTAGAAAAGAGATAACTATTTTACCTCAGACCACGGTTTTTGGTTACTACCCTGATGAGGAGTATCATAGATTAGTGGCTAACACTCGTATGATTGATGGGGATCAACTCGTTGATATAAGATGTAAACGTGTCATAGTAGCAACTGGTGCTATGGAGAATATGCTCGCTTTCCCAGGTAATGATCTACCAGGTGTATATGGAGCTGGTGGTGTACAAACACTGATGAATGTATATGGTGTTATACCAGGTAAAAGGGTTTTAATGATCGGTGCTGGTAACGTTGGTCTTATAGTATCGTATCAGTTACTGCAAGCTGGTGTGGAGGTTGATAGAGTAGTGGAAGCGTTACCGTATATAGGTGGTTACCATGTTCATGCTGCTAAACTACGTCGATGCGGTGTACCAATATATACTTCTCATACTATCATAGAAGCAAAAGGGGATACACATGTTCAGGGTGCTGTCGTATCAGCTGTTGACAGGGATTGTAAACCTATAAAAGGTACAGAGGAAACAATAGAGTGCGACACTATATGTCTCGCTGTTGGTCTCACACCTTCCATACGTCTGCTAGAGCAGGCTATGGCCAAGACGATGTATATACCTGAGGCTGGTGGTTTTGTAGCGTTGCATGATTCGACCATGCAGACTAGCAGACAAGGTTTATACGTGGCTGGTGATGCTTCTGGTATAGAGGAGGCTTCAACCGCTATGATAGAGGGCATGTTAGCTGGTGTATCAGCTGCTTATACCTTGAATTACGATAATAACGCCAGGGTTATACAGGATAAATGCAGAAAAACATTAGAGGTTTTCAGATCAGGCCCCTTTGGTAAGAACCCTAGGATATGTAAGGAGAAGATATCATGCTGCTTACAAGAGGAGGGGTGAGTAGTTATTAAAGAATACGAGAAGACCGGTGTGTTATCGTTAGATGATCTGCTGCAGATACCTACAGAGGAGCAGCTTAAGAAAGGAGTAGTTGTTATTGAATGTGTACAGCGTATACCATGTAATCCTTGTGTGACAGTGTGCCCTGTCCAAGCTATATCAATGAGTGATATAAATGATACACCAAGTATCGATTATGATAAATGTA
Source organism: Thermoplasmatota archaeon (assembly GCA_038740425.1). GTDB lineage: Archaea > Thermoplasmatota > E2 > DHVEG-1 > DHVEG-1 > JAVYLV01. The sequence continues at coordinate 21,146 of JAVYLV010000013.1, read as the reverse complement.
CAGGTTGTGGACGATGTGTTGGTATATGTCCTGGTCTCTCTATATTCACAGTCAAGGTTAAAGGTGATAAAGCATTGGTGACCTTGCCATACGAGTTCTTACCAGTGCCTAAAACTGGCGATATAGTAAAGGTTGTTGATAGATCAGGTAATGTAAAAGGTGAAGGCTTGGTTAAAAAAGTAAACAGAGTTGAGGAGACGTATGTGATCACAGTTGAGGTTGAAGCATCTTTAGGTATGATGATCAGACATATAAAGGTGAAAAAAAATGGGTGATAAAACCTTTATCTGCAGATGTGAGGATATAACAATCGAGGAGATAGAGGAGGCTATTGATCAGGGTTATAATACGTTAACCCTGCTTAAGAATCATCTAAGGCTGGGTATGGGGCCGTGTCAAGGTCGAGGGTGTTTAACACTCGCTAGAAGGATCCTATGTCAAAAAACCGGTAAGAGACCATCTGAGATAGAGTACCCATCAACTAGACCACCTGAGACTCCTATCCTGATAGGTGTATTAGCATCAGGTGAAGAAGAATAAAAGGAGCTAGATCTATGAATAGGGTCAATGATAAAGCTGACGTTGTAATAATTGGTGGAGGTGTCAATGGTTGTTCACTTGCTTATCAGTTGTCTAAACGTGGTTTGAAGGTTGTATTATGTGAAAAAAGTGTATTATGCTCAGGCGCTACAGGTAGATGCGGTGCTGGTATACGTCAACAATGGTCAACAAGGGAGAACATAGAGTTATCCATCGCGAGTGTTAAGATATTTGAAGGGTTGGAGAAGGAACTGGGTCGCAGTATAGGTTTTAGACAAGGAGGGTACCTTATAATTATACATGATGAGGGTGAGATGCAGCAAGCTGAGGATAATGTATCACTTCAGAGATCACTGGGTTTAGATGTCTTTATTATCCCGCCTGAACGTATAACTGATATCTTCCCTCTAGCTGATATTAAGGGTATGCGGAGTATAGGCGCTACGTTCTGCCCTACAGATGGTCATGCTGATCCTTTCAAAACCACTTATGCTTATGCTGATGCTGCTCGTAGAAACAAAGCTAAGATATATCAGTTCACCGAGGTTACAGGTTTTAAGACTAATCAGGGGGTGATAGAGAAGGTTATAACAACTAGGGGTAGTATCAAGACTAATCTTGTGGTTAACGCTGCTGGTCCGCATTCACGGGAGTTAGCATCTATGTTAGGTGTTAAACTACCTATAACACCATTGAAGAAGGAGATACTGGTAACTGAGCGTATAAAAAGAATCTTTGATGCTATGGTTATATCATTCAGGGATGGTGTATACTTTAGTCAGCAGAGTGAAGGGCAGATACTAGGTGGTGTACCTATACCTAATGAGAAACCAGGTTATTATACTGAGCCTACATTTAGATTCCTAGTTAGGATGTCTAAGACTCTTATAAGGTACGCCCCTGCGTTGCATCAGGTTAGAGTGGTACGTCAATGGACTGGTTTCTATGATATGAGCCCTGACGCCAGGCCCATACTAGGAGAGGTTCCGGGTGTGAAAGGGTTTTTGCAGTGTAATGGTTTCAGTGGTCATGGCTTCATGCTTTCACCGATGGTTACTAGGATATTAACTGATTATATAACTGAGGGTAAAATTCCTGAGGTATTAGAGAGATTAAGTGTTAAACGTTTCACTGAGTCTGGAGCAGATCTTGCTAGGGAAGCATCGGTTGTAGGATGAAAAAAACGGGATTATGTAATAGAGCATAAAAAAAATGAAGGATTAAGTTCTATTAAATCAGGGTAATTATAATAAGACAGGATGATGTTATACCCAGTTATTAACACGGGTTTACTATAAAAATACTGATTAATGATGTTATCTATTCTCTCTCATAAAAAAATCCTGGTCGAAAAGGGGTTATCATGCATGAGTAGTATAAACTACAAGGATATAGGTTTCAAAGCAGGTCTTGAGATACATCAGCAGCTTGAAACTCATAAATTATTCTGTAGTTGCGAGTCACGTATAACTGAGGATATTGATTACTCATTTGAACGTGTTCTTCGTCCCACGCAGAGTGAATTAGGTGATATCGATCTAGCTGCTCTTAAAGAATCACAGAAGAATAAAAGATTCTTATACACCGCATCTGATAAAGTTACCTGCTTAGTTGAGGCTGATGAGGAACCTCCTCATAATGTAAACATGGATGCTGTTGATATAGCGCTTACAATGGCTGTTATGCTCAATGCTAGGATCATAGATGAGGTTCATTTCATGCGTAAGATCGTTATAGATGGATCCGCTACTTCAGGTTTCCAGAGGACAGCTCTAGTAGCGATTAACGGTAGAATAAAAGATGTAGGTATACAAACTATAGCCTTGGAGGAGGACGCTGCACGTAGGATAACCGAGAAAGATAACAAGGTTAATTATGGCCTTGACCGCTTATGTATACCCTTAGTGGAGATAGCTACGTCTGCTGATATAAGGGATCCTGAGCATGCGCGTTTAGTAGCAGAGGAGATAGGTCTGCTATTCTATGCCACAGGACGAGTTAAACGAGGACTTGGTACCATAAGGCAGGATCTGAATATCTCAATCAAAGATGGATCTAGGGTTGAGATCAAAGGCATACAGTCACTTAGTGCTATATCACGCGTAGCTGAGAAAGAGGTTCTCAGACAGAAAGGTATACTAGAGATAAAGAATAAATTGCATGAACGTGTAGAGAAGAATGATTATGACCATGTCGAAATAATAGATTTGACAGATTTACTGCAGAATACCAAATCATCAGTTATAATAAACGGACTGCAGAGGAGCAAAGGATGTGTCAAAGGCGTTAAGCTGCCAGGATACAACGGCTTACTCCGTCTACCTGATACACGTATAGGTCGTGACTTAGCTGTATACGCAAGGGTTTCCACAGGTATAAGCGGTATAATACACAGCGATGAGCTACCAGGTTACGGGATAACAGAGGATGAGATGCGACAGATAAAGGATAAACTAGGATGCAATGATTATGATGCATTTGTTATAATAGTAGGTGATAAAACCTTGGTTGAATCATCCTTGCGTTTTGTACTTGAACGAGCTCGTTTATACTATGATGGTGTACCTGAAGAAGTTAGACGCAGTCTACCTGATGATACCACAGAGTATATGAGACCTATGCCTGGTGCTGCTCGCATGTACCCTGAGACTGATATACCGCCACTCCGCATAAACAAGGAGTATATAGAGAGAATAAAATCTAATCTACCCGAGCACCCAGAGGTTAAAATAAAGAGATTAGCATCAGATTACAAACTGAACACTGAGCAGATATACCAGTTAATGAGCTTTGGTTATGATTACGAGTTTGAATCATTGATGCGTCAACACCCAAAGTATAAGAATACTATAATACGTTTACTAATCAATACATTATCAGAGTTAGAAAAAGAAGGTGTATTAATCGATGATAACAAACGTGTTATGAACCTGATTGATGTTACACTTAAAGGTCTAGATCAAGGTTTATACGCTAAAGAAGCTACCTCGGAGATACTAAAATACCTTATCAAAAACAAGGACGCAACATTAGATAAAGCGATCCAAACACATCGTTTAGAATTGGTTGACGAGGAGGAGATAAAAGAGATTATAAAAAAACTGGTCAATGAACGATTAGATTTCATAAGACAGAGAGGGGAATCAGCATTAGGACCATTAATGGGTGTAGCAATGAAAAATCTAAGAGGAAGGATAGATGGTCAACGCCTTAGCATACTACTAGAAGAAGAGATTAAAAAGGTTTTAAAATCTAAATAAAAAAACTTATACGGTATTTTATCTTCTAACTCTTTTAACAAGCAGAAATCTTAGATTCCTCCATCCATCCTTAAAGCTCTGTAATTTAACAACACCTTCACGTGTATACAACGTTGAAGGGATCTCTGCAGCGTTTACAGTCTTAGACGTAAACATCTCTATCTTGATCTCCTCTGAGAAAGGCATACCATCATCAAAACACTCCAAGGGTTTAACATGACTCAAAGCTTCCTTTTTAAATATCCACATACCAGACTGTGAATCCTTAATATTAATAAAGAATAGTACCCTCAGAGCCATATTAAGTATCATATTACCAAAACGATGCTTAACACTCATAGAACCAGGTTTCAGACCAGCTAAACGATTAGTAGTTATAAAATCAAAATTATTAGCCAGAAAGTAATCTATATACTCATGCATCCTATCAAAAGGATACGTAGCGTCAGCATCACCTGTAACAATAATATCACCAGAGACATAAGATAAACCAGTCTTATACGCCCTACCATAACCCTTCCTCTTCTCCACTATCACCCTAGCCCCTTTCTCTTTCGCTATATCCACAGTTCTATCCAATGAGCCGCCATCCACTATTATAACCTCAACTTTATACCCCTTAGCCTCTAACTTACTGTATGGAATACTATCCAGAGTTTTACCTATACCTTCTTCCTCATTGATCGTTGGTATTACTATACTAATCATCATAACTAAAACCCTTAACTATTTCTCAGATTCTAACCCTTCTAAAGGGGTATATGAATACAGGGGGATATAAAATATAAACAAAAAAACTAGAAATAATAACCCATCAAAAAAACAGATAAAAAAAAGAGAAGATAGAGAAAGGAGGATTATTGCTCTCCTCCATTTTTCTGGTTTCTACGTCTATCGCCTGCGTCTTAGCAGTATGAACGCTACACCTAGAGCTACTATGAGTGTTAACAATTCGAAACCAGGTACACCACCAGGTTTAACTGTTATAGTAACCGGGTCAGCTGACTTATAACCAGTGAATGTAGCTGTTATCTGATAATCACCAGTCTTCGACGGGGCTGTTAACGTAGCTTGCCCACCTACACCACTCATATACGTCTTACCGTCGAGTGTAACAGTCGCGCCTACAACGGGGCTACCTGTATCATCAGCGATGGTTACAGCGAAGGATGATCCAGCGGTCACCTCATTTGAACTCAGAGCGATTATCAACTTTTTAACATTCAATACTGTAACAGTGGTAGTATCCTCAGCGTATCCCTCCTTCGATGCTACTATAGTATAGACTCTATCAGATGTTACTGATGGAGCAGTGAACGATACCTTACCATCAGAACCTGTCTTCTTAGTCTCCCTGTTGAAGATCACATCAACATCTGCTACACCACTACCGGTAGCGGTACCGTTTCTTACTGTTATAGTCAAGGTTTCACCCTCATTAACCTGTGAGTCAACATCGATATAGAGTGACCAGGCTGTAACCTTAACCTTGGTACTTGACGTCCTGTTCTCGATCTTTATTCGTATATCACCAGTGGTTGGCGGTGTGAAAGCAAACGTAACATAACCATCAGCATCTGTTGTAGAGTTCATCTGACCAGATAAACCAGGTACAACGATGCTTACGAACACATCTTCCAACCCAGTTCCACGACCTGAAACGAGTATTCTCAACTCAGCTGGTTTATTATACGGTAGGGTTCTAGGCGAGGGTGTAACATCAGCTATCTTGACTGGTACCATACCATTAGCTTTAGCATAGGCGCTACTAGACGTCTTTGGTTTGAACTCAAAGGTTATATTCTGCTGTGCTCTACCAGTCTCTAGGTTGTTAGCTGTGATGTTATGCATTGTTGCTACACCGTCTGTCACAGTGAGATCTATATAGTTGTTACTTGGATCAGATGTATAGTTAACCCACGTCCTGTTGTATGTACCCGCATCAGTGATGTTGAACAATCGCAATGTACCGTTAACTGGTTGACCATTATATTTCACAGTGAATGTCGCACTTATGTTCTTATCAACATTCCAGATGAACTCTGACACGTCACATGATACATCCACTGCTTCCACTATGAGTGTAGCATTGTAACCTTCGCTGTTATAAGTATTGTTATATGCGTATACTGTATAGGTCCCAGGCTTTGTGAAGTATACACTTGTCACTGTTTTGTTCGCTTTACCATCAAGACTTGTTGATGATAAACTACCTATAGACCCTGTAACATCTTTACCAGTTGAGTTGTATATCCTTACCTTTAGATCCGTATCCTTCGGGTAACCTGTTTTATTACCAGTACTATCCACTATAGTAGTATTGAAATACATCTTACTGATCTTTTCACCAGCCATCACAGTGCTAGGTGTAACTGTTACCTTTAGTTCGTTTCTTGGTTTCATCTTAGCCAAAGCGTAACCATACATATATGTTACTGATCCACCTGTGTATAGTTTAACATAGGCTGATATATTCCTCGGTGCTTTTATCGAACTATAAGCATTTGTCTGGTTTGTCTTCTGTTGTGTCGTATTAAATAGGAATGTGTATTCACCAGTAGGACTTCCACCACCTAGTTTTCTCGCTATTAGACCTCCATGAGCAGAGTCAATTAATGTACAGTTGCTGTCATAGACGTAATGGAGATACACCTCGGCGTTTGAGAACGGGGTGCCTACAGCATTTTTAACTGTCACTGTAAAGGTTACATTCTCATCAAATAAGAACTCTGTTGGCGAGATTGATACTATCGTACCATTCAGCTCAGTGCCTCCAACCGTGAGGGTCTCTGTTAATGAACCGCAACCCTCCCAGTTAACCGTGAATGTTATCTCACCGCCATTCAGATTCATGGTTGGTATGAGTTTAACAGTCCATGTACCACCAGAATAGTTTACCGCTCCACTTGGTATCTTATCAAGTGTTGTTGGTAGATAGAGGGCATCACCCGATATAGTTATGTTTTTACCCTTATCCTTGTGTGGATCAGAAGCGCCAGCACCATAGTATCCCCCTGTGCCATTGATTATCTGGAATTTTATTTGTAATGGTTGGTTTGCTATAGCAGGAACAGCAGGTATAACCCCATCGTTATCTTTAGTAGATGCAACACCATCATCATCTATCCATTTCCATCTGATACTTGGTGGCGATTCAACAGTGAATTCTACTGTTGTATTCCATTCCTCAGCGTATTCACGGTTAATACATCTTGAGTTATTGTATCTTAAATCGCTGTTGGTATCCTTCCAGATATATACGTACCATGTACCGTTGTCACCCCAGTTTGGCTTACCCCAAGCAGAGGAGTTAAGATGGATGTATCCTGTATAGTTATATCCTATCTTCACATAACTGGTTACATTCTCCTCATTAGAGTTATAGACATATACCTTCATACCTGAAAGGTTATTACCGTCATAATCCTTTATAGATATGTTTACTTGACCAGCGCAACCCCAGTACATAGTAGCATTCTTATCAGGTATGGATGTTGTTGGCTCTCCAGGCTTTACACGTATGGTCTTCTTTGTACCGTTAACCTCAGGTGGATCCCATGGACCACAGACGGAGTAAGTATAGTATGCAGCTGTTATACCTGTTTTACCATAGCTCTCGTTGAAAAAGTACGGGTATTTATCACTGTAACCCTCTTCAGGTGTATCCTTATCTCTGTATGCATGAACTGTATAGTTACCCGCAAATGTAAAGTTGTTCATCCAGTCGCCATTAAATGTTAACACACCATTGGATTTATAAGTATGGAAAACTAACTTTTTATTGGTTTCATTATATATATCTATCCAGCAGCCTACAGAGTTACCATCCTGAGTGACTGTTATAGTGATGGTTTCATTTAAACCATATAAAGCCTCTTCTCCGCCATCACTTATATCTATATCAAAGTCCTTTGAGGAGTTAACCCAGAACCAACCCCATTTAAGAGAAGTGTTAGCCAAGTTAGAAGCATTGACCACCCTCCCAGCGTTAATATGAACTTTATTTGCCAGTATCCATATACCAGTAACATTTAAAACAAATGAGCTGTTGAATGTTTTTGACGCGGTAGAAGAGTTGTCTGTTACATGTAATGTCACAGGTGAACCACCAGTGGTCTTCTGTCTCCACGTAAGGTTATAAGTAGAACCACTCCTGTAGTATACTGGGTAGTATACATAATAAGTACTGATAGCTAACGTCGATGTATTTATCACAGGATTAACTTCTTCACTTGCATCATATTCAAGCTTTGTCTTTGATATACCCCAAGTATTAAAACCAGGTATGTTTATTGCCTGTGCTTTTTCTACAAATTCAACATTTAACTCTTTCAATATCACCATTGTTGATATTATCATTGTGCATACTACCAACATGGCTAATATCTTCTTTCCGTACATATCTCTTCTTTCCTCCTAAATTCATCTATTTTTTATTCTTCCTTTTCATGATTAGGCCCATATGATGGACAAACAACCTGATCCACACCGTGAACCAGGCATCTACACTCATAGACCTAATGCTAAATAGGTACCACTATGAGTGTTATATATTATCCTTTTTTGTCCTCACCGGACCTAATTCCAGGTAAATATCTACGTTATTTATATAAGTTACGATTTTTTGTATCCTTATTTACTCCTGTAGAATATCTTAAAAGCATGTGGTTTATAAGGAGAGAAAAACCTGTGAATTATAGTTATACAACCCTTCGTTATGATTTGCTACTCAAGTGCAACTTTAGAGGTTATGTACTATATGAACCATGCGGATGCCAACCGAAGGATAAAAGGAAACCTAAATTAGAACCTAAAACTTTTATTTTTTTATCAAATCTTTTCAACCCTTTCAACCTTAACACATATATACACCATTTTGTATTTGCCTTTTTAGAATCCCGCCTTAGCTCAGCCTGGGTAGAGCGGCCGGCTGTAGACCCTAAAGGCCGATACCGGCAGGTCCTCGGTTCAAATCTGAGAGGCGGGATTAAAACATTTTTTTATAAACCAGTATTAGATTCCATCATTCAAAAGTATGAATCAAATTAGAATGACATTAAATCACTTTTATATGCCCATCAAACCCTCTCTTGTTATATATTATTTATGATATTTACTTATTAGTAAATATAGTAAATCCAGTAGATGGAGCAGGGGTTTGTGATCGCTTATGGGTGATACTGTCAAAAATCTATGTATACGTGTACCTTTAGATAAAGGGGAAGAAATCAGACTGGACCTGCTAAGAAGAGAGATGCTACGAGACGATCTAAAGGTAAAACATGATGAGCAGTTCGTATATCTACCGTTAAAAAAGGGGGATAACGATATAAAAGATTATAAAGTAGGTTATATGGATTTCAAAAGGATAGACAGACATAAAAGGTTATACTATAAGGAAATAATAAGGATACCTGGAAGGTTAAAGAAGTATCTGCCGTCATCCTATGATATCATTGGTGACATGATACTGATAAAGATACCAGAAGAGCTGGAAAAATACAAAAGCAGGATAGGTGAATCGTTGATACAGGCGAATAAACATGCGAAGGTTGTATGTAGCATAAGACCTGTAAAAGGGGAGCTACGTCTAAGAGACGTTGAGATAATAGCAGGTGAGAAGAGGACAGAGACGATACATAGAGAATATGGTCTAGTTTTTAAACTTGATATAAGAAAAACATACTATTCACCAAGACTGGCTAATGAGAGGCGATGCATAGCATCCATGGTTAAACCAGGTGAGATTATAGTAGATATGTTCACTGGTGTAGCGCCATTCCCTATCATGATTGCTAAATATGCTGAGCCTAGGATAATATATGGGATAGATAAGAACGCTGATGCTATTAGATATGCTGAGTATAATATAAGAGTAAACAAAGTACATGATAAAGTTGAGTTGATAAATATAGATGCTTGTATGGCAAAAAAGGAATTGGATAGTAGAATGGTTAAAGCTGATAGAGTAATCATGAATCTACCATTTCAAGCGTACCGGTTCTTCGATGAAGCTTTAGATATAATAAAAGATAAGGCTATGATACATTACTATGATATAATAAGAGAGGAGGATGTACCTACTAGATTAGACTATCTAAAGAGTAGTGCATCTGAGAAAAGTATAAGTATTGAACCATTAGCAATTAGACGTATAAAGACTTATTCACCAAGAGAGTTTTATATAGGTGTAGATATTCAGGCTACAAAAAAAATATAATTAGTTAATTTACGCCGACGTAGCTCAGCTGGCGGAGCGGCTGACTTGTAATCAGCAGGTCGGGGGTTCAAATCCCTCCGTCGGCTTTAGTAAAACATTGTGATTTATAAAACCATCAGGGTTATTTTTTGAATTGCTTCTTGATCTCTATCTCTCTGCATTCAGAGCATGGTATCTTATCATTTGGTCTATCAGGGCTAGTAGCCCAGTTAGGGTCGTTTTTTACATGTATAGGAACCTTTGAGCACTGTAGACTCCAATGAAAAACATTTCCTTTTTTCTCCCAGTAATATGTCACTTTTAATCCCTCCGAGATTTGTAACACATTTATTTTCTTAGATTTGTTATCATAAATCAGTATTTAACATTTCCTCCAGATGATAATTAACGTTATCTTCTCACACTTTTCTTATCTACCTCTCTTCTCCTTACTTTTTCTGCTATACATCATCAAGAGGATTACAAGACATGCTGATAGGTAAATCAAAAACTCGAAACCTGGTATACGTATACCTTCATCTTTTTTATTCTCTATTGTAATGGTTGATGAAGTAGAAGCAGCTTCACCCTCGTTATCAACAACGGTTAATGTAACCATGTATACATCCTGTTTCTCATAAGTATGGACAACTGATGAACCGTAACCGTATTCACCATCACCGAAACTCCATGTATAATTTATTATACTGCCATCAGGATCATAACTATCAGTAGCGCTAAATAACAAGGATGTCTTAGTATTACCAATGGTTGGAGCAGTGATAACAGGGATAGGTGGTTTGTTAGGTAGGGTTGTGCCTACTGCTACTGTTGTCGTGTTGGTAGAACTCCTGCCTTGATTATCAACTACTGTTAATGTAACAGTATATACTCCTATACTAGAGTAAGCATGTGTAGGTGAGGAGGATAGTATCTCTGAGCTTCCATCACCGAAGTTCCAACGGTAGAATGATATATTACCATCAGGATCATAGCTACCGGAAGCGTCGAATACTACGTTCTGGTTAACCGCTGCTATATAAGGTCCACCAGGATTTGATACTGGTTTCTTATTGGTTGGTGGTATCTGACGTGTTGTGAATATGAATATGTCAGATTTGTTCTCTAGTTTACTATCGTTCACAACCGCGTACCATGGGAATGTAGTCTCAAATGGTAAACGGAAGGTGCAGTTTCCTCTACTTCCGCTTTTAACACCATGTATCTCACCGTATAGTTTATCATCAACAGCTGAGTAGAAATAGACTGAAAGAGAGTCACTATCAGGATCTGTAACCTTAACGCTTAGTGTTACTAGTAAACCTACGTTATCAGCGCCATCCTTGGGTCTAGGGTCAGATGGTTTACCAGGGGGTTTAAGGAATAAACCGAGGGGGTAAAGGTCGAGTCCACCACCTGGTATACTATATGGTTTATCACCTATACCATCAAGGTTACGATCAACTTCTTTGTAATCATCCCAGTAGTTCCCAGCGTTATTAGAGTACCATTGGTTCCTACCGTTCTCTTTAGCGTTTACAGCATTACGGTTAAAACGATTAAGGTATATTATATTGTTACTGGTGCCACTGTTACATATTAGGCCTATAAGTTTGGAGTTATTGAAAGTGTTGGAGTAAATATATGAGCTGGAACCATAGATGTTTAAACCTATCTGGTTACCATGTATCCTATTATCCTTAATGATACTCTTAGTACTGCTGATATAGACTCCATTACCAGAGTTATTATAGATATAGCTTCTACTAATGATATTGTTACTACCGCCGTATATCTTTATGCCATCTATGCTACAGTTAGAGAACTTGTTAAATGTGATGTTAACCCCGTTGGAGTACTCGCTGTATACACCATATTGGGTATTATTAAAAGTATTATTATAGAATATATTATTATTTGATCTAACTAGTTTAACACCTGCTTCGGTATTCTTCTCGAAGTAGTTACCTGAAAATACATTATTATCAGAGTAGTAAGCATAGACGCCTTTGGTGTTATAGAATAAAGAGTTACCTATAGTATGACCTGATGATTTATCAAGGTATACGCCCCAAGTAGTACTATTAGTTACGTTAACACCTTGTAATGTAATGAAATCAGATGTAACATAGATGAGTGCTACCCTAACGCTGCCATCTGGGGAGTTGAATAGTGTAACATCCTCTATGGTTACATAATCAGATTTAACCTCTATGAGGTAACGAGGTTGCCCTCCTATCTTCTGTATAGTCACATTCTTACGATCTATCCCAACTATTGATACACGTTTGTTTATAACAAGTGTCTCATTGTATAAACCATCAAATATGTATATAGTATCACCATCATTTGCTTTATCTATAGCGTACTGTATCGACCTGTATGGTTTATCAGCTGAGCCGTCACCAGTATTATAAGGGTATGATACACTAACATATATGCCTCTACCAGCTGCATCCACCCTATCAAACATGACAGGGGGTATTGATATGGTTAATATGATAACCAATATTACACTAGTTATTGTTCTTCTCATCTATAGTCCCATCCTTTTTATGCATTTATGACATATGTTACAGGGTTTTATATTTTTCTTTACTGTAAAATGAAGTGACATCGCCAACATGTTCTATGAGAAGAAATGTTAGTTTTGACAAGTCTAAATCCAGTTTCTTTACTGCTTTGATACACTTTCACCTCCTTAATGAATGATGTTTGCGATCTTGGTTGATACAACATTTACCTAAAAGGATTATAACAGGGAGGTTGTTTATTCCTTTAAAAAACTATAATAAACCTGTGACGTGTTTAATATTAAAAGTTGATTTATATGAAGGTATGTATAGGTGGTACATTTGATATAATCCATAAAGGTCATAGGATGCTTATAGAGACTGCTTTCAAGGAGGCTGGTAAAGATGGTTACGTGTTCATAGGGGTTACAGATGGTGAGCTAGCTGAGAGGAAGAAAACCAGGTATACATTCAAGGAGAGATGTAGAATGGTTGAAGATTATTTATCAATGGTAAATAATGGTATAAATTATAAGACAGAAGGTATAACTGATAGGTACGGTCCATCTATAAATGAGGATTTCGATGCTATAGTGGTTTCATCTGAGACCAAGAGGGTTGCTGATGAGATCAACGATATAAGGATTAAGAAGGGTATGAAGCCTTTGCGTATAGTAACTATACCGCTTGTGTTAGCTGAGGATAATAAACCCATAAGCACCTCGAGGATAAAGAAAGGGGAGATAGACAAAGAAGGTGGTATCATAAAGAGACCGTAAGAGAAATAGACTATGTTTGATGGGTAGTTTTATATATATGTTTCTATTCCTTTAAACTCTTCTTAAGTAATAGAACATGAAGGGTGATAAGTGTCTATGGTGTATGTTATATTCAAGGTGTCCAAGGCTGATACAAGTAAGATAGATAGGCTACTTAAGGATGATACTGTCAGCAGGCAGAGTATAATAATTAGAGAGGCTAACGCCCTAGAGATGAAAGGCGATGAGACATATGTTAAAATAGAGGGTAGCAGCGAGGGTGTAAAGAGGGCTGAAGAGTTAGCTAAGGACGCAGGCTTCGTAAGGATAAATGAGAAGGAAGCATCTGATATTAACAAGAGGATAGAAGAGCAGGAGGATTCAGCTGCTACAGGTATGGGTATGATATTTGACTAAGAAGAAAATAATCCATTACCTATTCTTTATTTTATCTTAATACTCTTATTTTCACGCTATATTGACCAGTAATCCCTGAGCTGTTTACGTATCTTTGATATCAAAGGTGTTATATCGGCTGTTTCATTCGCCGAGTCTTTTATCTGTATAGGTTTAGAGGTCATCTCTCCTAGCTGTGATAACATGCATTTACCTATCCATTCGAGATTATAGCCTCCTTCTAATGTGCATATCACTCTAGGTTGTATTATGCTGTATCTCTTTATTATCTCGCCGTACATGTTAACTGTAAGTTTCAAACCACCTAGAGGGTCTAGATGATGGGAGTCATAACCAGCTGAGATTATGATAAAATCTGGTTTGAACTCCCTGGCTACAGGTAGCATTATCTCTTCCAGTATATTTGTTACTGCTTTATCACCTGAACCGTATGGTAACGGTGCGTTTATGGTGTAACCCTTTCCGTTTCCTTCGCCTATCTCGTCATGGTCTCCTGTACCAGGGTAGTGTGGTGAGAGGTGGAATGATTGATACATCACATCGTTTCTATCATAGAATATATCCTGTGTACCGTTACCATGATGTACATCGTGATCGATTATCAGTACACGTTTATTCCTAGTTGTTAGATAGTGGGCTGCTATAGCAGCGTTGTTGAATAAACAGAAACCCATAGAGCGTAACCTGGTAGCGTGATGCCCTGGTGGTCTTATAAGAGCGTAACCGTTATCTATGGTTCCATCGATGATCTCTCTGCATAGTTGTAATAACCCTCCTGCTGCTAAGCGTGCTGTTTCATAGTCTGATCTGCATACGTATGTATCAAGGTCTATCCATGATTCATCTTTATCTTCTTTATCACTCATCTCTTTAACCTGTTCTATCATATCTGGTGAATGCACCTTGTATAGCAGACCCTCAGGTAGTATACTGGGTTCTATGATTTTGATGTGTCTCTGCAGGGGTGATTCTTTGAATGATTTTATCATGGCGTGTAGTCTCTCCGCGTTCTCAGGATGCCCTTTACAGTTATGATTATCAAATAAATGAGAGTAAACCAGATGGGTTCTCATAACCCTTAATCCCTCTCTATTTTTTTAATCAAAGATAATTTTTTAATCAAAGAGGTAATATACAATGACTGGATTTAAGGTTACCCACATTAATGTTTTAAACATTTAAACATTGATAGATTGTATAGGTAATGGTTAACATGAGTGATCTGCTACTAGGTGTATCATCTAATAATTTATACTATCAGGGTAAGAGACCTGTGCACATTTCTACTATACATGACCCTTACTTCTTAGTCTATACCCCTAGGGGTGTATCTTTAAAAGAAGCTAGATCTAGGCTTATACGACTAGTAGAAGAGTATAAAGGTGATGATTCTTCCCCCTTATCCAGGATAAAGAGTATAGGCGATATAGAGGTTTATCAAAGCTTCAACAACCCTAAAGAGAAAAGAGAGGTATTTAAGGTTTATACCAAGGCATCATATGTTGTACCTGAGGTTAGTGATTGTCTATTCTTTGACCATGGTTTCTACACAGCTGAGCATGATATACCTTATCAACAGAGGGTGTTAACTGACTTAGCTGCTGATGACAAAGCATGGCTGCTTGATACAAATGGTGAGAGAAGAAATATCAAAGTATTAATCTATGATATAGAGCTTACACAATATGAGGAGGGCCGTAGGGATCTACCTATAGATATTATAGGGTATGCTGATTTTAATATAGGTTTCACATCAGATAAAAACCTTGATAGAGAAGAGTTCAACTTTGAGATACATGATATACCCTCATCATGGAGTGATATAGAGGTTAAACAACTAGTATCAAGGAGTATAGACGATGAGATAGATAACCTATGTGAGTTCTGTAATATGATAGAGGACTACGATATAGTATCTGGTCATAACATCCTAGGTTTTGATAACTATCAACTATATGGCCGTATAAAACATTTGATGAGTACGCACAACAAGATCTTATCTGATGAAGAGTATAAGGTACTCCAAGGGTTCCTAGAGGTTAGATGCAGTCTGGATAGATCATTTCATTTCGGTGTAGGATCAGAGGTTATACAGATATACCCTTCATGTTTTGATACGTATCTAGCTTCACGTAAATTCTACTCTTTCTTAGATGAGTTCAATCTTAAATCATTAGCATTATTCCTAGGTGTCATACTCCAGGATCGTTTATACCTTCAACCCTCGCAGATAAGGTTTGATGATAGAACACTAAAGTATAACAGACAGGATGTACAAGAACAAATAGGTGTAACACTTAATCTTATACAACAAGCTCTACCGTTAGCATTCATCACATGCATGCCTTTTGATATGCTTTTACCATCAGGTGCGGTGAACATGTGGGATCACATGGCCATAATAAGAAGTAAAAAACAGCGTAAAATCATGCCACCTGTATGCCGTGCAAGGGCTATATCTCAGATACTATTAGATAGATTCAAGGATTGTAAAAGTAGAAGTGAGATTGTAACATCTGCTAAAAGATGCAAGGAGCAGTTATCTAAGGATTTCATTCGTGTATTAAAATACGGTGAAGAGATGCCTGAGTGGGTAGAGTACCCTTATGTTATATATGATCCTAACGTGGAGGATGATCAGTTAGGGTATCATCTACCTGGTGGTATGACTATTAAACCAGATACAGAAGTTCACTCTGATTTCATACCATGGTACCATGTAGTGGTAGCTGATGTAGGAGCAATGTACCCTACCATATTAAAAGCATTGAATCTAGGGGCTGACACTGTTAGATTAGCATTAAAGAATGAGAAACCTGATACTTGGATATGGCTGAAGAGATTACCTGAACGTTTCCTAAGAGAACGAGACATTCTATGGAGAGAGATAACATCAAGGGACTCATATGCGGATACAGGTGTGATGTTAGGTGTAATCATAGATAAAAAAACAGGTGTGGTCAACTGCGCTATGACAGGTATAATGAACATGATAAAGAAGATTAAAAAAGAGCTTAAACAAGCCTATAGTACTAAGAGTGCTGAAGAGGTTAAACGCTTGCAGATGATGTATCAGAGTATGAAAGGGGCGCGTAACGCAGGTAGCCATGGTATACTATCAGCACCGTTAGTGACTGGTAGACAATTCAATATATGGGGAGCAGCAGCTATAACAACTACTGGTCAGATGATACTAGCAGATACATTGAACTATCTTAAAAACCAGGGTATCAGAGTGGTGTATGGTGACACTGATGGTATATACATTGGTTGTTCACGCTCAGCTGGTAATCTACTAGAATTCTCAAAGGCATTAGGTATAAAAACAGAGGTAAATGATGATGCATGGTTAACCAGATCAGAGCAGGCATTATCGGCTATAAAGCATTGTAATGAAAAATGGCAGAAGGAGTTAAAATACCCTGATTTTGAGTTAGAAGCAGAGGTTCATGATGCTATGATCTTTGTTAAACATAAGAATTATCTTATATTTGATGCTAAACATGGAAAAGTGGAGATGATTACAAAAGGGAATAACTTCAAAGGATCAGATAAACCAGATATAGCGCGTAAAGTCTTAGAACAAATAATGATACAAGTGTTAAAAGAGAATACTGAATGGAATGACGAGGAAGAAGCAAGGAAAAATGTTAAGGAGAGTATAACACGTAACACTAAGGAGATGCTCTCAAAGCTTGATTTATCAACAGTAGAATTAGAGGATCTAACACTTATTCAATCAGTACAACCTGCTAATAGATACAAGTTAAACCAGGATCAATCAACGTCGGTATACGGTACAAGAGCATCAGCTTTAGAGAAACTATTAAATGAGAAGATTAAAACTAGGGTGAAACTAAAATTCGTGGTAACCAAACATCCTCTACCAGGTATACCGAAACCATCCAAAAGCGGTGTGAAACCTATAGATTACATGTACCCGGTTGATCTACTAGAGAGTAAAGAGGACATAGATCTAGAATGGTACAAAAAGATGATAGAGAACTATATAAACGGTGCTTTTGGTCTAAGCAGAGTTAATGTTATTGTGACCAGACAGAAAGGCTTAGACGAATGGATGTAAAAAAAAGAGGAGGATGGATATGAAGGATGAAGACATAATACATGAAGTCTACCAGAAAGCTTATGAATACGAGGCAAAGTTAGGTAGCTGCCCTCAATGCGTGATAGCAGCTTTAAAAGAAACAATAGGAGTAGGCAATGAGGATGTATTCAAATCAGCTGATGCATTAGCAGGTGGAACATCACTCTCATCTAGAGGTACGTGCGGCGCATTGGTAGGCGGAATGTTAGCTATAAGTTCACTTGTAGGGCGAGAGTACAAAGAATTCCAAGAGGGTAAAAAGAAGAGACTGGTTTTTAAGTACTCCAAACCGTTATATGAAAGGTTCATAGAGGAGTATGGTTCACCATTATGCTGTGATGTACAAAAAAAACTATTCGGTAGGAGCTATGTACTATACGACAAAGAAGAGTATGAGGCTTTTGAGAGAGCGGGTGCGCATGTAGATAAATGCCCCAGTGTAGCTGGCAACGTAGCCAGATGGACAGCTGAGATAATACTAAGAGAGATTAAACCAATAAAAAAAGAAGAATAACAGATTAACCATCTACCCATATTTTTAAAAAAAATAAAATAATAGTTCTTATTAATTCTCCCTATTTGACATTTTCACACGATATTTTTATATACAATTAAATCAAAAATGAGAAGAGTAGAATCACAAAAAAAAAAAAGTATGGTATGAGGTGATGTGGATTTGAAATCATTAAAACCATCAAAGAGTAAGATAGGAGAGTATGGGGTTAGATATAAACCAGTGGAGGGTTATAAGAGGAAGGATGGTGCAAAGATACCCCCAACCTGGAAGAAAGAGGTATTCTACTGGAAGAAACACACATAAAAAAAATAGAAAACTCATTCCTCATTATATTATTTGTTGGCGGATGAAAAAAACCTAATCAGTTATAGCTCTCTCTCTTTTCTGGTTTTACTCCTGTTATATTTTAATATCAGGTATACGCTCAGTTAGATCCTCAGATGAGAGGATATCCTTTATAACACCTTCTATATCACGTATAATAATAGCGCTCTCATCCTCATTATAGTCAGTAGTATAGAGATTACCATCCCTGTATATAACCCCCTCTTCAGAATCGTAGGATGGTGTTCGACTCATCATTAATTCAGGTTCATAATCCTTTATATCATCTAATCTTTTAAGCTGGTAAGCATCCTCAGCCATACCTATCATGGTACGGTACATTCTAATCTTTTCAGGTGGCAGATGATTATTAATCTGATCCTGAAGTGTTGAGATGATAGCAGGTATTTCTTGTATATTTATCTCTAGTAGTATCTTATTCCAGAACCAGTTGTATATTTTATTAGCACGGGCGTTAATATGTTCAGGTGGTCTCTCAGGGTATAGTATCACCCTTCCGCCTAGTGTACGATGTTTATGCCGCCAGGTGGTTCGTTCATGGTCAAGTTGTTGTTTACGTGTATTAACCTTAGATTTCTTCATCTTTTCATCAAGCCTTTTGGTTTTTTTATACATCTTCTAATAATTATGATAAGGTTGGTTATAAGATATAAATCTTATGTATAAAAACCCTCGTTTTTTCATAAAAAAATACAAAGGGTCCTTAAGGGTTGGTTAACTATATTTTTTGGATCATGAAAAGAGGGGTTATTCATTGTAAAATAAGGATACATTACCATCTTTTTAGCTATAGCCGCCTATCTTAAGACTCGGGTCGCCTAGCAGTACCCATTGTTGAACCATTTTAACATCCATAGGGTCATTGTTACCTAGGAATATATTAAGGTAACTTGATAGGGTATCACCATGTATCTGACCTAGTATATCCATGTTCCCCTCTCCGTATAATCTAAAGAAGTTTATCTCCAACCATCCGTCAAGTACCTCAAGGTAGTCAGGCACCCTGTTATGATCCACATCATCACTACCGTGTGTACCAAGACCTGTATTAGCGATAGTAGCTATACCACCGCCTTTAGAGTTAATCATAAATTGCCATGCCCAGCATCTAGGTACCCATTCTCTATGCCAGAATTCACCGTAAGGTTGTTTGGTACTGAAGTATTTTAAACGATGCTTTAGTATCCCTACTATGAGATTTATCATTGTTGTATCGAATTGTGCGTTATGACAACCTCCAACTATTATTATAGGTAGTTTATCGTTGTTTCTTAGACTTCTTATGTCCTTGTTTCCAAAACCTGTGCACCATATGGTACCGTTAGGTGGGTAATGTGTATTCCAGTTAGCAGGGTTACCATGCCCACATATGTAGATGAAACCGCATCCAGGATCTACAGCTGCTTTAACTGTATCCCTGTTTATATCCTGCTCTGATGCCCATACCCTTACAGGTGTGAAACTTGACATATACTTGTATGCTTCATCTGTTGCTAATTCCCCTTCGATATAATGGCTTTCATCATCGTACGAGTCACCTGCTATCATAACCATGCGTTTAAACCATGAATCATTTGCTTTTTGTTTCTCATAGTTTATTATCTTGTTAACAATTATTCTTAGATCATTCTTATTGTTGCATGCCAATCTACCTAGATAAACGTCAGGGTATAGATCAATCTCGTCTCTAGTGTTGTTGGTCCATTCGCTGAATACACCATTCATATTGGTATCCCAGCTTGAGAAGGTTCCTTCATAGTTGTAGATGTCAGCGTAGTATAAATCACTTAGGAACGATATCTCGTTATACTCTTGTATATCATAAGGTACAACGTGACTATATCTTACTGGTAGATGCCATGAATAGGATTGATATCTACGTCCTCCCACTAGTAGAACGTATCTTATACCCCATTCTTCTATAGCATGTTTTATATAGTATTTTATCTTCTCAGCGTTATCCCTGCCCTGATCTATTTCTTTGTATATCCTCTGTAGTGTTATGTTTTTGGTTTTAATGCCTATTTCCTCTTTGTGTTGGATGAGTGGTTTTAGAGTTGAAATGAATATTGCTGGTGATATTACTAGTAAGTCATATGTCTTGTTTGCTCCTTTCACTGGTTTCTCTGGTTCTTGGAA
Organism: Thermoplasmatota archaeon; assembly: GCA_038740425.1. GTDB lineage: Archaea > Thermoplasmatota > E2 > DHVEG-1 > DHVEG-1 > JAVYLV01. The sequence continues at coordinate 353 of JAVYLV010000013.1, read as the reverse complement.
GGTTATGTTTATAGTAAACCTTGGAGTATATAATAACTGGTGTGTATCAGGTTTGTACCGTACAGGGTATATACGCAGGATGAAGAAAGACGTTCTGTTCTCTCTTATTAAGCCACCGCCTGTTTGTATAGTAAACCATTCATTAGGATATATGTTTGGTATTTCTGCAGCTTCTTGTTTTTTATTTATCACGTTATCTGTTGTTATGAGAGGGTTGTATCTTAATGGTTCAGTTAGGTTGATGATGATAGGTTCTGAAATGTCAGCGTTTATATTTTTTATAGTTGTTCCTAATTTAAAATTAAATATAGTGATATTAACAGGTAATATAGGGTATCCTGTTTTTCTAAGTG
>JAVYLV010000012.1:1871-26689 GCA_038740425.1 Thermoplasmatota archaeon | reverse complement strand
TCGTATTGTAGGTTCCATTCGTTAGCAGACGATGCGATTACCCTGTAGTTATCACTCTCATCGATAGCGCCTGTGTTATTATTCTTTATTCTAAATGTTAATGTAGTGTTCTCTCCTTTTTTCACCTCTTTTGTTTTTGAGTAATTAACTATGTCAACATCATATCTTATAGCATCCTTTGAGATTACGGTTGATAAGGGGATAATTATTTTACCTGTTTTGCCAGTGACCTCCACATTGAATGATATCTCCTGTCCGTAGGCTTTCTTAGTAAGATCAGTGGAGTTAACATAAACTTTAACTATTTTAGAAGAGTTATTAGTTATATCAAGTTCTTTGGGTGTTACAGTAACTGTCCAGTTACCATTCTTCTTCATGTTTGTAGTAGTAATCTTAATCTTATCTGTGTATTTACTCGTGATATTCAGGTTATAGACTGTTTTCCCGCCTGGTGTTATCTTGATAATGGTCTGATTCGTCTTAACCTTTATGTTATTTGTTTCTTCATAATGCACCCTTAGAGACGAGGGTGTATCAGTTGAGTTTGTCAATAATAATACCTTTCTTAAACCAAGTTTTGTGTTATTAGATAGAGAGAGTGATAAGCCTAGTCTATGGCCATGGAATATCTCATAGTCAATATCATTAAAACTAAGGGTTACTGCCATTGTTTTTTCATTGATACAATTTAACAATCCTCTTCTCTCTAGTATGACCGATGTTGATGTAATAGCTTTGTCCTCATCATAGAGAGACGCGGCAAGGGTTATCTTCCTAATGTTTAGTACGCTATGATAATCAAGATAAAGAGTAGCTGTAACATTACTAATTTTTATAATCTTGTTGCGTTCAAGTGGATCTGATCTCCATATAATCCTTGATTCTGATAGTTTCTCTTCTACTGGTTTCTCTCCAGTTGGTATTCTCTCTTCCAGTATATGCTCTGTACCTACATTGTATAAATAATAAGTTATTATTTTTGTTTCACTGGTTGGCGTGAACGCTAATGGTAGGGTTACACTTGAAGGATATTCCTTAGAAGCAAATATAAAAGAGGAGGAGCATAAACCCTCTATCAGATCACCTATATCAACAAGTGTGATATCAACTCCTTCTTTCTTAAATTCCTCTGTCATGTTTAAGAACTCCTGCAGCGTTGATCCCAGATCCTTTAATTTCTGATTTCTTCTATTACTGAGGAAAACACTTAGTCTCTCTGCTTTTCCCAATAGTTTCTCTTCAAAACCACGTTTTGATAGCTCGTTCATTACTTTACTTATAGCCCGTTCACTAGGTATTATCTCAACGCCGAATGTTAATGTATCACCAGGATTTACCTCTATATGCTTATCAGTGCAATCAAGTACAACTTGATAATGCTTCATTCTCCCTTTTAGCAGAACAGGCGTAATAGTTATAGTGGTATTCATCAACTCCTGTGAGAAGAAGAACATGCTCTTTGACAAACTAACCTTAATCGTATCTTTATGTATCACGTTTGACTTAGAAGAGAAATATAAATCAAAAACTATCTTATCATTTATCTCTACTTTCTCCACCCCAGTGTATACGTAATCCTCCCTTACTTTAAAAGGGTTGAACATGTCCATAAGACTGCGGAATTCGGCGGTTTCACTAAACTCTTTCATATCTGGTATCTTATCAAAGAATTTGAAGAATATCCACATTTGGAACCAGGATAACCAAATCTCTGAGTTAACGCTGGGTATCATCTTATTCTTATCCCTAACTAGAAGATCTGGTGGCCATCTTGTATAATCATCATTCACAGGTCGTTCTATGCTTAATTTCGCGTTCTCCAAAGTATCAATCTCATCTATGTTAAATGCTTTATATGGTGTAAAATACAGAGTTGTTGACCTTGTAGTAGATAACCCCCTGCCAGATAGCATCATCTGTGACGATCCACCCATAAGTAACAATATAACGAATAATGTAAGGATATGGGATCTACAGATACGCATTTTTATACAACCTATCGCTAATATCTAACTTTTTAATATATAAATCTTCGTTTACAAGAGTTATCATTTTAAATAATATATAATTATATTATTAAAATATTTCTAAGACCGCTATATATCTCTTATCAGACTTATTTATTAACGAGAAAATAAAACGAGTCAGAGGTGTTCTAATAGTTTTGTTCTTCTGAGCCATCCTAGATCACTGATGTACAGGCTTCGTATATCATCTAACCTGTACATCTGCATCGCGAGTCTCTCCAATCCTAGGCCCCATGCTAGAACAGGGTTTTTAATACCAATCGGGTGTGTAACCTCAGGGCGGAATAAACCGCTCCCACCGAGCTCTATCCATCTATCACCCCATAGTACATCTACCTCCATGCTAGGCTCAGTATAAGGGAAGTAACCTGGACGGAAACGAATCTTTTCAAAACCTATTCTATGATAGAACTCTTTTATCACGCCAAGAAGCTGTGTAAAGTTAGCGTTATCCTCATGTATTATACCCTCTATCTGGTAGAACTCAGGTAGATGCGTTGAGTCTATACTCTCCTTCCGGAAAACACGACCTATGGAGAATACTTTGCACGGTGGTTCAGGATGCTCATAAAGGTAACGTATAGTATTAACTGTTGTATGCGTTCTCAGTAAAGCCTTTTCACATTCAGATCTTGAGAATCTGTAACCCCATCCTGTTGAGTTAGTTCCTCCACCGTTTTCATGTATCATAGCGATCCGCTCTACTAGATTTTTATCAGATATCGGTATTATTCTAGGTTTTTTACAGTAAAATGTATCCTGCATCTCTCTAGCGGGGTGATCCTGAGGTATGAACAATACATCCATATCCCAAAAACATGATTCAACAAAATCACCTTCTATCTCTTCAAAACCCATCTCAAGAAATACACGTCTTATCTTGTTGATTAGATAGATCAATGGGTGAGTCTTACCAGGGTGTATATCTGGTGAAAACGCATGTATATCATAGGGTCTTATAGTCTTATTCTTCCATTCACCATCCCTTATAACATCAGGTGTGATCTGAGATATGTCATCTGTGAATGATACATTCCTTTCCAATATTTTTCTCCCCAGATCAGTTAAAACTAGAATACTTGTTATCTGCTCTTTTTGTTTAATAACATTCTTTCTTGATAAGAGGTTTTGCACATCTTTTCTATCTAGTTCGACGTAAGGCGTTTCTTTGAGCTTTTCCAGTATAACCTCATCATGTGTTTTTGTTTGTAATGCTTTTCTACCTATCTCAGTTATCTCTATGATTGTTTCTTTACCTTCTTTTTTTATGATACCCCATTTATTGGTCTTAAGCCATCCTACCGCGATGGGGACTTCTTTTCTATCAATTTTTTTCGATATCTCTTCTAATGATGCTTTACCGTTGTTCGTATCCAAGAATCTTAACAATCTTTTCTCAGGTAAACCTTCATCAACATATTGCAACCCCTCAGAGTCAAGCGCGTATAATACCTGTCTTCTTTCATGTATCTCTATTAATCTCTTTGATTTGAGCCATATAGCTGCATTCATCACCTCAATGGATCGTGTGAATCCACCTATCTTTCCAACCTCATCTACTTCTCCTTGTCCATCTAATTCTTTAAGAGAAATCAGAACTTTTTTCTCATTGTTTGACAATTCCTTAACTATCTTATCTATATCCATCCAAAGACCAGAATGATAATCCAATGTATTAAGATATCGATTTTACAGCTCAACCAGCCGCTATAAGAAAACGAAGGGATCAGTTTTTAACCCCTAAATCCTTATATATATCTTCTTTTATTATTGGCAAATACCTTCTCTAAATATCTATAAGATAAAAGAGCTAATAAAGTAAAGTGAGGTAGTAAACTTGACCGATGAAAAAGATCGAACTACTGAGGCAGATACCGTAGATACCAATAAACAAAAAGATGCAGTAGAAGTTAACCAGATTGATAACTCAACAGACAAAAATAATGATGATAAACCAGAAAACAAAACGAACATAAAAGAACCAGAAATACAAGAAAAAACTGAAAAAACAAGGATAGATAAAACAAAAGAAAGAAAAGATAAAGATGAAGGAACAAAAAGAAAAGAAAAATTAGAGGATGAAAACTTCCACTACATTGTACGTATAGCTAACACCGACTTAGATGGGCATAAACAGGTTATATACGCTCTAACACAGATAAAAGGTATTGGTAGACGCATGGCTATCTTCATAGCTGATTCTACAAACGTTGATAGATACATAGAAATAGGGAAACTAAGCGACGAACAAATAGAGAAACTCAAAAACACCATAGATAATCTCAGTACTCTTACACCATCATGGATGATGAACCATCGTTTAGATTACGACACAGGTCACAATCTACATTTTATAAGCAACGATGTAACAGCCAGATTAAGAGACGATATAAACTTTATGAAGATGATAAGATGCTATAAAGGTGTAAGACATGAACTAGGATTACCTGTACGCGGACAAAGAACCAGATCAAACGGTCGTAAAGGATTAGCATTAGGAGTCTCCAGGAAAGCAGCCGCTCAGAAACCAGCTACTTCTCAAACATCTGAAAAATCAAAACAATCAAAGAAAGAGTGATGTAAATGGGCAAACCAAAATTCCCACGTAGGAAATACGCTAAACCACTTCACCCATGGAAAGAAGAAAGGATAAAAACAGAGAAAGAACTCATCAGAAAATACGGGTTAAAAAACCATAAAGAAGTATGGAAAGCTAAAACATTACTAAGAAAATACAGAGCACAAGCTAGAGAACTCTTAGGTAAGATAAGTGGCTCTGATCCTCAAGTAAAAAAAGAAAGTGAACAACTACTATTACGTTTAACACGCATCAACCTGCTACCTGAAAATCCTACACTCGATGACGTATTATCCTTAGATGTAGAAAACATATTAGCACGTAGACTACAAACCCTCGTATACCATAGAGGATTAGCAACAACAATTAAACATGCACGCCAACTTATAACCCATGGGCACATAGCTGTAGGATCAAGAAAGGTTACAATACCAGGATACATAGTCACAAAGGATGAGGATAACCTCATAACATACAACCCCTGCTCGCCTTTAAATACGACTTCTCATCCTGCCAGGCCAAAAACCGAGATCCAAAAAATAGTTACTACTACTCAATCAACCCAGATCATTGAACCAGTAAAAACAGAGATTAAAGAGGACATAACACCCGCCAAAAAACCTGATATCACTGATTTAACTGAAAAAAAAGATGAGACACCATCAAAGAAGACCACAGAAGAAATAAAAACTAGTATACCAGAAGATGAAGGAAAAGTTGAGATATCACCAGATAAAACCGAGCAAAAAACAACCGTGGAAAAACAACCGTCTGAACCCCCCCAAAAAAAACATTTAAAAAAGAAAAAAAACAGAATAAAATAAATAAAAAAGAAGAAGATAAAAAGAGAAAGGAGGCGTAGATCACATGGGTAAAAAAGGTATAGCACACATATTTTCCTCGTATAACAATACAATTATTACCATGACTGATGCTACAGGTGCAGAAACCCTGGCTCGTGTATCAGGTGGTATGGTTACAAAATCAGCCAAAGATGAAGGCTCACCATACGTTGCTATGAGGGTTGCACAGCTCGCAGCTGAAGCAGCCATCGAAAAAGGTATAGATACAGTTGATGTACGTGTACGCGGCAAAGGAGGTAAAAGAGCTGGTTCACCGGGTCGTGGAGCTCAAGCTGCTATAAGATCACTAGTTCGCGCTGGTCTCAAGATTAACACCATTGAGGATGTAACTCCTCATCCGCATGATGGATGCAAACCTAAAGGTGGGAAACGAGGGAGACGAGTCTAAGGTGGAATACAAGATGAAGATAACAATAAAAGAGTTAAAGGATAACAAAGCAGTGTTGGACATATCTGAGACTAAACATTACTTTGTTAACTCTTTACGCCGTGTTATGCTAGCTGATCTACCCAAGTTAGCAATAGAAGATGTCATAATATATGATAACACTAGTCCATTATTCGATGAGATAATAGCTCATAGATTATCAATGATCCCATTGCCAACAGATCTTAAGTTATTAACCTTCCGTAATGAATGCAGTTGCAAAGGTGCAGGGTGCCCTAGTTGTACAGTTCGTTACACCCTTAGTAAAGAAGGACCATGTATAGTGTATTCAGGTGATCTACAACCTGAGGATAAAACATGGACTGTTAAGGATGAGCGGATACCCATAGTCGAACTTTCAAAGGATCAACGTGTAATACTAGAAGTCGAAGCGGTTCTAGGACGAGGTAAGGATCATGCAAAATGGCAGGCTGTTCAAGCACCAGGTTATAAATATTACCCGGTTGTTGATATCGATGATAAGAAATGTAAACTTTGCAATCAATGTGTGGATGCATGCCCTAAGAAGATACTGTCAATAAAGAATAATAAATGTGTTGTTACTGATATTGAACAATGCACGCTTTGCTCTTCCTGTGTTGATGCATGTGAATACGATGCTATCAAGATTAGAGGTGATGAAACTCGTTTCTTATTCCGTTTTGAAACTGATGGGTCACTAACAGCTAATGAAGCGTTAGTGGAATCCTCGGTGATACTATCTAAGAAATACAATGATTTCTCGTCTTTCTTGAAGAAGTTAAAGGATCAATAGCGTAGTTTATATTTTTTTAAACTCAGAGCTAAATTTTTAGGATTATGAAGCGGAGGTTTTTATATCATAAAAAGTATTTACTATTAGTATTAGATTTAGATCGATGTTTGTTAACTAAGGGTCTGTGGGGTAGCTTGGTATCCTTGTGGCTTCGGGAGCCATAGACTTGCGTTCGAATCGCGACAGACCCACTATCATCCTCAGGAGAGATTTTACCGCAATGAACGATTTCCACCCTCATTGCGGTTTTAAGGTATGTCGTCTGGTTTGACCTGTAATGTTGCCCAGACTCTATTAACGATCTGGGTTTCAACACAGATCTAAGTCAATAATAAAGATCGCTAGGTTAGCTTGAGATGTATTCATAAATAGTTATTATAAAAATCAGAGTGGGCATACTATACTCTAAATATATTTTCAGAGCTGATGTTAAATCTGGATATAGTTTAGGATGATATCTACGATATACCTCTCACAGTTAGTATAGCATAATAGGATATTTTCTCTGTGGTACCTACATGTTCTCTTGTTAGAACCTTCCCATTTTTAACTGAATATCTTTTCTCAGTTGACTCAGGGGATATAGATCTTATACGTTGTTCAACGATGAATATCTTTATGATATTTTCTATATCTTTTATATCCTCATATGATGAGCAAGATCCAACAATCTTCATTTTTTATTTCAATCTCCCTCAACCCAAATAATTAAGATTGACTATGTCAATCATGTATATATTTATCATTGCATGTTTTTAATACTTTCGAAATAGTTAGAAAAACAAAGAGAATATAGTGAATTACAGAGTATCGCAAAAATAGTTATTTATTTTGAAAAAAGCAAGATAAAAATCGTTTATACTCTTCAAAAATTTGATAAACCTTTACTCTGTATCTGTTTTACATATTTACTTATAATCTCTTTATCCTTAGGACGCCGTTTAATCTTTTTGAGCAAAGCATGGGATATCTCCTGGTTAATATCATCCTCGATTTTCCACTCAGCTCTTTTAATGTAAGACTCTATAAACAAACTAGCCAGATAAAACTTCTCATCTGTAAACATGGGATCAGTGGTTAAAAATGAGGAGCATATCTCAGCTAGATCCTCAACTGGTTTGCCAATGTGTGATTCCTCAAAATCCAAACCGTATATCTTATCATTTATAATGAAGTTACGTAGTATCGCGTCTCCTCTTATGCGAAACCTGTTTTTATTATTAAAAAATTTATGAAAGGTATACAACCATCCACCTAGCATATCCACGTATTTCTTTTTTATGTTTAATGCAGTACCATCATCATTGATAACATCGCATAGATTCCTACCAGGGATATAACTCATTATAATATAATTCCTAAAATTATCTTTGTACAACGGTTTGGGCACTGTAAGAGCAGATGACGCCTCGTTTAACACTTGATATTCAATCTCCATCTGTCTAGCATATTGGTATCCATACCATTTCAGAATCCTAGACTCTGTATTTTGAATGATCAGATAAACAAAATGTTTCTTACTAGGATAAATCTGTTTGAAGAGGATATTTTTTGTTTTTTGGCAGGGCAAAGAATATTCATCATTATCCATAAAGTATCCTCAATCTAAGTAAATATCATCTGATAAAAGAAAACCATCATCTTGTTTTTTAAACTTGGTAAAAACCAGTTCCTAACTTCTTTTTTCAATATACTCCTTCTCCTTTGTCGTCAGATGTATCCCTAATAGTATGATACCACCACCGATTATAGTAAATATTGTTGGTTCCTGTTTTATTGAGGGTATTATATACGCTAGTATAGATGATCCTATAGGTTCACCCAAAAGTGATACTGATGCCACTGACGCTCTTATATACGCCAATGACCAGTTATACAACGTGTGACCTAGTATACCAGACACAAAAGCCATTATAAGTATGATCAGATAATCCTCATTTCTCAGATGTAGTAATGGTGAATTTGATAACAAACATATGACAAACATCATGATAGCCCCAGACGCATAGACGACAAAAGCGTACGATGTTATCGATATAGTTCTACGCATCCTTCTGCCACCTAATATATACAATCCTGCCGCTAAACCACCTAGAAACGCTAGAATATTACCAAAAAAACTACCCTCGGTCAGTGTATAGTTACCAGATACAAGTATTATAACACCTAGTATGGATATGGATATACCTATCAGATTTTTTAATGATAAATACTCTTTATAGAATATATGAGCGACTGGTGCTACAAGTATAGGGTGAGCGGTGACTAGTATAACAGAGCTGGCTATTGATGTATATTCCAACGAGGTTATCCATAGAGAGAAATGAAATGACAATATAACACCTATAATAATCATAATTAGTATATCGGAGCGAGGTATATCCTTTATCTCTTTTATGATATCAGGTTTAAGAATTATAAAAGGGATCAAAAGGAGTGTTGTGAATAATAAGCGATAAAATGCTATAGATAATGACGGAGCCTCACAGAGTTTGATGAGTACAGCTGAAAAAGAAACAGCGATAATGGAGATCATAAGTACGATATAGGGTTTATTCATAGACTACCTTGAAATATAACAAGATGATTTATTATGTTATGTTTTCCCCCTATTAACAACAAATGGGAGGTTATGACAGAAAAATTGTTACCAAACATATTTTACTTCTTTTATAAAATCTGATGCCCTCCTCAATTCTTAGGTTTGTACTTATTAATATGCATTATATCATCCAATCTTCTTTTTGGTACATGGAGCACACCATCATCATCTCTCCAGTATTCAACTGATCCAGTTAGAGCCTCAACAACTGGCTTCTCTGATTTATACCCTAAGGCTATCACTGAGTCAACCTCAAGATTCTTAGGTATACCTAATACTTCACGTATATTCTCCTTGTTGATATTGCATATAATACAACCACCTAAACCCTCCTCCTCAGCGGTTAAGATTATATTCTCAGATGCAAGACCAACATCACGCTGATAGTAAGAGCTAACACCACAATCAACCAGTATCACTATGTAAGCTGTTGGTCTTTCGTTCTCAGCCGGTGCCCATCTCGGCTTCAGGTAACCAGCCCAGTTCAAGGATTCAAATATTCTATCACGTATCTCTTTCTCAGTTACAATAACGTACTTTAATGGTTGTAGATTCCCTGCCGATGGTGCTAAACGCGCTGCGTTCACTAGCTTCTTTAGAATCTTAAGAGATACAGGTTTCTGCTTGAACCTTCTGATGCTTCTACGTGACAAGATAACTCTATAAGTACTCATAATAAAACACCATTATCTTAAAGATAAAAAGTAGTATTATATGTTCTTATTTAAGTGTTTTAACCCATTCATAAACCGGTTCAAGCAACTTTTTGATGCGTTCTTTCTCTTTATTCCAACCAGATGGTCCCCAACCATCGTCAGGTTCAAAATGGAAATCAGTGATAGCCCCTATCCTCTCCTCATTCGGTTTGAATACTACTTTAAGAGGCATACCGAACTCTACATCCCAAGGGTTAACATTATGAAGTTCATTAGCTATCGCGACTTTGCTATCACCGATAACACCATACGCAAGTATTATAGGTAAACGTTTAAGCGAGGAGCGTCCACTCCAACCTGCAACAGTCCAGGTATGAAGAGTAGCCTTAAGAGGCATCTCAACCCATTCAGTTCTCTCTAAGTTACAATCCAGACGCCAGCAATGAGTTCTAATGGGGACCCAAGTATCACCACACCTCGGGCATCTAGTACCCATTATCTTACCATCAAGAAGACCAACAAAAAACCTACTGTTCCATCCATGACGTATCGTGTATAGTTGATCATAATGTAGGAATTGATTCATCACAGTTCTATCCTCAGAGATCTCATGACCCACAAAACAGAGACCTGTCTCTTTAACATCAGATGGCCTATAATCCTTTCTCTCAGTGAATTTTATCTTATCAGTAGATATTTTTTTGCTATTCTTAGTAACCATACTTGATCTCATGCCATCAATGCCTCCTTATGATAAAATTAGATATACTAGTACCTGTACCAGCATGACTGTTAACAATCCCACATTCAGCATCAGGAACCTCAGTCCTTCTACTAAGATGTTTTTTAGGTATCCAACCTGCGAGTTGATAATAACACTCGATCGTACTCATAATACCAGTAGCCCCTACTGGATGACCATAACCTATGAGACCACCACCTGGATTCATAGGTATATCACCATGCATATGTGTACGCTCATCGCGTATAAACTGAGCGATATTCTCAGTCGTAGCTAACCCTAGAGCCTTATATATCTGCGCCTCAGATGTCGAGAAGGCATCATGTATCTCTCCGAAATCTATCTGCTTTAAAGGATTGGTGATACCAGCCATCTTATAAGCCTGCTCTGCAGAGTTCCTACACGCAGCGAACTCTGTCATATCAGGATAACCAGAACCATACCTCTCATTCCATCCTGGGAAATTCAATCGATCACCAGCACGTATAGTACAACTTGATAAACCCATGCCATCAATAGTGACATAATGATCTGGGTTCACTTTCTTTGCGTACTTTTCGTTACAAACCAACAGGAACGCTACACCCCGAGACATCAAACAACAATCATATTTCTTTATAGGATAAGCAATCAACCTAGAATTCAACACATCATCCACGGTTATATACCTATGTTCATTCCTATACCATTGAGCCTTAGGGTTATCCATAGCGTTATTCTTGTTTTTAACAGCTATAGTAGCAACATCCTCCTCTGTTACTTTGTTCTCCTTCATCCATTTATTAGCCATTGCAGCATAGTATATAGGATATATCCCCCCAACCATCAGTTCGTATCTTATATCAGAAGCCATAGCTATGAACTCACTCCCCTGTGATTGAGACACTGAATCCATAGTCTCCCATCCTACTATACCTACCACATCATGATGACCTGACATAACAGCTAAAGCAGCTGCATACAGAGCACTACCACCAGTATTACCACCATTCTCAACCCTGTAATGAGGGATTCCTACTAGACCTAGATGGTCATGTATAATCCACTCTGGTGCTAATTGATGGCCGAAATGCACCGAGAAATGAGAATATATCATCAGATCAATATCTCGCAAGGTGAAATCAGGCACGTCTCGTTGTGTTTCTTTTACACATTCAGCAGCTCCTCCTTCTATACTCTCAAAACCTGTTGGTCCATAATCAAAAGGAGTAGTAGCGCCACCTATAATACAAACCTTCTCACCCATCTATTATTCTAACCTCCTTATTTTTTAACCATCTTTTAATTAAAATATTTCATCAATATGTAAGATGTATTTTATAGAAAAATGTTTTTATATTTTTAACTACCAAGTATCATACCTGTAGGATCTATCTTTCTTAGAATCTGCAACTCTTTTTTTGTTGGCAGCGCTGATCTGTTCACATGGTCAGGTATGATTATATCAAAACCGCTATTCCTTTTTACCTAATCTACAGTAACATTTGGATGAACTGAAATAAGTGTCATTTCTTTGGATACATCATCAAAACCATATACACCTAACTGTGTTATCACACGATAAGGTCCACTATCTACTGGTAAACCATGTTTCTCCCTTGAATTAAAACCATCTATGTGGCCAGGTGTTGTTAAGAAATCAAGTTTATCCACAAATCTATGTTTATCCTGTCGCATTATAATAATTGTCTTATGACATAGACTCCCTACATCATTAGCACCACCACTGCCAGGTAGTCTAACCTTCGGATGCTCGTAAGGGCCTATCACAGTTGTATTGATATTACCATACTTATCTATCTGTGCTGCTCCAAGAAAACCATAATCAATATATCCAGCTTGAGCAGCTGACATTATATCATGCATGCTACTAGCTGCTATAGCCATATGGAATGTTCTTGAATCACCAACTGAGATGGGCAGAACAGGTATGTTATCAGGGCCTACACTCCCTGCTTCAAAGAATAACAAGAGGTTAGGTGCATGCATTCTTTTAGCTAGCATAGCGGCTATCATAGGTAATCCTGTACCTACAAACACGGATTTGTTGTCTTCTAATACATGAGAGGCTACGGTAGCTATTAACTCAGTTGATGAATAAGATCCAGATAAAGAGGTTTTATCATCTATTTTTTTAGTATGTATAGGTTTTTTGAATTGTTCTATCCTCTTTAGTTTTTTTACTTTATCTGTACCGCCTATTAACTCTATATACTCGTCTTGGGAATCAACATTTAACACGTACTTATCTAGATACTCTTTTACACCTTCATCTGTTTTGGAATACGAAAGCCATTCTTTTATATGATCCTCGTCAAAGAAATAATCATAAGGCATTTGACATGGATGCGCACCTAGAGGCGTTTCCACCACAGCATCCACCAGATAGTAAGGTATCATGGTTCTATGAGGCTCTGATCTTATTTTTTTATTATCAATTATCTTTTCAGTTGTGATTATCAACCTGCGTGAAGCACGAGATAGTTCAAAATCCTCTATGGTTATCCCCTCTATCTGAGCGTTACCAAAAAAATCACATCTGTGAACATGTATCACGCTGACATCAGGATAGCATGCAGGTAGTAGGCATACTGGTTTACCGCTGTATGGATCAATAACACTACTCGCCGAGCTATTGTTGAATGTGTCAGTACCAAGCATCACACGAGCAGGTATAAAAGGGAGACCCATCATTGCAGCGAGGAAACGCCATTGATAACCAGCGTTGCTGATCTCGCCTGTTACCTGGCATATACCATTTTCTACAGCCCTGCGTGAGGCTGGCGACAATCCTCTTAGTTCATGGCCAAAAGAGTACGCTACTTCGACTTTGTTCACGCATCCTGATGCAACTAGTATATCTAGATCATGTACCCCTGTTTTACCAGCCATGACAAGGTTACGTTTCCTCTGTCGTATGATCTCGTATATTATCCACATTGATACGCGGATATGTCCAAAACCACCAAATGCTATAAGCCCTCCGTCCTTGATAAATCTAGACACAGCTTCTTTTGCACTCATTTTTTTGTCTGTTAAAGCTCTTGATTTGTTATTAAGAATCCATCTGCGGTTTTCATCAGGGTCATGCCATCCAATTAACTCTCCTCTTCCTTTAGAAAGGATGCTTATTTTTTCATCTTCTAAGGGTATCATACCGTTCACGTTTAATTCTGATGTTAACAGAAGATATGAATCGATGTATCGATACTAAAAACCTTCGATGTTTTTAAAAGAGATGCCAAACCCATTGTCTCAGACGAGCAATATCCCCATTAGAATAACCCTTGTAAAAAGCCTAAAGTTTTTTTAGATGTATACGTATCTGGGGGTGAGGCGTAACATTATGAATTTTGAGTTAAATGAAAAACAGACTCTCTTCAAAAAAACAATACATGAATTTGTAGAGAAGGAGCTTAAACCATTAGCTTCTAAGATAGAGAATGAGGAGTACTTCCCGGTAGATCTATACCGGAAAATGGGTAAGATGGGTTTATTAGGGATGACTATACCTAAAAAATACGGTGGAGCAGGTATAGATAGGATATGCTACATGATTGCTCTAGAGGAGATATCAAGGGTATCTGCGTCTACTGGTATAATAATAGAGGCGCATAACTCATTAGGAGTAGGTCATATATATGAAAAAGGGACAGAAGCTCAACGTAAAAAATACATACCAAGGCTTGTAAATGGAGAAGCGTTAGCAGCATGGGCTTTAACAGAGCCTAACGCTGGTTCAGATGCAGCCTCCTTACAAACCACAGCTATATTAGAGGGTGATGAATGGGTGATAAATGGGACTAAGCATTTCATCACAAGTGGTGATAAAGCAGAGGTTACTGTTGTGATGGCTAAAACAGATAAGAACCTAGGGGCTAAAGGTATAAGCGCTTTCATAGTAGAGAAAGATACACCTGGTTTAACTATAGGTCAGTTAGAGGATAAACTAGGTTTACGAGGTAGCAGCACCGCTGAGTTAATATTCAACAACTGTAGGATACCAAAAGAGAATCTTCTAGGTGAGCTCAATATGGGTTTTATAGGTGCTATGGGTATACTGGATCGTGGGAGAACAGCTGTAGGAGCAATGGCTGTAGGTATAGCACAGGCAGCGTTAGATTACAGCCTAGAGTATGCTAAGCAACGTGTTCAATTCGGTAAACCTATAGGCAAGAACCAGGCGATACAATGGATGATAGCTGATATGGCTACTCAGATTGATGCTGCCCGTTTATTAGTATACCGCGCTGCTTATCTAGAGGACAAGGGTTTACCGTTCACTACAGAAGCATCCATGGCTAAACTATACGCATCTGAGATAGCCATGAATGCGACAAGAACTGCTATCCAGATACATGGCGGCTATGGTTACATGCGTGATCTACCATTGGAGCGTTTTTACAGGGATGTAAAACTCTGTCAGATAGGTGAGGGTACATCTGAGGTTCAAAGGATGATAATAGCAAAAAAGTTAGGGTTATAACAAAGATGTAATTGGAGGTTGTTTATTTATGAGTAATAGTATGAGAGATACACAACAAGAAACAGAAAGAGTTGACAGATACAAAGAGATATATGATAATTTTAAATGGAAGGTGCCTAAACATTATAACTTCGGTTTTGATGTTGTTGATAAATGGGCTGAGGATAGGACAAAACTCGCTCTTATATCAATTGATAGAACAGGTGAACATGCTCGTTACAGTACGTTCTATGATCTGAAAGTAGAATCAAATAGATTCGCCAATATTCTAAGGAGAATTGGCTTAAAAAAAGGTGATAGAGTACTAGTGATACTGCAGAGTATACCTGAATGGTATTTCGCTTTGATAGGTATGTTTAAACTAGGTGTCATACCTATGCCTGGTACTGTACTATTAACCTCGAAGGATATCGAGTATCGAGTAAACCGCTCTGAAGCCTGTATGATTCTAACAGATAAGGATCATATTGAACGCGTTGAAGCAGTTAAAGATAAATGCCCAGCGCTTAAGCATTTAATGCTTGTTGACGGTGAACATGAAGGCTGGCTGAGTTTCAATGAGGAGATGAAAAAATCCTCTGATGAGTTAGATGTTAAAGAAGTAGGTAAAACCTTATCAAATGACCCCATGTTGATCTACTTCACATCTGGTACAACGGGTCATCCTAAAATGGTTCTTCACACTCATAGTTACCCTATAGGCCATGAGGTTACAGCTAGATACGCTCAATCCTTAACTAAGTATGATCTTCATTGGACTGTCTCAGAGACAGGATGGGCTAAAGCTGCCTGGGGTAAACTATTTGGTCAGATGATAGTCGGCGCAGCTATAATACAATGGGAGACACCTGGTCGTTTCAACCCTGAGGGTCTACTCAGATTAATGGAGAAGTACGGTGTCACTACTTTTTGCGCTCCACCAACAGTTTATCGTATGCTTATACAGCAGGATCTCTCAAAGTATAAGTTAAAACTGAGGCACTGCATGAGCGCAGGTGAACCATTGAACCCTGAAGTTATAAGAGTATGGAGAGAAGCATTTGGTTTAGAGATACATGATTTTTACGGTCAGACTGAGACTGTATGCATGCTCTCTAATTATCCTTTCATGCCTATCAAATACGGCTCAGTAGGTAAACCTACACCTGGTCACGATGTTAGAATAGTTGATGATAACGGAAAAGAGCTTAAACCAGGTGAGATCGGTAATATAGCCTTGTATACAGGAGGAGTGCGCCCCCCTGGTTTATTCAAGGAATACTGGAAGGATCCTGATATAATGAAGAACGCCTTCCGTGGTGATTACTATTACACAGGCGACCTTGGTTACAAGGATGAGGATGGTTACTTCTGGTTTGTAGGCAGGGATGACGATATAATCAAATCCTCAGGTTACCGCATAGGACCATTCGAGGTTGAATCAGCATTAATAGAACATCCAGCTGTAGCTGAATGCGCGGTTGTAGGAGCTGAAGACCCTGAGGGTATAAGAGGGATCGTTGTTAAAGCCTACGTTGTATTAGCTAAAGGATACAAACCATCTGATGCTCTAACAAAGGAGCTACAAGAACATGTTAAAAAGGTTACAGCTCCTTACAAATACCCACGTATCATTGAGTACATGGACGAACTACCTAAGACTATATCAGGTAAGATACTCAGAAGAGAGCTGAGAGCAAAAAAATAACCCTCCTCTTCTTCATATTTATGCTTCTTTTTTTATTTTATCCTTCATCAGAGCATACAAGTATCTTAACATTAATATGTACTTGTATCTTGAGAAACTAATCTGACCACCTGTCACACCTATTGTAAGCTTAGCCAGTTTCCTATCACTACATAGTAATCTCACAATCCTTTCACTATCTACACCCCATTGTTTATTGAATTTCCCTAGTTTAATAAGATCCTCTCCAAACTCTTTCATCCATCTCTTCTGATACTTGCTCAGGAAAAACTCAGAGGCATCTCCCTTCTTGATAGCCTCTTTTGCTACATCAGCTGCTATATAACCAGAAGTCATAGCGTAATATATACCCTCCCCTGTTATAGGGTTAACAAAACCAGCAGCGTCACCACATAAAAGGATATTATCACTATACGTCTTTGGTGATGGGAATATCGGTAATACCCCTCCTCTACACATCTCAGGTGACACCTCTTCAGGCAGGATCCTCTCATTTTTCAAGAGGTTAACGAACTGTATATAGACCTGTTTCAAGTTACATCTCAGCTTATCTTTAGTAACAGCTGATTCAAACTCCCCAATACCTATATTAATACTATGCCTCTTAGGGAAAACCCATCCATAGCCAGCTAAACCCAGCACCTTTATAAATATATAGGTTAATCTCTTATCAGTGAAATACTGCTCTATTATTTCCTTGTCTAATGGGATCTCATGATACACGCATACACATGAACCTGTTGACCCTGTTCTAAGACCAGATCTATTAGCTACTATACTGTTAAAGCCATCACACCCTATAACAATACGTGAGATTATTTCCTCACCAGAATCTAACACAACGACGATAGAGTCTTTATCCTTCTTTATATCTACAACTTGTTTATCCTCAATTAACTCTGTTCCTTTCTCTATCGCTATCTTTACTAATCCATGATCAAAGATTTCTCTCTTTATCATACCAAGAAGGGGTTGATCTCGGAGTACCACTAGCTTGTATCTCCTAGATGAGGAATACGTCACACTACCATAAGAGATGGAATCCACAAATTGGTTTATATAAGGATAACGTTTCATCACTCTAGTAGGTAAACCACCACCACAGGGTTTATCCCTAGGGAATCTCTCTTTATCTATCAAGAGAGTATCTACACCACTCTCAGATAAGTATCTAGCAGCTGTTGAACCAGCAGGCCCTGCCCCTACTATCACCACGTCATGATCCATATCTAAAACCAATGATCTTTTTTACATCCTAAACACACCAGGTTTCCAATCAGGTATAGGCGCGTTCAAAGCAGCTGATATACCCAAACCCAGAACCAGTCTAGTATCAACAGGGTCGATAACACCATCATCCCAGATACGAGCAGTACTATAATACGGGTTACCTTCGATCTCATATTTTTTAAGTATAGGATCCGTTATAGCCTTCTCCTCCTCCTTACTCATAACTATACCTTTTCTCCAGAGTTGATCACGTTTAACCATTAATAGTACAGTAGCAGCCTGTTGACCACCCATCACTGATATACGAGCGTTAGGCCACATCCATAACTGCCTCGGCCCATAGGCACGCCCACACATACCATAGTTACCCGCACCGAATGACCCACCAATGATAACAGTGAATTTAGGTACCTGAGCACATGTAACCGCTGTAACCATCTTAGCACCATCCTTAGCTATACCACCCGCCTCGTATTTTCTACCAACCATGAAACCAGTTATATTCTGCAGGAATACTAATGGTATCTTCCTCTGGCAGCATATCTCAATAAAATGTGTACCTTTAAGAGCTGACTCTGAAAACAGAACCCCGTTATTCGCTAGTATACCCACAGGGTAACCCATGATCCTGGCGAAACCGCATACAAGAGTGGTACCATACAAAGCTTTGAACTCATGGAATTTTGAACCATCCACTATCCTAGCTATAACCTCTTTCACATCAAATGGTTTCCTTGAATCCTTAGGTATAATACCATATATCTCTTTTATATCATAGAGTGGTTCCTCTGGTTTTCTAATATCCAGATAGGTCTTCTCAGGTCTGTTAAGATTCTCAACTATATTCCTGGTTATACGTATAGCATCATGGTCATCAACTGCGTAATGATCAGTTACACCACTCTCACGGCAATGGACATCAGCACCGCCTAACTCCTCAGCTGTCACCTCTTCACCTGTAGCAGCTTTGACTAAGGGTGGTCCACCTAAGAATATAGTACCTGTTCCTTTGACTATTACTGTCTCGTCTGACATGGCTGGTACGTAAGCTCCACCAGCTGTGCATGAACCCATAACAACAGCTATTTGGGGTATACCCATAGCTGACATCCTAGCTTGATTATAGAATATACGACCAAAATGCTCTCTATCAGGAAATACCTCATCCTGCATGGGTAGAAAAGCACCACCAGAATCAACCAGGTAGATACATGGTAGGTTATTCTCCATAGCTATTTCTTGTGCTCTTAGATGTTTTTTAACAGTTATAGGATAATATGTACCACCAGTGACTGTAGCGTCATTAGCAACTATCACAACCTCGCGTCCGTGTATTATACCTATACCTGTTACTATACCTGCGCAAGGTGCTTTATTATCGTACATATTATAAGCGGCTAACGGGTTGAATTCCATAAATGGTGTATCAGGATCAAGTAAAGCATCGATACGTTCTCTTACAAGCATTTTATTACGTGAGCGATGTAATTTAATGGCCTCTTCTCCGCCACCCCAAGATGCGATGGTGATCTTCTCTTTTAGATCCTTCACCAGTTTCTCATAGTGACGATAATTCTCTTTATACTCTTTGTCAGACGTGTTTATATTTGTCTCTATTATCTCCATATATCATTCACCTTTTTCAATCTCAACTGTTAGTTGACCTATCTCAACCTGATCATTCTCTTTGAAGTATACTTTTTTTATTATGCCATCATATGGTGCGCGTATGAGGTACTCCATCTTCATAGCTTCTATGATTAACAATACTTCATCTTTTTTAACATGATCATCTTCTTTTACTTTAACCTTGACAACTGTACCTGAGATGGGGGAGTTTAAATCACCCTCTTTCTTCTCTGTTTTTCTACGTCCTGTAAGCTCCACTCTTTTTACTTTATACACGTTGCCATCTACAAAGATAAACTTGTTATCCTCACCCTCACTTATTACACTCTTTATGACATCATCGCCCAGCATTATCTTTAATAAACCTGGTTTGATCTCTTCAGCTTTGACAGTATACTCGTTATTATCATAAGTTATGAAGAATTGATCACCACGTCTCTCCACTGTTACACTATAAACATGGTTTTCATACTCATAGTTTATAAACATGTTCCTCTACACTCCTATCCTCCATCTTCCAAGATGTCTCCATGGGGAATGAGGATCAGCTTCTTTAAAACGAACAACCTCTTGGCGTTGGGTATGTATAGAATCATACACAGCTAATGATATAATAGCGTTTAATGGTAAACTCGGTTGAGTCTTAGTTGTTATATCTTTGAAGTAATCATCGATAAAATGAGTGGTTATATTACCCTTCTGGAACTCTGGATGCTCAAGTAATTGTTTAAGAAATGAGATATTCGTGGTTACACCTAGTATAACATATCTAGATAACGCCCATATCATCTTTCTTATGCTCTCCATCCTGTTTTCACTGTTTACGATAAGCTTAGCGAGTAATGGATCATAGTAAGAACTTATCTCCATGTTAGCCTCTACACCTGTATCATTACGTATATTCGGACCAATAGGCATCTCAACTTTTTTAATCAAACCAACACTAGGTAGAAAACCATGTGATGGATCCTCAGCGTAGATACGGCATTCAATAGCATGTCCACGTTGCGCTATATCTCTCTGTTTTATAGTGAGTTTTTCACCATCAGCTATTCTAAGCTGCCATTTCACAATATCCACACCTGTAGTCATCTCAGTTATAGGATGTTCAACCTGTAAACGCGTGTTAACCTCCATGAAGTAGAAGTTAAGATCACCGTCAACCATGAACTCTACGGTACCCGCGTTTGTATAACCCGCTGCTTCTGCTACCTTAACCGCTGCTTCTCCCATTTTAGTTCTGAGTTTTGGATTCATAGCGGGGGATGGCGTCTCCTCTATGATCTTCTGATGTCTACGTTGAATAGAGCATTCCCTTTCAAATAGATGAATTATATTACCATGTTCATCCGCGAGTATCTGGAATTCAATATGCCTTGGTTTATTAAGATACTTCTCAATGAATACCGATTCATTACCAAAGGATGCTTTCGCTTCTCTCTTCGCTCCTTCAATAGCCTGCTCTAAGTCATCCTCTGATCTAACAATCCTCATCCCTTTACCACCACCGCCAGCTGTCGCTTTTATCAGCAGAGGGAAACCTATTTTTTTTCCTTCTTTTATTAAAGTATCTGTATCCTGCTTCTCGCCATGATAACCAGGTATAACGGGTACACCTGCTTTTGTCATTGTTTTTTTTGCTTCTATCTTGTCACCTAGAAGATTAATGGTTTTATAAGAAGGACCTATGAATTTAATATCTGAATCCTCACATGCCTTTGCAAAATCAGGGTTCTCAGCTAGGAAACCGTATCCTGGATGGATGGCTTCAGCGTTCGTCTTTTTAGCTATATCAATTATCTTGCCGATGTTTAGATAGCTCTCTGATGGTGTTGGGTCGCCTAAGCATACAGCCTCATCAGCTATATGAACATGTGGAGAGTTCTTATCAGCATCAGAATATATACTGACTGTCTTGATCCCTAACTCCTGGCATGCTATTATAACCCTAACAGCGATCTCGCCACGGTTAGCGATTAGAACTTTTTTAAACATGTCTCTACTCACTCCATGATGGTCTTCTCTTCTCTAAAAAAGCATTTATGCCCTCCTGTCCCTCTTTTGACATTCTGAGCTCAGATATCTTCTCAACTGTGAACTTTATATAATCATCTTTTTCCATTTTTAAGAGGTTGTTTATCAGGTTTTTCACTTCTTTTATAGCTATAGGAGCTGATGATGAAAGACCTTGCGTTATCGATCTAACTTTTTCCTCTATATCCTCATGTGATACAACGATATCAAGTAAACCTATTTTATGTGCGTAATCAGCGTCAAAACGTTCACCTGTTATGAACAACCTCTTCATATCAGATATCTTCATACGGTTAGAGACGAATGTTGATATAACAGCTGGTATAAGTCCTAGTTTAACTTCGCTAAAAGCGAATCTAGCTTCTTTGACACCTATTGTAATGTCACATGAAGCTATTAATCCGATACCACCACCAAAGGCGCTACCATTAACAACACATATCACCGGTTTAGAACAAGTATATATCTGATTAAGTAGTTTAAATATAAGCATGCTATCCTCGATGTTCTCTTTTTTTGTATAATTAACCATTCCTTTCATCCAGTTTAAATCGGCACCAGCACAGAAGGATTCGCCTGATCCTGTAAGTATTATAACACGGATCGATGAATCATGGTCTATCTCTTCAAAGCATTTTGTTAATTCTTTCATCAGGGTTTCATTCATTGCATTATGAACCTGGGGCCTGTTCAATGTAACTGTAGCGATCTTATTCTCTTTTTTTATTTTAATAGTTTCATAGTTCAGATTTATTCCTCCCCTTATGTTTTTTTATCTTGTTAGCTTTAGGCTACATGAAACCTGATATAGTACTTAAGTATTTTTAATAATTTTTCAACAATTGTCGATTAATCCAGGTTATCACTTTTTAAATATAGGTTTTCTCTTCTCTATAAACGCTGACACGCCTTCTTTGAAATCATCCATCTTAGCTGATAAAGCTGCGTTTCTACTCTCAAGTTTAAGATGACTTATCATATCGTTATGCATACTCTTATTGATTAGATATTTAGCTCTTCCAACAGCGAATGATGGTAGATCCCTAAAAAGATTTATGTACTCTTCAGCCACCACGTATAACTCATCCTCTGATACAACTCTATTCACTAACCCTAGCTCCAACGCTTTATCAGCATCAAAGCTCTTACCTGTTAGTATATATTCACATGCTCTATGATAACCTGCTGTATTAGTGAAAAACTGCGTGCCGCATCCAGGTGCTAAACCTATACCTATAAAAGCGGTTCCAAATTTTGCTTTTTCAGATGCTATTATTATATCACATGCTAACGCTAATGACAGACCCGCACCATAAGCCGCACCATTCACTATAGCTATAACAGGTTTATTCATACTTCTTATCTCAATGACACATTTATGGATCATTCTTGTTAGTTTACGTATGAACCTTGCTTTATCCTTAGCTGAATGCATCTCTTTAACATCTCCTCCGCTGCAAAAACCATCGCCTTTACCTGTTATCGTAACAACTTTGATATCATCATCAAAACGGATAGCGCGTAGTGCATTTAGAAGTTCAGCACCGAGTTGCATATTAAATGAGTTTAACCTCTCAGGTCTGTTCAGAATGATTACAGCTGTCTTATTTCTGCATGTTAATTCCAATGTCTCGTATTTCATAATCTATCAATCTCTCAAATATGATAAAAAGAATGAAACAACTATAGTGATATAAAGATTAAGCATATACTTAGAGGGATATCACAAATATCTAGAAAAATTCAATGATGAAACGTATATTTGTAAAACAAAGTATGGCGTTTGTTTTAATCTATCTTCTTCATGGAGATGTTTATAAAATCTATTAGTTGTTCACGGGTAAACGGTGCAGGGAGAAAAGCATCGGTATCTGCTTCTACTGGCGTCATATTGGGTTTCATAGAGTAGAAACCATCTGTCAATGTACCTGGTACGCGTGTGTTTATAAGTATAAGGTCGAAATCATCTTTTTTGTTATCTAGTATCTCTAATGCTTCTCTACTGTTTAAAGCTGTAACTATCTTGAAATCATGGTCATCCTTCAGATAAGTCTTGATGATCTCTAGATTCTCCTTTTTATCATCTATTATCAGTATGTTCTTAATGATTCTCACCCGCCTAATCTGAACATGCAATGTAATATAACAACTGCTCTTAAAGATATCTATACCTAGATCAATTTTTTTTGATATTAGTAAAGTTTAATATCTGCTGATCTTTACCATTATTTGATATGATTCAACGTGAAGATGCTTTAAATTTGCTCAAGAATTACCTCAAAAATGAGAAGCTGATACAACATTCATTAGCAGTAGAGGCTATAATGAGTGCTCTAGCTGAGAAGATAAGAGAGGATAGAGAACTTTGGGGTTTAGTAGGTCTGTTACATGATATTGACTATGAATATACAAAGGATAACCCTGAAAGACATACAGAGGTAGCATCGCAGTTATTGAATGATATGCTGCCACCTGAGGCGATAGACGCTATACGCTCTCATAATTATACCCATACCAACCAGGTCCCTATAACCGCTCTAGATAGAGCCCTAATAGCTGCTGATGCTGTATCAGGCCTGATCATAGCTACTGCGCTAGTCACACCGTCTAAAAAGCTATCTGATCTGAAAACTGAAACCCTCATAAATAAATTTAAGGATAAATCATTCGCTGCACGTTGCGACAGGAAACGTATACAACTCTGTACTGATATAGGTTTTGACATAGAATCATTCCTAGATATAAGTCTCAAAGCATTAAAGAAGATATCAGATAAACTAGATCTATAAAAAATAGACAATACCCATAAGAATATGAGGATAGGTTAAATATGATAGTAGAGGATGATAAAGAAAGTACATTCAACGAAGAAGAGGAGATTAGTGAAGAAGGCGAGTACATCCGTTTACCTCTACCTAATAAAGGTAATAATGAGTTATTCGCTATAGCTGATCAGCTATTAGGGGGGTCACGTATCATGGTTATATGCGAAGATGGTAAATCACGAATGGCGAGGATACCTGGGAAGATGAAACGTAAACAACGTATAAGATCAGGTGATCTACTAATAATAAAACCCTGG
>JAVYLV010000012.1:0-1861 GCA_038740425.1 Thermoplasmatota archaeon | reverse complement strand
TGATAAAGCTGATATAGTGTTCAGATATAAAAGAACACAAGCTGTTACCCTTAGCAGAAGACATTTATTACCTGAGGCTATAAATGTGTTCTGAGTTTAATATTGACGATAAATGGTTAAAAAAGCTTGATAGAGCGACAGAGCGTCTACTTGATCGTACCGGTATAGATAGGAAGACTTTTGACAGGGTATTTGATAATCCAACCCTGTTAAATCTAGGTAAGTTGATATCAGATCGTGTTATAGACATCATAGATTTCCCTATATCAAGTGGTAAAGAAGCTTATATATTCCGAGGGGTTACACCAGAAAAAAAATTCATAGCTGTGAAGATATATCGAACATCAACCATGATATTCAATCGTATATCAGAATACATCATAGGTGATCCTCGTTTTAAATCACTGATGAAAAATAGACGGGAAATAATATTTGAATGGGTTAAAAAAGAGTATAAGAACTTAGAATTATTAAAAAGTATAAATATAAGAGCTCCTACACCTATAAAGAGGATAGATAACATACTTGTAATGGGTTACATAGGTGATGCTTATAAACCCGCCTCTATGCTTAAAGATACGCCTATTAAGGAGCCGAGAAAGATTTTTGAAACCTTGATTATTTATGTGGGGAGTATGTATAAAGCAGGTTTAGTTCATGCTGATCTAAGTGAATACAACGTTCTAATATACAGGCAGAGACCGTATCTTATAGATCTAGGTCAAGGGGTTATGCTGGAGCATCCAAGATCACAGGAGTTTCTAAGAAGAGATATCTCAAATATTGTACGATATTTCAAACGTTATGATATAGATGCTGATACTGATGAGATATTCAACCGTATAATAAAAAAGAAGAGCGAGAAGGGTTATGAAATATCTTAGAATACCAAAGGAACGTGTAGGAGTACTGATAGGACCCAAGGGAGAGACAAAAAGAATTATTGAAAGTACAGGTAAGATTATATTAGAAGTTGACTCTGAGGAGGGAGAGGTTATAATCAATGACAGTGGATGTAATGATCCTGTTCTGTGTCTGAAGGCAGAGGATGTTATACGTGCTATAGGTAGGGGTTTTTCACCTGAGAATGCTATGAAATTATTCAAAGATGATGTGGATTTCTTAATTTTTGATATACATGAATACGTGGGTAAAAGTGATAGTCATGTTTCACGTGTTAAAAGTAGAATTATAGGTAGAGAGGGTAAAACAAGACGTACAATTGAGCGTTTAACATCAGCTAATATATCAATATATGGTCATACTGTCGCTGTTATAGTGGAATATGAGTATATGGATGTTACCAAGAGAGCTATAGATATGCTGCTCAGTGGTAGTAAACACTCAAAGGTGTACAGGTTTATCGAGAGGGAGATGAAAAGACTTCGATATAGTGATCAATGGTAGATCTTTTATTATTGATTATCCTTTTCGTGCCGGTATACATCTATTAAGGTAGAAATGTGGTTCATATGTTTTTCTCTTAGATAATCTCTCTTTTTTTGTTTTGTTGGTTTTTTTAATATAGGTTGGAGATAAGAAAATCCTTAGATGCAAGATTGCCGAATTTTTTAAAATGAGGTGTATCATTTAACGAATTGCTAAATTGATTCTTATGAACATCGTGTGTAAAGTGTTTTTGTTTGTCTAGGATAATGGTTAGATGTTTTAGATATTACGCGGGGAGGGAGATTTGAACTCCCGAGGTCTTAAGACCAATGGATTAGCAATCCATCGCCGTGCCGGGCTGGGCCATCCCCGCTTTAGAAAGTGGGGAATTGATTAGATTGTAAGGAGTGGAATAGAACAGGTTGATAAAAAGGTTATGTTGAACAAATCTTAAAATACTATATACTCTTTT
>JAVYLV010000011.1:0-26730 GCA_038740425.1 Thermoplasmatota archaeon | reverse complement strand
CTGAGAATAGACTCTGGGATAGGACATGGGGTCTTATTGTATGTGAAGAGGATAGCCCGATATATGCCCTTTGTGATTGGAGAAATATCACACAGGCTTCTAGACATACACCTATTCTTGCTATATGCGCGCCTTCATCAACCCCTTATGAAATCATCATGGAACTTAAAAGGTTATTTCCAAGAAATAAAACACATTATAAAGTAATATTTGAAAAAAAATGGACAGTTGGATTGCATCAATCTAATGAACAATTATTTAAAATTCCTAGAAGGGTCGCCAGCGCCTTACCAAATGGTTTCTATCTTGCAGGGGATTGGATGGTTCTACCAGCATTAGAAGGAGCGGTACGTTCAGGGATAAATGCTTCTCATGTATTAATGCAGGATGTTATAGAAACATGAATATGAAATCCGATATTAAAAAAAGTGTTCATAATAGTATAGAAAAAGCTGTAAATTATTTACTTAATAATCAGCATGAAGATGGATCAGTACATCTTGGAAATGAAACAAGATGGCAAGTATGGGAAACAGCGAACGCTCTATTAGCAGTTAACACTGTAGATAAAACACAAAAAACATTTCTTAATAAAGCAACAACTTTTCTTTTAACTGCGCAAAGAGATGATGGGAGTTTTTATTATACTCCTTCATTAAAACCTGATGAATATTGTATGGAAACAACATCTGTTTGCATTCTCGCTTTAGCTACTCAAAATCAAGATATACATAAAGGTATTACTTTTTTATTAAAAAAGCAATGCCAGGATGGTTCCTGGGAGATAGGGACCCCAGGAATTATCAAACGTAGGTTTTGGCCATCAATAACTGGTTTTGTATTAAATACCTTGCTACAATTAGAAGTATCATCAGATAAAATACCAAAAGGAATTGATTATCTATTAAAGACCCAACAAAAAGATGGAAGTTGGGGTAGTAATTGGGTATATTATGACACACCATACTACCCGATTCATATCATCTTATCTGCGCTTAAATTATATGGGTTAGAGGATACAGATCAATATCTTAGAGCTGTCAAATTTGTAAAAGAAAATCAATTGAATGATGGATCTTGGGATGAGATAACTACTGATAAACCAAGACCTTCTGTATCACTCAGAACTGTTTTAGCATTATACTCTTTATTAGTTTCCCCTGAAAAAACAAACATGTCCTCAATAGAAAAAGGTATAACGTGGCTTATACAAGAACAGAAAAATAATGGATGTTGGGATGGAGGATACTTTGTAGGTTGGCCCGGTAAAAAAGAAGATATTTATACGACATCGATGGCTATTTCTGTATTAAAAAAATATATCTCGTTACATGCACTCTAGAAGAGTATGTTTTCCAAATACAACGGTATTAAACGACATGTTTGCGTAAGTAATATTTTTAGCTGGCGAATAGCTGCCTTCTCCAGCACACCAGAACATAATAAAAGGCTTTTCTTTAAAATAATCTAAAGAAATTTTCCTAATTTTTTCTATATTGTACCCAAGTGTTAATAAAATAGTAACACAAGATGAGAATAATCCAAATTCTGGTTGGATGGTTCTTAATGAATCTATATTAGTCTCCATTGCTTTAACTAAGTCTTTACCACTAACCGTTAAAATTGAAACTTCACTCTCATCTATAACACAAGGAATCATAATAGATTCTTTTAAAATAAACGGCATAACTAAAGGTACCTCTCTCTCCTTTCTTTTAAGAGAAATAGGATAATAAAGAATCGTATGTGCCATTGTTTTTTCATTCAAAAATTCTTTAGGCCAATCTAATAGTCTCAATAATTCTGGAACTGCAGGTCTATTGTTAATTTCATATATCATATGTCTATTTCTACTAAGTTTTGTTATTTGAAAATTGATATCTGTTTTTTTCATGCCATGGGTCGTACAAACATCGAGATTTAAATCCGTTGAAATCCCCATATTTACAACAGAATTTGTAAATATTTGATCATTAAAGAACTGGTAATTACCAAGAGCTTTATAATCATCAATTGAAGTACCAAGAAGCATGTTAAAATCTGGTAATTGTTTTACTATCTCTTCAAAAATTTCATCTTCTCTTCCTAATCCTTTTTGAATAAGTTTCATCATCCCAAAAGCAATTTTGACAAATTTACTGATAAAACCAGAATCGATAAATTTTTTATAGCCTTGACTAGGTATTCTCATAAGAAGTGGACCTGAAACAAAATTAAAAAGAAATTTATTTTTATACGGGCTATCCTTTAATCCTTTTTTGACAATCTCTGCGCATTGCCGTGCTGCTCTCTTCGGGTTCCTCTTCGTGTTCCTCCCATACCCAACTGCCACATCCATATACGGGTATGATACCGCTAAAGCGGTTGCACCATGTGTATAACATCCATAGTTATTCATGAACCCTGCAACTGTACCGCCAATCAACGGTGTACCTTCTGGTAGAATATCCCATACACCATCAAGGAACTCCTGGAAACCACCGTGTTTCTCATAGTGTATAGTAGAGAACAACAAGAAGAAATCAGGAGGACGACTGAGACCTTTAATCGCGGTCTCGGCAACCTCACGACCAGCTTCCCTAGCATCCCATTTCTCAGATACACCTAGACCAGCCTCTACAGATGCCTTCTCTTTCACTTCAGCCATTATCTCACCCATAGTAGAGCCAGTGAGACCTATTTGAGAAATATCAGTAACGACAAGAAATCTGGAAGAAAAGTACGCTGGGGAGGAGATGCGAACTCTATTTTACCGGTAAAATACGATATATGAGCTGTGATAAAAGAGTATATTATCATCTAAGAGAAGTAATGCGTATTATAAATCAATCGTTGCTTGTTTCTCCTGTCCTATTTTTTCTTCCGAAGTTCCATAACGACAAAGAGCAGGACGATAGGAAGGATCAAACTAAATGCATACCCTACGAATCGAAGGAGCAGGTCTCCAACGAAACTCGCTGGGAAGATGTCAGGATTAAACAATGTAGGCAGATTTTGTAATGCTATCCCAACAATAAACAACCAGAATAATGCATTGATAAAGGTTGTGAAATTTTTTGTTATATCCTCTGAAATATTAAAGGAAACCAGTAATTTTTGTAATAACTCCATTACTTTTTTTAAGAGAATAGTACCGAAGACTAATGCAAATATGATGATAGTGATATCAGCAGTCCAGCTAGGGAGAGGAAGATTGACAAGGCTCATATTTTCACCCACACATATTTCATGATATTATAAAAAATAGTCACAAAACCAAACAGCAATATCAGTAATCCTATGTTTGAGATGAGGATATGTGCAGATGCTACTGTTTTATTGATAAGAATGAGAGATGAAGTATCAATTTGCTGAATTGCAGCACCAATGATAATAATAAATGAACTTGCAGTGATTGATTTTGACAGGTCATCTTTTTCCCAATACACACTTAAGAGAAATGTAATAATTTGAAACCAGAGGAGAAGCGCGATGAAATAAATGAGCGGGTTTTTAATTAATGTTAATATCGCCTTCGCGTCATTACTAAGGTCTGCTTCTGAAACTGTAATTTCAATTAGTGGAATGATGATAAGAGCAAGGGCAGCTATTACAACCATTTTTTTAAGAATACTTAATGTTTCAGGTTTTTCTAGCATACTATACCATATCACCGTATTACTTTTAAATATTTGCAAAAGTTGAGATGGTGTTTGTTTGCAAATATAATATAAAGGCATCAATTCTGTTGCAGAATATTGTCTTACGTATAGTTGTGGACTGAAAGATTTTCATGGTCCATTATCTATAACTTGGCCTCAAAACGATATAGAAATTACTTCAGTCTAATACTATAGTTAAGATTTATAGGGAGCGGATATGTGAACACCATTTTATTAGTAAAAAATGATTACAAGATGAATTTACCAGTAAACATGCGTTCAAATGAGTTTTCATAAAAATTTTGAATATTCTCCTGTAAAAAGAGGTAAAAGTACGCTGGGGAGGAGGATTTGAACTCCTGAGGTGTTGTCACCAGCGGTTTTCGAGACCGCCGCCGTTGGCCATGCTTGGCTACCCCTGCAAGGTTGTGAGATACCTATTATGTGATTTATACTAGGTCTGGTATATGAATGATTTAGAATTGATAAGGACTCTTGAAAAAGCAAAGTCCACAATCAATCATCCTTCCTTAACCTTAGAAAACGACAAAATAGTTAGTACCATAGACAATCCCCCATCCATCTATGATCGTCTCATTTGTTTAAGGACTTCTTTTCTACCCAGATTAAAAGCATTTTTATTAATAGATCTATACTTCTCAGGTATACTCTCAAGGATTGTATCCTGGAATAACTCATATGTGAACGGCAATATATCAACTGCTGATAATGCGCCTAGCATCACTATGTTCTTCGTTATGACAGCACCCGCCTCCCTAGCGAGCTTCAAAGCATCTATCATGTACAATCCAACATGTTTTTCTAACTCCTCTCTAATCTCATCTACTGATGGGTACTTTTCACCACCTATAGAAACAGTGAAAGGTATAACCGGATTACTATCAGTTATGATAATAGTTTTCTTATTAGCATAATTAATATAACGTATAACCTCAACTGGTTCAAGACCTAATATAATATCAGCACCACCCTCAGGTATCAAAGGATGAGATACATCACCTATACGAACAGTGCATATCACACTCCCTCCACGTTGCGCCATACCATGAACCTCTGAGGAGAATACAGGTAAACCTGCTTTAACAGATGTTTTACCTACTAGATTAGCAGCAGTTACAACACCTTGACCACCTACACCTGCTATTATAATATTGGTTTTACTCCTCATCCCCAACTTACCTCCTCTCTATCTCTATTATAGCCTGGAAAGGACACACCTGCACACAGACACCACATCCGTTACACAGATTAGGATCTATGTGTATACTACCATCAGATTCGTAGTATAACGCTGTACATCCAAATCTACCAATACATGTTTTACATCTCTTACATTTATCCTGATCTATACTATATAGTTTAATTGTTTCACCCATCTTACGTTTACGTTCAATTTCTAACAATATGCATGGTGATTTACTAACAACAACAGACGGACCTTTGAACTCTAAAGCTCTTTTAAAAGCTGATATCGACTCTTTTATGTTATTAGGATTGATCACCTCTACATGCTCCACGCCTAATCCCTTAACCACCTCCTCTACTAGTATACATTTAGCTGGTCGTCCCATACCATCGATCTCAGTACCTGGATGTGGTTGATGTCCTGTCATAGCCGTTGTTCTATTATCCAATACAGTTATCACCACGTTGTGATTATGATGCACAGCATCTATTATAGGTGGTATACCTGCATGGAAGAACGTCGAGTCACCCATAAATGAGATTATCTTCTGATCAGTTGATACAGCGAATCCACATGCTGTACCAGCATTAGAACCCATGCATAATAACACATCAGCAACCTCTAAAGGAGGGGATTTACCTAGTGTATAGCATCCTATATCAGTCGGGTATATTGTATCCTTTGGCGAGGCTTTTCTAACAGCATAGTATGTGGATCGATGAGGGCAACCTGGGCATAGCGATGGGGGCCTATCTGGTATCTTCATGTTTATTCTAACAGGCTCAGGATAATGTTTCTTACTACGGAATATCCCAGTATAAACCTTAGCTATTATATCAGGGTTATACTCATATAACCTTGTGAAATGACCTGTTGATTTACCAATGATCTCAACATCAGCATCTACATCAAATGCTAATACTTTGAATTGTTGCTCTAGGATCGGTTCTAACTCTTCAACTATGATTATCTTATCACATGATTTAATAAAATCTACACATAGCTTCCTAGGTAACGGATTACTCATACCCAGTTTTAATATCCTAACATCGAGATTCATATCTTCAGCTACCTCTTTAGCATAACCATAAGCTATACCAGATGATACTACGCCTACACTATCTGGATCACCGATCTGTGTTATACTGTTGAATGGCGATTTCTCTGATATCTTCTCAGCTTGCTTCATCCTCTCCAATAGCACAGGATGCTGAGCTCTTGCTACAGACGGTATTGTCACAAGCATAGGATCCTTCTTGAAATATCCTTTTCCACGTGGTTTTTGCATACCGGAGAATACGACCTGTCCACTCGCATGACTTAGACGTGTGGTAGTACGTATCAGTAAAGGTAATTTTAGTTTCTCTGATATATCAAAGCCTATACGCGTCATCTCTTTAGCCTCATTGGGTGATGATGGTTCAAGCATAGGAGCATTACCAAATAAGGCGAAATACCTATTATCCTGCTCGTTCTGTGATGAATGACAATAAGGGTCATCTGCTGATACTATTATATGCCCGCCTTTACACCCTACATATAGATAAGTCATGAAAGCATCGCTGGCAACATTTAATCCTACATGCTTCATACATGTCAAAGCGCGTAAACCACTGAAAGAAGCAGCTGAAGCTATCTCCAAAGCAACCTTCTCATTTACTGAGTACTCAAAGTAGAAAGGAGGAGTTTTTTTATCATTGGTTAATCGTTTGGCTATATGAGAGAACGCATCAGCTATCTCAGATGATGGCGTACCAGGATATGTTGTTACAACATCTACACCTGCCTCAAGCGCTCCTCTTGTTATAGCCTCATTACCAAGGAGGAACACCTTCGTATTTGACTTATCCATCATTAAATCAATCATATATAACACCATAAAACAGCGTTATGATTCCCCAGATAGGGGTAAAAAAGGAGTGAATATAAATCTAACGTTAAAAAAAGAAAAAGAAAGAAGATCCCTCCCTAATCTATAAAGAGGTTATATGAATCCTAAAGCCTCTTCTATCCTATTCATTTCTATACCAGTGGTTTGATTACCTATCAAAGCACCCTTAGTGTTAGCTACTAAACCTGTACCAATCATAGGGAAACCATGGTTAACTGTACCTGTCATGATCTCAACATCAAAGATATCCTCTAATACTCTTTTCTCTTCAGCAGTAACTTTAGGATGACATAAACAACCTTTATTGGTTACTACAGCAGCCATACCCACTGTTGGCAACTCTGCTATAGTACCTCTCATAGCTGGTACATCTAATGTCTCTGCTATCATCTTTATAGTCTCATCTTTTAACCCGGGATGAACCAACGCACCATTATCGTTTACTAGTATATCATTACCAGCTGCGTTTATAACATCCTTTATAACATATACATCCAATTTCTGCTCTTCAATCTTTTTTATAGTATATTCATCAGCGAAATCAGTAACTACTGCTCCTGATGAGTTAAAAACCAGTAGGGAACCAATGATACTAGCATTAGCTATGCATAACTCTACTACCTTTACACTTAGAGTCGACTCTATAAGCTTTTTTATCTTGATATTAAGATTTTTCTCAAGAAATACCACAGATTCATTAGTTCGACAGTAGACTCCAATATTAGGATTTTCATTGAAGTCTAACAGTTGAAGCATTTTACTCTCACGTTTCTTTATCTGAAGAGCTGGCTGAAACCTGTTCTATCTCTTTTTTATCCTTATCTACGCCCTCTTCTTCTTTCTTATCTTCCTTTTCCTCTTTTATCTTAGGCGCTTTCTTCTTTTTAATTTTGACTCCACCATCAGCTGTTGGTACCACCTCGACTTCTTCGCTCTTCTCTGATGGCTGCTCCTCCGCCTTCTCCTCCACCTCTTCTTTACGTAGTATCGGCTCCTTTTCTTTCTTCTCTTTTTCTTCTTTCAATAATTCACGACGTGATTTCTTCAGCTCAATCTCAGGTAACGAAACCTCAACTACGCCATCCTCAAATTTTACAGCCCTAACCCTTATTTTACTAGGTATATAATACTTACCATGAGTCCATAATGCATCGTTTACAGAGCTATCAATCCATATCTTATCCTCTGCTACTTTCATATGTCTCGTCAGGAATCTCTTAACGGTTTTTACAGCCCTAGGAGCAGCTAATGAACTCCTACCATGTTTCACATCTTGCAGAGGTATAATATATATACGATCTATCTCTTTTGTTTCATCAACCATACTTCATCATCCTATCTTCAGCTTGTTTCTACGCCAATTCCTGAGTTTAGGATGCCGCAAGAACCGACGATTAGTCCTGATAATAATCCAAGCAGGTACCCTACGGTTACTATTCAAAGCCTTATATAATCTCATCTTCTTCCCAAGCGTCTTATGACTTGACATATATTCACACCTACTTTCTTCTTATGTTGATATCCTTCTTCTTAGGCATTATCCTTGATAATATTTCTCTTAAATACTCATCTGTTATCTTACTCTGCAGCCTACCTGATTGCGCTAGTAGTATAAGCTGGTTCTCCACAGCCTCAGCTATATCAGGACGAGCTATCCTGATCCGACCCAGTCTTTCTCTCGCCTCACTGGTTAATATCAAACGTAGTACCTGCTGACGTTGTTGTTCAATTTCGCGTTGCTGCGCCTCTTGATCATCCAAAGCCTCCTGCATTTGCTGTTGACGGAGCTCCATCAGTCGTTTACGTCTCAGATTCTCTAACTCTTCATCGTTCATATAGGTAAAACCTCCAGAGCATGCCTTAAAGTAATCTCATTCAGTGATTTTAATATTTTTTCAACTCAGGCTGCTTCTCTATGATACTCTGCATTATCTCATGAGCAGTGTTATCAACAAATGAACGACCCTTCGGAGTTAGAACACGCCCCACACCTTTGACCCTTGTTACATAACCAGCTTTCTCTAACTGCTGCAATGCTTCTCTAGCGATCGAACCGCTACCAGCACGTGCACGATTAGGTTTTGATCCGCGATCACGAAAACCACCATATAACTGCCGTAAACGCTCAGCACCGATACCGTTGCTAATATATATCTTCCTTAGAATAGACGCACATCTGACATGCCACCAGTTCTTCTGCATAGGTGGATTCTCAGTATGTACCCCTGTACGGACATATTTACTCCACTCTGGTGGTACTATACTTGGTTCGTTTTCCAGTTTCTTTGTTAAAGCATTAATCAAATCATTTGCAGGTACATCAAATGCTGTGGTCATATCTGTTCTCTTCCATTATATTTATCTATAGATTAGGTAAGGGTAATAAACCAAAAGTTATTTAAGTCTAGCGGAAAGGCGTAAGCAGAGGTCAAAGTATAGAAAAACAGCAAAAAATCGATAAATACGCCATCAAGGGGAGGGGTTGTTTTATTTGCTCTTCAGGGGCATACGCATAATTCCTTTACATTGAAGACAGGTTACAGTGCGTCTACCTTTGTTGATACGTACACGAGTGTTAACACCAGGTAACATGTATCCATAACAGTATTTACAGAATAAAAGTTTATACTCCTTAGGCATTTTAACAAGATATCGCATAGATATCTTTCTAGCTAACATAACATATCTATTTGCTAGTTTTATATCACCAGCTAAGGCTGTATCACAAGCAAGTTGAAATAAACGAGTGATACGATGTTTGGCAATGTTTTTGTAAATATCTTTTCTTTTTTTTAATAGTTTTTTTTTCATTGTCATTTTGGATATAACTCCTCAAAAAAAACAAAAAAAATAAAAAATAAAAAAAATAAAAAGAAGAAAGATGAACGTATTTATCTCTTTTTCAGATAGGGGAGACCAGTCCTTTTGTTTACACCAACACTGTAACCATTTGGTAGATCACAGGGTGTCCCACTCTTTGGTTTCCTCTTACTGAAGAAATAAATCGTTTGGTTCTTCCCCCCTTTCAATTTAACATTTCTTGTATATAATGTCCATCCCTGATGTGTATATGCCATAATATTTTACCTCCACTATAGGAATGCATATCTTAGAATTTAAATCTTTCCGTTTTTTTACAGTGTAAAAACAAATTCATTGCATAAATTTGATTTTGTAAACTATATTTGAGGGGGGCTTAAAAACCTTCACATGGAGAGAATCGCACTCACAAATTAATTGATTACACTTATAGAAATATCTATTTATCATTAGAAATTATATCCATTAGTAAATTATTCTAATAGAAAGATTTTTCAATGATGCTCGATTTAACCCCCTAAAATCTCTGTAAAAGGTAAATATATGATTAAACAACCTGAAGCGATACTATTCGATATGGATGGTGTACTAGTTGACTCTTTAGATTCATGGTGGCTCTCATTGAATAGCGCTATGAAGATGTATACAGATAATGAGATAACCAGAGAGGAATTCATCAAGACTTACTGGGGGCATGATCTAAGAGATAATCTAAGGAAGGCAGGTCTTGACCAAAGGATAGTTCAATTCTGCAATATGATATATAGTGATTACTTATACGCTGTGAGATTATACCCTGATACTAAACCTACTCTTAAAAAATTACAAGGTTACCGCAAAGGCGTTATAACCAATACACCACGGGATTGCGCTCTTAAGATACTAAATAAATTTGATATAGATTACTATTTCGACGTGGTTTTGACTAGTGACGAGGTAACCAAAGGTAAACCAGACCCTGAAATTATATACAAAGCGTGTTCTAACTTAAATATCGAGCCGACAAATGTTCTAGTGGTGGGAGACACCATCAATGATGTCAAAGCAGGTAAAGCAGCTGGATGTACTGTAGTAGGTATAAACATTGATGCTGATATAACAATCAAGAATCTATCTGAATTACCAGATATACTACAAAAAATTTTCTGATAAAAACTTTCAAACAAAAATCTACAAATATAATAATCAGATAACATATAGTAAGTTGATGTAAGAATTGCTTATAACCAAAAGCACGATAAAACTTATGATAGATTTAGAGTACCTTAAGAGGAGGGTATAATAAAATATGGAGGATCTTAAAATAATAGAGTACAAAAAAATGGATCTATCTAACTCCATGCTTATTGTAGCATTCCCAACTGTTGGTTTAGTAAGCTCTATAGCAGGGAGATATATCATAGACTCTTTAGGATTAGAGCAGATAGGAGAGATATCATCCAGGTTTTTTATACCAGCTACAGTGATACATAAAGGTGTACCACGTCCACCTGTTAGAATATACGCTGGTAAAAAGGTATGCGGTGAGGATGGTTCATGCGACCAAATAGTAGTAATAATATCTGAGTTCATGCCTCCTTTAGAACTTATCAAACCATTATCAACTATTATCATGGAGTGGAGTGAAAAAAAAGGGTGCAAGATCATTGTAACATTTGAAGGACTGCATACATCTAACACAAAGAAAACAAGTATATACGGTGTATCAACTACTCCTAGAACCAGAAAGATATTAGAACGGTTCAAAATAGAGGAGATACAAGAGGGTATGATCACTGGTGACTCAGGAGTATTCTTATATGAGGGTGCTCGTCTGCAGAAGGATGTTATATGCCTTCTAGCTGATGCTCACGCCTCATATCCTGATTCCAGAGCAGCTGGCATGCTACTTGAAGTATTAGATAAACTACTACCTGGTATAAAGATAGACCCTGAGCCGTTATACAAAGAAGCTGATGAAATAGAGAAACGTATCAGACGATTCCTGGATCAAACCAAACCTACAGCGCCGTCTATCCCGCATATGACATCAACCATGTATGGATAAAAGTTAGAGTCATGATTTTTTATTAAACATCAAGTTTACTTTTTTACATAAGTGTTTCTATATACGAATCTATCTACTGGTAGACGTTCAGGTCTGTGTTTCTCAGATTCCACCTGTTTTTGTGTTAGTACAGGTTTGATCGTATCAGCATGTTTGCCGATTATGATCAATGTGATGATCTCGATATCATCAGGGATACCCATTATCAATCTCACCTTCTCAGGGTTATATCCAGCTATAGGATGAGCAATTAAACCCAACTCTGTTGCTCTTAGTATGAGAAAAGCTGATGCTAAACCTGTATCAAAATGATAGTATGCTCTACCATCCTTCATAATGCAATCGTATTCCTTTTTACTTAGGACTATGATTATCATAGAAGCATCATATGCCCATTCATTACCCTTGAACAAAGCTTCTCTGAGTTTCTCTAAGAGTGTAGGATCGTATACAAATAGGAAACGCCATGGTTGATTATTGAAACATGATGGTGCTAGTTTGGCATGATTTGCTATATCATCTATTAACTCATCTGTTATCCTAAACTTATCTAGGGATCTATATGCTCTTCTGGTGTGTATCGCTTCTTTTACATCCATATTAAAAAAATGTCTCCTGTATGGTTTTTTTTCAATATGATATCTGCATCCTCTGTTATTAAATCTGCGTGTGATACCGATCTTATAATTGTTAGCATCATTTTTAAAATAGCATGTTATCGTCCAGCTGATGATTATCTAGTAGAATAACACTGTTTTTTTATCATGGAATATTATGAAAAAAATGAATTTTGATAAGGATTAATCTCGGAACATAGAAATTATTATATAGGTTAGGTTTTTAATCTATTATTCTAGGTTGTATTATTATGAGAATAATATGCCGGAGGAGGCTCCTTGAAAAGCTGCTTAGTCTTAGAGGAGTGTTGTTCCATATTGTAGGGATATCTTGTTTAATATGGTTTCTTATCAGGGTTGGTACGGCTCCTCATAGAGCATATTATCCATGTCAACGTGTATCTATGCCTGTTGCTATGGCGTATATAGCTTTCTGGGTTGCATTGTTTG
Organism: Thermoplasmatota archaeon; assembly: GCA_038740425.1. Classification (GTDB taxonomy): domain Archaea; phylum Thermoplasmatota; class E2; order DHVEG-1; family DHVEG-1; genus JAVYLV01. The sequence continues at coordinate 14,057 of JAVYLV010000011.1, read as the reverse complement.
CTTCGCTATCCAAATGGGTTCATAGTGTGAGAAGAAAAGTCTCTAAAGCAGTACCGTTGATCCTAACCTGTATTCTATCTTGTACGCTCATAGGTGCTGTATTAGCTGGTTCATATCTTAATAAATCAGAAGTAACAGATATTTGGATACCCTCTCCTAAAGAGCCGATTGGTACCCCTCAGGGTTTGAACCCTGGTCGTGTAGTATGGGTGTGGGATCCTGATGCTACACTTAGTAATATATCATTATTCTGGTGGATGAATGAGAATAACAATCAGAGTGTTATAGATGCTATGATGACTAAGGGTATAACCACTCTTGCAGGGGTTGACGATATAAAGGAGGCGTGGGATAGGTTATTCGTATATTATAACGAGATACATGGTTATGGTTCTTATCCTTATCAGAATGGTGAGAAGATAGCTATAAAGATTAATCTTAATAACTGTTGGGTTTACCGTGGTAGTGGTTATCTTAGAGTTGATAATGAGCGTGACGCTAGCCCCCAAGTGGTTAAATCCCTGCTGAGACAATTAGTCAACATTGTAGGTGTAAAACAGGAGGATATCACAGTGTTTGATGCATCAAGACCTATGGCTAACTGGTTCTACTATCGTGTCTACTACAAGGATTATCCATCCTATCCTTTAGAACCGGAGTTCCCCTATGTTCACTACGTTGACTCTACAGGTGGCGCACCAGGTAGAGAGAAGGCTAATCCGAGTGGTGAAAGGATATACTTTGCTGATGGTACTGGCTTATACCGAACGTTACCTACATGTGTAACAGAAGCTAAATACATCATAAACGTACCATTGTTGAAACGCCACCCTATAAAACAAGGTGTTACCTTAGCAGGTAAGAATCTTTATGGTGTATTCATTGAACCTGTAGTTGATCTGCATCCTTACCATGAATCATCATTCATTATGGGTAACCCTGCACCACAGGTTGATCTGCTATCACATAATAGTGTAGGCGGTAAAACCCTGCTTTATATTGGTGATGGTCTGTATGGTACTAAGGTTGATCATAAAACCATTGATAAATTCCAGATGTACCCTTTTAATGATGATTGGACTAATAGTTTATTCTTCTCTCAGGATCCTGTAGCTATAGACTCTGTAATGTTTGATATTCTAAAAGAAGAAGGAACCAATCCTGTAGAAGGATCACACAATTATCTACATCAGGCAGCTGAACCACCTCTAAATACTTATGATCCTGAAGGTGATGGTTTATTCCTTGATCACAGTCTAGGTGTACATGAGCATGCTGATACTAGTCTGGATATATTCTCTCCTAGTAGATACTCTGGTTCTGCTATGAATGGTATAGAGTATATCCCTTTAGGTTGGGAGAAGGCACATAAAGGTGTAGTTATAGTACATCCAAGAGAGTATAATTTGTATGTTAACAACAGGAATATTACAAGGTTACCATTCACATTTATAGTAGGTGATATAAACATTGAAGCTAGGGTTAATGGTGTACATCAGGATATAGATAGGGTAGAATTTTATCTAAATGGTAAAATACAATATGTGGATTACACCCCACCTTATATTTGGGTATGGGATAAGCCTTCTCTCCTGCGCAGATGCATCGTAAAGGTAACAGCTTATTATGATAATGATGATATTAGTAGTAGCATGATTTTTTGGAAGCTTCTCTGAGTAAAATAAGGGTTGATAGACATCTTTTTATCGTCTAATTTTATTTTTTTTGATAAAGAATATGTGTTGGTTTTATATATCGGAGAGTGATGATGATAAAAAAGAAGATAGAATGAAATGAAGGGGGATGTTTTTTATGGTTAATGAGGATGAATCCAGAAAAGACAGGGATGCTAGTTTGGATAAAAGAGTGGAGGATTTCACTGAAGAGATTAAAGTTATAGGTGAGAAGTTGGGTGATAGAATTGAAAGAGAGGTTGAAAGGATTGATAAAAAAGCTGAGAGGATAGGCAGACGCTACCTGGATTGGTATGATCGAACCTTTGGTGTTACAGGGCCTATTTTTATTAGTATAATATGTCTGGTTGCACTATTACTAATCATCCAGATTATAGGTATGATCCATAATCCTATATTTTCTGATCTGAGTAACTTCTTATCTCATTACATTCTATGGCTTTTTATTTTCATATTGTTTTTTTCATTTTCTTCTTATCTATCACGTAGATATAGTAGGCGTGCTCGTTGGGTGTCGCCTGTTCTAAGTGCAATAGGTTTATTTATTGTTTTATGGTTATTGATTAAGATATTAAACATTATTGAGAATAGATTAAACGTATCTTTTCTAAGTGTTATCATCTCTGTTTTAGATAGTATACTCATTCTGCTAGTTGTACTTGTATTAATAGTTGGATACCTTGTTTTGTTATATTCATATATTATTAGGAGGTATACTAAGTGTTCATCATCAGGTGATAGAGAAGAACGAGCAAATGATTATAAAGATGAACTGGTTAGTGATGATGAAGAGTATAAACGGCTTTATAGATCAGGTAGAGAGCGAGTGCTTGGGGGTGTATGCGGTGGTATAGGAGAGTATCTGCGTATTGACCCTGTTACTGTGAGGTTGATATGGTTTGTGGGTGTATTCTTGACTGTGGGTGTACTTTTCTTCGTGTATTTTGTATTCTGGATTATAATACCTAGAAATCCTAAACATGAGTGGAATGATTACTTTCAATAAAAGGTTATAATCAAGTTATTAGAAAACATTATCTTTTTTTTATCTATGATGTTTAGTTGTTAGCATGTTTCATATCTGATCGCATATCGGTTATCATTCATAGCTAGACTTAGGTTGATTTTACAACTGTGTTTTTGCACAATGGGATAACATGTCAAAGATTTTTGAGAAAGCAAATTGAGGAAGAAACTTACATGGTATAAGTTTTTGACCACTCAGCTCGCCCATTTCTCAGCATATCGCAGCACTTAGTGTGAGATAGTTTTTCATCATAGTGGTCGTATATGTAATTAGAATAATAGTTTAACAGTTTTTTTATTATATCTGCTGTATCTCTGGTTTTATCATCATAAAACGGAACGAGTAACATTTGCCCTCTTTGACAAATTCGACTAGGCTTGTTTCTAATTTCACTCAGTGATCATACCATCAATGACGTAGTAATTATACTCTGTCGTATATAACTCTGATTTAATGATAATGAGTTTTATCTTTGCGATACATTAATTGAATCATCTATATTTTTTTACTATTGGTTGACTCATGAAAATTATAATTATTTCATAATCTGATAATACAACGAAATCTTCGATGATGAACAAAAAAAATTTTTTATTCACATTATAAAACCTGAGCTATGATCTCTGTGTTGGGTGAGATATCTTCGACATATATTTGAGAAAACAAAATGTGATATTAATTATTAATATGAAGAGTGTTAAACAGGTCTCTAAAAAAAGATCATGTTAAATGAAATCTGCTATAAACACATAATCCACACAGTGGTTATGCATCATCATAAAAAACAATATGTTTTTAAGTAGATTAATGATATCATGTATTATAATTTAAAAATGGAGGAGAGAAAAAATGCCTGCAAAAAAAACAAAAAAAGCAACCAAAAAGAAGAAGAAATAAAAATGTGGCAGATTTCTAAAAAAATATTTTTTCTTCTTGTTTACAATAATCTAGAACTTTTATTTTTAAATTTCTTAGTTTGAGTTATTTAAAAATGAGGAGGATTAATTCAAAAAAATATTCTAACTTTTTATTATTTAACGCTTAGAATTTAGATTAGTTAACTATCGTTAATAATATATTTTGTTACATAAAAGGATTCAATATTCTATACGCTATACCACCGATTAAAAAAGCGAGGGTTATCTCCCCTGCGACAATTAAAAATGTATTCTTCCAACCTGTCTCACGTATTAAAGCCGCGATAGTAGCAACGCACGGAATATATATCATTACAACCAGAGTGAAAACTATCATCTGCAACGGTGACATAAACACATTAATATTACTAGTACCTGCGATGGTAACCAACAAGACAAGCGCAGCTTCTTTGCGTAGTACACCAAATATGAGGAGAAAACCTGTAAATGCTGGCAAACCAAGCCATACCACAGTGATAGGACTTAAAATGTTTGAAACTATGTCAATCAATCCTGTTATACGCATCGCCTCAATGATAACACTACCGATTATTATCAGCGGGGTTGCAGTTATAAGAAATGGTTTGAATCTATACCATGCCTGTTTTAATATTATATTCAAAGATGGCATACGATACGATGGCATCTCCATTATTATACCAACAGATGCACCACGCATATATTTATTCAATATTTTACCAATGCAGAATATAAGAACAAAATCAATAACGTATAACAACAAAGCCCATTCTACACCCAAGTATACACCAACTAAACCAATGATCACAACTGTGCGTGCTGAACATGGAACCAAAGTTGATAACACAGTAGCTATTAAACGATCCCTACGTGTCTCCATTATTCTACATCCAACACATGCAGGTACATTACAACCAAAAGCAACGATAAGAGGGATACACGCCTTACCATGTAAACCGATAGAATGAAAAGGCCTATCCATCAAGTAAGCTATTCTTGGTAGATAACCTGAATCCTCAAGTATCCCTAATATAATATAGAAAGGTAATATAAAACCTAGAGCAACTGATAACGAGGCATAGAAACCGACTACACCTCCATTCCAAAACAGATCAAACGCTAAACCAGTGATACCTGGTTTTAGATTGTTAAAGAAATCCTCTAAAACACCTGATAAAAAACCACCAGAAAAAGAAATAAAAAATAAGATTGAAAGCATGACAAAAAACATGAAGATGTAACCCCAGATATAATGTAAACTAAAAGATTCAAATCGCTCACCTAATGATGGTCTAACAGGTTCTCTAACTATCAAAACATCTTTTACAATAGACGATGCTAAAGCGTAACGTTCAGATGCTATAACAATAGAACAAGGTTCCCTATGTATATGCTCTATCTCCTCTGATAGTATCCTCGCCGCTATGGCAATCTCTGGATGATCTTTCTCAAATATTTTTATAATCTCTTGATCCCCCTCTAAGAGCTTTATAGCGGTCCATCTCAGTGGATATCCAACATCTACCTTTTCTAAAAGATTATAGAGTTTATCAATGCGTTTTTCAATTTCAACACCATAACGTATTTTATCAGGGCTAGGTGTCATCCTACTATCAGAGGCTACAAATAGTACCTTATCAATCAGCTCCTTTACACCTACTCCCTTTGAAGCAATCGTAGGCACAACAGGCACACCGAGTCTATCTTGTAACCTATCCACATTTATATCTAACCCTTTCTTCTTCGCTTCATCTACAAGATTCAATGATACAACAAGAGATATGCCCATCTCCAGAAGTTGTAACGTTAAAAATAGATTACGTTCTAAGGCTGTAGCGTCTACAACATTGATGACTACGTCAGGATGTTCAAGAGCGATATAATCCCTTGAGATTATCTCCTCCTGGGAGTACGTGGAGAAGGAATATATGCCTGGTAGATCAATAACATTTATATTAATACCATTATAGATGAGTCTACCTTCTGCTTTTTCAACTGTTTTACCAGGCCAATTACCAACAACCTGTTTAAAACCTATTAACTGGTTGAATATACAACTTTTGCCGACGTTAGCATTACCAGCAAGCGCTATTGTTAAATTATTTCTCATTTGAGATCCTCTAGCTCTACAAATATCTTCGTTGCTATACCTTTACCAATTACTATTTTACATCCTCTGACACATATCTCCATAGGACCATTAAAAGGAGCTGATCTAACTATCGATATCATTGTACCACTGGTTAAACCTAGATCACATAATCGCTGAACAACATTTCTACCTCCGTGTATAAATGATATCCTAGCTTTCTGACCTGGTTTCAACGACGCCATATTTACAATTTTTGTTTTACGTTTCTCAATATCTTCGATATCTTTTTTCTGATTTATACATTCATAACAATTCTTAACATCCAGATCACATAATGGTATCGGTGAGCCATGAGGGCATTCAGTCGGTCCACCTAGATGTCTACATAGAGCGTTTTCTGTTTCCTCTGATAGTGTATGCTCCATTTTACATGCTTGGTCGTGCACTTTTTCAACAGGGATCTTGAGATTTTTATATAGAAAAACTTCTAGGAGGCGGTGTCTTCTTTTAAGTTTCAGAGCTTTTTTTAGTCCTTTTTTTGTTAGTGATACTCCTCTGTATGATTCATATTTTACTAGACCGTTTTGTTGCATTCTCTGGAAAACTTCGGTTACGCTTGATGGTTTATTGTGAAGGAGTTTTGCTATCTCTGAGGTTTTTGCAATTCCGTTTTTACCTGCTATGTCGTAGATTGCTTCTATGTATTCGTCTATATGTTCCTGCGCCATATATTATATACATTATTGATATTAGAATATAAATATTTCGGTTAACCTAAATTTTAATACAAATAAAAGATAGTATGATTTTCTCTAATGTCCAAACAATCTCTTTGTAATAAGTGTAGCATAACAACCTTGAGGTAAGTTGAATCTAACCGTAATTTTATATCGCTTTTGATTAGATTTACTGTTAAGTTCATCCCGCTCTGCTTTAGATATCCTAAGAGCCTCAGGTTTAATTATAGCTTCTCTCTGCCTTGTTTTAAAAAAATTACCAGTATCGCTCTCTATATCTAATTCATGTAACTCCAACCCCTCTTTTTTTAATATGCATCTAACTATCTCCTGTTGTGAATCAGATAGTACAACATCTTTACTTAAAGTAGGGAAAAGCCTAGGCATATTCTCTATCTCTGCCTCTTTTAACTCAGTGAAAAATAAAAGTGTGCCAATATTATATCCCACTGTGTACAACCTATCCTTATCAACATGTTTTTTTAATATTTGTTTCACACATTCATTCCAGAGATAGCTCTGATACGCATTTACATACATCTCTCTTAAATGTCTTGGTATTTTTTTATAAGCATTTAACCAATTTCTAGTATTTTTATACTCGTTTATAACTCTTGATAGAGACGATGTTTTGACAAGGACAGCATCTATATTCCCCCATTTAGATAATATCATTCTTTTTTCATTTTTAATTCTTTTAGGTTCTGATTTAAGATAAGACGTGAGGTACATTTTTACTGCTGCCTCATAGTCTTTTTTAATAACATGTTTTATTATGAATTCATTATTAATCACACTTCCGAAACGCTGTGAATCAAAATAGTTTGGAACACCGTATTTAATTATTGAATTCCTTGTTTCTTCTATATCTTTGATTTCTTCCTCTTTGATATCACGTATAGTTAACTGGAATTTATTCCCTATTAAATCACCAATTTTTATCTTTTTGTTATGATACCCTACACAGTATAATCTTATTGATTTGGTGTCAAAATCATTGATATTATAGTGGGTTGGTATTGATATATATTGCCTCGTAATGGCGTGTTTATCTTTAAGCCCAGCGTAACCTATATCCCTTAGAGGTATACCATGCTTATCCGCTATTATTTTTAATGATTCAAATGTATCAATTTCCTGCTTCTCCATGATATATACCCTATGTGCTTGCTTATCATTACTAAAATTTAAGCTGGTTTGCTCTTCTACTATGAAATCCTCTGGTTTCTGTTTCAATTTCATAGACGACACCTGTCTTTCAATTATCTTTGTTTATCTTATAGAGTAAAACTATGAAATAATTATATAATGTTATTGTATTTCCATGATTAAGAGTCTTGAACCAAGGAGAAGATATATATGTACCTTAGCAAGGATGAAGAGCAGATACTAGATGGCGAGTATGGAGAAGTACCTGAAAGGATGCTTCGACTGCTTGTTCGTTTAGGTGAGATATACGGTGCTGATAAAATGATACCTGTAGGATCTGTTCAAGTTGCTGGTGTATCATACAAATCAATAGGTGATCCAGGTACAGAGTTCCTTGAGGATATAGCTAACAAAGGAGCAGTTGTTAAGGTTCTAACATTCCTCAACCCTGCAGGTATGGATCTAGAAAACTGGGAGAAACTAGGTTTCAATAAGAAATTCGCTAAAAATCAACTACGTATAATGAATGCTTTTAAAAAGATGGGGATCGTCATAACATCTACATGTACACCTTATCTAGCTGGTAATCTACCTCGTTTCCGTGAGCACATAGCATGGTCTGAATCCTCAGCTGTGTCTTTTTCAAACTCTGTTATAGGTGCACGTACCAATAGAGAAGGAGGGCCATCTGCGTTAGCTGCTGCTATAATAGGTAAAACACCTAACTATGGTTTGCATATATGGGAGAACCGTCAACCTCATTATCACGTAAAGGTTGAAACTGATCTGACATTTTCATCTGATTACGGCGCTCTGGGTTATTATATAGGTAAAATAGTGAAGGATAAGATACCCTACTTCACAGGTATTAAAAACGCAGATACAGATCAACTTAAAGCTTTAGGAGCAGCTATGGCTGCTTCAGGCGCTGTAGCATTATACCATGTTGAAGGATTAACACCTGAAGCTGATCTAGTTAACAAGAATATATCTGAGACTATAACAGTTACTCGAAAAGAAATAAAAGAAACATATGATAAACTAAACACTGGTAAATCACCTGATATAGTCATAATAGGTTGTCCTCATGCATCATTAAGGGAGATAGCGCTCATAGCTGAGAAGGTTAAAGGTAAAAAACTTAGGAAGCCATTATGGGTGTGCACATCACGTGTAATGAAAGAAGCATCTAACCGTATGGGTTACACTGCTATAATCGAGAAAGCTGGTGGGCACATAGTAGCTGATACTTGCATGGTTGTATCACCGATCGAGGATATGGGATATAAAGTAACAGGTGTTAACTCTGGTAAAGCTGCTAACTACCTACCTGGTTTCTGTAAACAACAAGTGGTATTTGCAGATATTGACGAGTTACTAAAGGAGGTGCAATGAATACCATGATGAAAGGAAGAAGCATCTCACCTGGAAAAGCAGAAGGAGTAGCATTAGTCTCTAAGGATCCTGTAGGTTTCTACGGTTGCATAGATATGAAGACAGGCGTAGTCATAGAGAAAGGGCATATGTTAGAAGGTAAAAGCATCAAAGATAAGATACTGGTTTTCCCATGTGGTAAAGGTTCTACAGTCGGATCATATGTTATATACGGTCTGAAGAAAAATAACGTCGCACCCAAAGCAATCATCAACAAAGAAACAGAAACCATTGTTGCAACAGGTGTTATACTAGCAGGTATACCCTGTGTGGATAAGATCGATATCGAAAAAATAAAAGATAATGACAAAGTCTTTGTTGACGCGGATAACGGTGTAGTTGAGATAAAATAACATTCGTTTATAACAGCTTTATAATAAAGCTCTTGTACTCCATGATACACCTACACCTTTAATATTGATATTATATGACTCATCATTATTCCATGATATAGAGCCTACAGCATTACATATACCTGTTTTCATACCTAGGTAAGTAGGGAAACGCCATACCTTATTATATGAGGTGTTAATCGATATATCAAGTGTGAGAATTACACCTGTGCCTAGTAACAATGATTGACTTATAGCATAAAGAGGATTCAAACTAGGCCTGGATTTTATGCTGAACCCTGTAGGCATGTTAACAAATGGGAATACCCTGGTATCTTCGCCTGTTATAATAACATCAAGATTCTTAAGCTCCAATATACTCTCTCCTTTATCGGTTGTTAATATAACAGTACCTAATGGGTTTATACGAGAAGTCTTCTCTGTTATAGCCTGAGGTGTGATATAGTAGTTACTTATATGAATAACCCAGCCGTTATCTAGTACTAGACTAAGCCAATCCCATCCGTTTATAAGCTCCCTGGATGTTGATATAGGTGTCCATGTATGCTCATGATGCCCTACTCCTTTAACGTTGTATATCCTCTGATCGATTTTTATACTACCAGATACCATACACCCTAGTATGATATAGCTAGCTAGGGTACTCTCTGATTTTTCAAATGCCCTATTACCTAGTATCCACAAAGGTAATGATTTAGCCTGATAATCCAGATCTATTATTATCTCATGTTTAGCATCGATATCCCCATCCTTAATGTGGATATGCCAGCTAGGGTATGTTCCTTCAACCCAAGAATCCTCAAATTGTAGTTTAACACCTGGAGAACTAGCTATCAAAGTACCTTGATTTATCACACCAAGATTACGTTTCTTGTTAACTATACCACCATAGACGTCACCATCAGGGCTCAACAATGTAACAACCATGAGATCAGGTTTACCAGTACCTAACAGGTCACTACGTGCCATATGATTAAAACTAATCTGGATCACCCATCCATATAACTCACTATCTTTATCGTTAAAAACAGCTGAGAAGTACCACCATTCCCTGTTGATTCGTAGTTTGTTGAAATGTACTCCCTCATCCTCAGGTGATACATCACGTCTATAGGCTGGTATAAAAGATATAGGGGGTATCAGGTCCTCCTCCACCGTAGAGGTATTAGAAGGTTTAGTATCAGGTATAATAATTTTTTTTTCTTCAGGTGGATAGGGGTTCAGATAACCAGCTCTATAAAAAAATAGTGCAGATGATACGACTAGGAATATTATTATTAAAGTATCTATCTTTCTTAGCGTACGCATAACATTAATACCTGATACCCTTATTTTTCCTTAGAATTACTGTCTTCTCTATGTATTTATAAAATTTATTTTACAGATGTTATCAGAAATAATCCGCTATATGATAGTAACTGTTAGATTTTTAACCCGGGAGATTAACTCAAGAGAATGCTCATGGGGAAGGTTACCTTAAAAAAGGAGGAGAAGAGATAAAACCAGGATAGTTTGTAAATAAGATTGGAAAAAAATGTTTTGTTATATTTCAAAAGGAGATGAACTCTTCAATAATTATTTTATTTGATCCTTGTTTTTAATCATATCTAATTAAAGAGGGTATCATCTCCTCTTTCTTAGTATTAAAATACTAATAACTATCGAGATTAATATCATAGCCAAGCTAAGATTAGGTATCCCAGGGTTAGATTGCCCGCTTGTAACTTCAATTAAAAAGGTGAGCGAACCACTATTATACTGGTTACGTAGAATCTTTGGATTATCTAAGTAATACTTTATTGTAATATTTTGATTTCTATATAACCCTGTACTCCATTCGAAAACTATTGTCTTTGTTTCACCTGGTCCGATATTAACAGTTTTGTTTAAAGGTAGAGGGGTACGTGTTTGTGGATCAACCATCTCCTCATCATACAAAAGCACCATTATCCTACCTGAATCATCATCACCTGAATTATGAAGTTTAACAGTTATATTATATTTACTCATCATGATACGACCTTTTTTCACCTGTTTTATAAGATCGTATGAATAATCAACAATAGACAATTCTACCCTTCCTTCAACATTATCAATTATTATTAACAGATTAACTGAGAATAGCATTACCATAAGTGTTATGAAGATTTTACTTGTTTTAAGCATACTATCATACATCCCCTTTTTTATCTCCTCGAGATATTTGTAGATATCATGATATTGTATTTAAATCTCTCCTCTATGCTTGAATCATGCAGAAAGTTTTTATGCCTCTGCACGTATTATTAATTATTTTGTAGGATGATACAGGAGGGATGGTTAAGAATGTTAGAGGAACGTGGTATAAGGGTTGGTGTAGAAGTTTTAGTAGGGGATATCAACGAGCCTGATAAACCAGCCAGAAAAGGTATTGTTGTTAGAACCTATCCTCGACCTAGTAGATGGATGGTTGTAAAGTTTGATACCGGGGATATAGAACAAGTTGAAGAAAGTCAGGTTACAACAATGTTTGAATATTTGAAAAAATCATCATTGATCTAGAAGGATTTCAAATTACTAAAATGATTAAAGATTCTGTTTATCATGAATCATCTTATTGAATAATCTTTATTGTATTTTCTCTTCTTGAAAGGATAAGGTATGGGCTTAGCCGGATTTGAACCGGCGACCTCCGCCGTGTGAAGGCGACGTCATAACCACTAGACTATAAGCCCAGCTTATTTCTTGTCTTTGTTATAGGATGAATAGAATATAATATTTTTCATACTAAAAACTCAGAAATTATTTATTGATAAGAAATGTTTTCATTATTAAACATGATAACGATAGTAGTTTTTTGTTATACCTCTATTTAGAAATTAAAAGAAAAGATGTAATATTTATCAAGGAAAGTTTTATGTATTATTCTGTGTTTTTCTTTATAAAAAAACTAGAATAAAGGGAGGGCGCCAATGAAAAATAAAATTGTTTATAATACACCCAATGAAGATACATCTATTCAATATAACAAGAACAAAGAATCAGAGGATAACATAATTGATTTTTACACAAAGGTATTAAACACCAGTAAAATGAAAAAAACTGTAGTTAATAATCAGTATAAATTTTGGAGACAACGCAGATGGGAAAGTATACATACAATTGAGGATATCATTGATTCTATGACTCCAAAAAGTAAAGAGAAAAACGATACTTCACTATCTTATGAAGAATCAGTTGAGAAGAAGGTTGATTATCTATTTATCAAAAAGGAAAGGTATACTATATGTAATCATTAACACTAGAGTAAAACAATGGAAAGAGGTTACATAAAAAAATGATAGCGGTGTATCGTATAGGTCATCGTATTAACCGTGATAAACGTGTTACCACACATGTAGCTCTTGTTGCTCGTGCTTTCGGTGCTGATAAGATATTTGTTGATACTAAAGATAAAAAACTAGAAGAGACTATCAATAGTGTTTGTAAACGTTTCGGTGGTGACTTCAAGATTGAAACAGGGGTTAACCGTAAACATTTACTTAAACAATGGAATGGGCAGATTATTCATTTAACCATGTACGGTGCGGATCTTGAAGAAACCGTTAAGAAAATAGATTCAAAGAAGGATATACTAGTGATTGTAGGATCAGAGAAGGTACCAGGAGATATATACGAGATATCCGATTTTAACATATCAGTTGGTAACCAACCACACTCTGAGATTGCTGCATTAGCATTATTCCTCGATCGTTACACCAACAAGACCTGGTTAAAGAAGGATTTCAAAGGTGAATTGAAGATAATCCCAATGAATAAAGGCAAAAAGATAGTAACATGTAAAAAGTAAATAACACCATCTGTATAAAAACAAAGAGTTGAACATATGAACAAAATACCTGATGCAGAGTATTGCGTTAAGTTACTCCGCGAATATGGTTGCTCAGATGAAGTTATCAATCATTGTAAAGCAGTATGCGATGTAGCTCTAAGGATAGCTAAAAGATTGAAAAACGTTGATATAGCATTGGTTACAGCTGGTGCTTTACTACATGATATAGGTAGAGGTAGAACACATGGTATCAGGCATGCTGTAGAGGGTGCATGTATAGCGAGAGAGATAGGATTACCTAAATCCTTAGTTAATGTTATAGAGAGGCATATAGGCGCGGGTATACCAGAAAAAGAGGCTGAACATTTAGGTTTACCTGTTAAGAATTATATGCCTAGAACACTTGAGGAAAAAATAGTCTGCCATGCGGATAATCTGGTAGAGGGTTCTAAAAGACAACCAGTTATCAATGAAATCAACAAGGCTTTAGCTAAGGGTCATCATGAGTATGCTAAGCGTTTAAAATCTTTGCATGATGAGCTCAGTTCATACTGTGGTATAGATCTCGATTACATCTAAAAAAGATGGTATCATTTAAGATAGAAAAGATAAAAAAAGCATGGTGTATATTAGTCATTAAAATAGTATAGAATTTAAATAAGGAGACAATGAGAGGTATGGTTGTTAAAGTTAAGAAAGAAGACTGCACTGCGTGTGGCGCATGCGCAGAGATATGCCCTGTAGAAGCTATAACAATAGAAGAGAAAGCTAAGGTTAACCCTGACATCTGTATAGACTGCGGTACGTGCATCGGTGAATGCCCTGCTAAAGCTTTAGAACTATAAAAAAAATAAAAGATTGAAC
>JAVYLV010000010.1:0-28106 GCA_038740425.1 Thermoplasmatota archaeon | reverse complement strand
GAGTCATCCAGTTTTCGAAATGCATCTGAAGAGCCCTCCTGATACTATTTAGATCAGGTTTATCCCTTGTAATAGTGATAACAGGTATACCTGTCTCATTATAAACCATGTTGATATCAACAATGTTAAAACCACCAAGTGTCACACCGTTAAACATTACTGCTTTTAGTTGTTTATGATACCTTGTTTTTTTAATCATACTAATACAGGTATCGGTAGCGTCATCACCATCTATTGTTATCTCACCACGCAGCACACATTCTAGATACTCCCCTCCGCGCATAATCACACCAATAACCATGGTTTTATAATCCTGGAATGTAAAAGGAGCATCATCTATACCTAGAATCCTTATCTGCCTCTTCATTTTTTAAAATACCAGACGTATATTATCCACCCTGATAAAAAATCTTTTATTCCACCCACTATGCTCAATATAAAAATTTGATACAAACATGAAAACAGTAACATATAGTAAAAAAACCGATAGGATACTTTATTCATCAACAACAAAAATTTAACATGAACAAAAACATCAAGAAAATACATGAGGATTTATTCACGTGTAAAACCTGATCTCACTCTTCTAAGTCTCATAACGATCATTATTATAGATAAAATAATAAGACTTAACACAATAAGAATTATTACATGATTCTCAGATGGGAGTATAAACCCTGATGTACTAACCGCAGAGTAAACACTTGCACACTCAATAACCACAGTCATCTCAGCGTACTCTGAACAAGCATTATACTCATCAATAGCAGATACCCTAACAATATACTTACCAGGTTTATCCCATGAATGAGAAGCGGAGACAAGAGTCCCATTCGGGAACAGCAAGGATGCAAAACTGGTATTATCACCCCAGTTAAAAACATATGATTTCATATCACCCTCAGAGTCTATTGATAATGCACTATACCAGTACTCCACATTGGTTTTACCAGTCTTAACCCCCTTCAATACAGGTTTACTAGGAGGATTATTTTCAATAATAGTCACATTAGTAATATCAGTATCACTGGCACCATCGTCATCCAAGACAGTTAATGTAACCCTATAAACCCCTTTATGTTTGTAAACATGTGATGCAACCATCCCAGTACTATTATTCCCATCACCGAAATCCCAGTACCACTCCTTGATAACACCATCAGGATCCATACTTTTAGATCCATTAAAGATTATAACCTGATTAATGTGCCCTATGTAAGGACCATCAGCATCAGCATAGGGTACACCAGCTACCACTTTAACCCGGGTAGTCGCTACACCAACACCCCCAAGGCTATCAGTTACTTTTAACGAGACAATATACATACCTGGATTAATATAAACATGAAATGATGTAACACCTCTCTTATTTTCTCCATCACCAAAACTCCATTCATAGGAGATGATAGTCCCATCCGGATCAAAACTACGAGCTCCGTCAAAACAAATCTCACGACCCGCCATGATAAGACTAGCCCCTTCTATCTGAGCAACTGGTGGAATATTAATAATAAGTTTTTTCTCAACAGCTGATGACCATTGCTCCTTATCCTTAACTTTGAATGTAATGATATGAACACCTGCAGATAGAGCTGATGTATCAAATGATGGTTGTGTACTTATCAAACCATCCCAGGAGGATATCCATTGATAAGCGGTGATATAATCATCAGGATCAATACCATGACCTTTAAATGAAACCCTCATCCCTCTCTCTGCGGGATTAGGAGTGATAAAGTCAATAACCGCAACAGGTGGCTTGTTCCCACCAGGTCCCTGTGACGGTATAACCACGATACTATGTGTAGTTGTATTAGACTCATTATCATTATCAATGACTCTTAAGGTTACATTGTACACTCCTTCTTTTGTGTAACTATGTACAGGTCTCTTTGCAAATGATACATTCCCATCACCAAAATCCCATTCATATGAAACGATACAACCAGGATACACTACATGGTTGTTTTGTTCATCAGGTTGCGTCTCAATTACATAAGCCATCCCTAAACCATCACCACCGCTATCACCCCCTCCAGTATTCACTACACCATCTACCTCTGATTTCAACTTAGGATCATTTGAACCATTAAAATCCATCAATAACGCAGATGATGCACCATTATTCGTATTTTGGGTATTTTTCATCTCAAAATTTTTACTCATAAAACCAGGATCATAGCTGCATGACGCATCAAAAAAAACTGGTTCATAGATACTAGGTAAAACTGGTGACCATGTGAAACACGCAACTGGCTTTGTACCAGCAGACGACCCACCATTATAAACATAGTTATTCTCAGATCTAACCTTCATCACAAAAAAAACCCCTGAATTAAAAAATGATAATATAATCATACTAGATACAACTATTAATAAGAGTATATTAATGAAGCATGAATGCATACGCACCCTTGAAGTGAACATTCTTAGGTCTCCTCACATGTTCTTATCTTGCTTCTAAATG
Source organism: Thermoplasmatota archaeon (assembly GCA_038740425.1). Lineage (GTDB taxonomy): Archaea > Thermoplasmatota > E2 > DHVEG-1 > DHVEG-1 > JAVYLV01. Next base: position 25,639 of record JAVYLV010000010.1, on the reverse strand, counting down.
TTGAAAAAAACAGTATTTAAATGATATTGTACAATCATTATCAGAATATCTTTACAATTATTACCGTATAGATTATCCACTTACACAACCCTGACTCTATCCCATTATAACCAATAAAAAAAGACAGAGTGACGATACCATATCATATAATCTTTTCCGAAAGATATTCACAACTCATCATACGTCTCGTACTAAAGACGACGTAGAACCCACCCAGATACAGATTAACTATAAACTTCTACTTATGATAATGAAAACCATCCCATAGATCCTTGAACCCTTCAGATAGTATATTAATCTCAATATGAAACTCATACTTCCTCAAAACCCTTATAACATCTTCCTTGTTTTTTAACACATAACCTTTTTCATCTCCCGTCATACAACTTTCAATAATCCCTCGTTCAAGTAGCTGCTCTATATGATAAGACAGAGTAGATGGTTTAAGACGTAGTTTCTTCATGATCTCTTTATGCTGAACAACATTTTTCTTCAACAGTATCAAAATAATACATAAAGGAATCCTCCTCTGCAGAACATCAAGAATACACGCTTCCCACTCAGATAACTTATCCTCTTTTATATAATACCTCTTATAATACCCATGAGGATCTTTCACAGTAACAATCTCACCATCTCGCTCCATACTAAGAAGATAATAATCAGTGAGAGGAATACTCATATCCAATAACTCTGCGATCCTACTCAAATACAAACCAGGATTTTTTATCAACAAATCATAAATACGACGACGCACCTCCAAGGTTCTTTTATCACGAGGCGTCATCTGTTTATCATCAATGAAATACTTAGGATAACCCTCATCATAACTTATAACGAGAACACCCTGTCTCTCCAGGATCTGCAAATACTGCTCAACCTCAGATACACTTAAACCTATAATCTCAGCGATCTCACTAAGATTAAGACCAGGTCTATTAGAAATAAGAACATACAAACGCTGCAACACATCCTTCTCTAAGAACTCACCCATAAACATTTATCTCCTCAATGTTGCAATAAACAACAACACAAGGATCACCAAATCAAACAAACCAGCAAGAGAACCAGAAAACAACACATCAACAAAAGAAACATCAAAGAAAAACAAACGAACACTCAAAAACAACCCCTTCACAAAAAACACTAAAAAAACACAACTAATAAACAATAATTTCACATTTTTATACCTCATATAACTCACTAGAGAAATCACGAGTAAACCTAGAGAGAAAAACGTGACACCAGCACTTAGAATAACCCCTTCCATCTCCATTCTCCACCAACCATGTAAATAAATATAATCAAATAATAAAAAAAGAGGATATAAGATTTTACCTTGCCTCAAACACCGCGTAGATACCGCCGACGACGAACAATATTAAACAACATAGGAGCAACAAAAACACCAAACACAAAAACACTTGTTAAAAAATACGTTAAAACCCCAAGAATACCACCCACACCAGTAACACGCCCAACATAAGAAATCGTAATCTCATGTTCACTAAAACCAGGAACCAGGACAAGTATGTACAACTTCTTAGTAAGCAAACCCGCCCATAAAGGCTTATCACTCTCCCTAAACTTACCAAAAACATCACCAGAATCAGAAGCCATATCAATACGCTCACCATCAAACTCAACTACCACGCCCTGAAGATCAACTACCCGCTGATTAAAAATCACACTCGGATCCTCTATCTGAAAAGCAAGAACAGTACCATTAATACCATCAGACCCACTCACCAAACATCTAAAAACATCATCCTTACCAGCAGAAACTAGCTCCAATGACAAACGCGCATCATACGTTAACACCGCACCAGATCCATTCCTCTGAATAAAGATCTCACCTCCAACCATACCCTCCTTAACACCGTATTGAATCACATACTCAAAGAGATCCTTCTTAGACGACGAAAAACCTCCTGTTAAAGACTCCAAATGAAAATTAACGCCAACAGCTTCATTCTCTCTAACCAAGATACTATGCTTCATCATTGAAACATACCCTTCTTTACTCACCTCAACTCTATACGTACCAACAGGCACCAACAAAGAGAATAAACCATCCCCATCAGTAACTGAACATACAGGTGTAACACCACCCCCTACAAGCAACGCACATACATCAGCACCAGATACCACCACGCCCTTACTACTCACACGACCCCAGATCCAACCACGTGCACGCTCCCCATCCAACACTAAAACCACCGCAGACCCAGATCTATAACCCGCTTTATTCACCACCAACATATACTCAGTTGTACACTCAACCATAGGAGCAACCAAAACCACTTCACCTCTATTATCAGTCACAAAAACCCTCCCAACAAAACTCACTTCAGCATCGCTAACAGGTACACCAGCCACTGAAACAGACACTGTAAAACTCTCCCCCTCCACAACCGATGATGGACACTCCATCAACAATCCTAACTCCACACTATACACCTCTACAGATAACAACTCAGACCAACCACTCTCCTCATAATAAACATCCCTAGCCTTCACCCTAACATTATACACACCAGTATTAGACCATTTATGAACCGCAGAAGGTGTCTCAATCCATCCACTATCGTTTCCATCACCCCAATCAAACATATAATAAACAGGATCATTATCAGGGTCAATCACAGGATCAACCGAGTACACACTCTCAACACCAATATAACAAGAAGTAGCCCCCCTGGGCTTAATTGGAGTATTTGGCGGATTATGAGCATACAACACAAGCACACTCAATATTGATGATCCTACTTGATTACCACTACTATCATTAAAAAAAACCCGGAAACCAACACGAGAACCCACAGGAACAGAAGGATTAAACCAAGTAAAATTAACCCATTGCCATTGATCATTTCCAATCATCCTCATCGGTGAACCATCACTAAAACTCATAAAAGACGACAAATACGCTATATTATTATACTCAGTTTTAATCCAAGCATCACTACGTGGAACATTAGAAACACGAATCTCGTCAACCAAACCTTTCATCCAATTTGCATTATTATTGCGGTATGTACCTATGTTTAAACCTTGATTCTCTTGGTTTATTACCCCTTGGATCTGTACACTGTTCTCTTTTTTTCCATTCACAAAGATATCTAACAAATCAAGGAGAGCATCTGCCCTGGTACAAACATAAAACCACTTAGGATTTGAAACATTAACCTTGGTGGTACTATAACAATATATTGCACCTGTAGAGGTACGAGATGTACTAAGAAAACTTTCATTGGTACATACCTGTAGAGATATACCATAATCCCCATCCCCCTCAAATACGTACCGTCGTTCCCCGGGTTTACCATCCACATAAACCCAAGCTGAACCAGTATAGGAACTGTCAACAGGTAAACAGAATTTATTAACTTTGAGATAATCACCAGCACCACCAAAACCTACACAGTTGTTAATCATACCGACTTGGTTGAAAGCAGGGTTGCCACCCATACTGCTAACATCCCAATGATTACTACTACTATCCTTAAGTTTATCCCACGAGGAACCACTCATATGATGAACCATGATAAAACCATTACTCCATGTACCCTCTTTATCCTCCTGATTACCACATGTTGAATTCCCATAGCATAGATATAAGACAGTATCAGTCGACGCACTCAAAAATGGTATCTTCACCCATGCGGTAAGCTCACCAGTCCCGCTATTATAATATTCAATCTCATGGGACAAACGCTGACCACTAACATTCACAAAGACAAAATCATCACCATCAGATTGAGCACGACTGATAAAATCAGAGAACGTACATCTAATAAAAACAGGGAAATCAACCAGATCACCCTCGACAAATTCATGATGAATAACAATCTGCCGTGAATACAACCAACCTGGTAAACCAGTATATACACGTTTCCATTCGCCACTCTCATTTGTCATCAACCAAGCCCACCCAAGCGATACATCATCACGTCCTTGAGCAGATAACAACACAGATTCACCAGGGCGGATCACATATTTATCCTGCCTTGTGTTACGTATCTCAGGCGCTACTGTATCCCCTTCACCTAGAATACACCAAGAAAAACCCATACATTGTATTAACATTACCACACAGATTATAAAAGAAGAAATCCTTGCAGTTAACATCTTTGATCTATCCCTCCAATATCACCAATAATCCTTATTATAGTGCTTAATCTTATAAACTTTATTTGAAAAGATTCGAACAAAAAAGATGAGATGACAGACGCTGCGTGGTTTGATTATTTTAGCCTTTACAAAGCTAATGTTACGTGTAATTGAGATGAGTTCAATTCCTTTACGAAATATTGGAAAATTTTGAGCCATGCCAAAAGCCGTAATAGAAAAAAAGAAGAATAAGCTATAACCATTTATTCTCTCAGTATATTTGAAGAGAAATCAATACTTGTATGAACGGGTTTATATCACCGAAATCAAGTCTTCCATCCTGGTTGATATCACCATGTAAAACTGGTAGCATACTGTATCGTTCTTGGTATCGCCCTGGTACCGCCAATGCTAGTACGAAAGGATCAATGTCATTAAAGTCAACTTTGCCATCAAGGTTCATATCACCTAATATGAATGGATGTTTCAATGGATACTTGTCTTGGTTCCCTCCAGGTCCTTGTATAGGATAGGGTTTCAAACCACCACTGGGTAATCCTTGATCAATGATACCGTCAGCCCCAGGGTTGTTCTGCTCTGGTCCTTGGAAATCATCAGTATAATAAGCCCAATCGTACCAGTAATTCCCGCCACCAGTGTATCCATTATCCCAGAAATTCCGATATCGATCATAAACATCTGGGTTGTTGTTGATGAATGTGTTGTGATAGATACGGTTATTTTTTGATTCTTTTGACCCGAAAAAAGGTTTGTCAATAGAAATACCTCTTTTTGCATTATTTATGATAACGTTTTGTATGATAGTGTTATTATTAGAGCCTGTGGTAATATTGATACCGGCTTTGTGATTATTTGTGATTCTGTTTTTTGTGATAGTATTCCAGGTGGCACCTGTGAGATATATACTGTAATTATTTTGAGTGAGTAAACAGTCAAAGATGGCGCATCTAGTGTTTTTCCCAAAGAGTATACCAAAATTATTCTGAGTAAGTACACAATCTACGATAGTAACATTACACACATCGTATAACTCAATACCACAGTACTGCCCTTTGGTGATAGTAAAACCTGTTACATTTACGTTATCCGCTGTGATTCTAATAATACATTTATTTTTTTCCATTGCAATAATTGAGGTGGTACTTTTACTTACACCTCTAAGAGTAAGAGGTTTTAGAATTTCTAAATTTTCTTGATATATTCCAGGGTTGACAATAACCGTCCCATTGATTCCAACCATGTTAATCCCCTCTTGTATTTTAGCGAAATGATCTAGACTCCATCCGGGTGTGCTTTCGTTGAAATCATCATCAACATAGGTGGTAATAGGATATATCATGATGTTAATACCGGCTTGGTTGTTTAACTTATATGCTTCAGAAATTGTATTCTCAGGGTCAATCTGTATAAGGACAGATCGTTTTCCCATCTCTTCAGAAATATTCCATATTTGACGAAGAGTGTAATGTGTCTTTGGTAGTATCTGGGGTATTATATTCTCCCCGATGATAAAGCGCCTACCGTGATAACGGTCAACAGCAAGAAATCTGACTACAATGTTCTCTGCTTCATTCCCACCTATATTCGAGATGGTCGCTGTAATATTTGCCTGCTTATCTTCCGTAGTGAGATTCTCTGGATCAAGGGATATATCTAAATGGGAGATGGTTAGATCAGGTCTCTCTGGAAAACCAACAGAACCAGAAAGATCAAGGGCGGGATCTCCAAGTAGATTATATTCAATGTTCCCCCCGTTATCTTCGTAGGTGTGATAAATTAGATAGTCAATAATGTTACCTATCGAATAAGTAAAATTTTCAAATACTGACTTAAGAGCATAATATGAGAATTTGCTGTTTCCTCCTTCTGTCGATGCACCATAGTATGCAACTGCACCTTTACCAGGTGAATTCAGAAAAACTTCGCCTAAGCAATCTTTATTATCTAGTTGAAATGATCCGGTATAACAAGAAGAGGTGATAACAACCGGTAGTTTATATCCGTTTTCTAAATATTCAAAAGTATACAAACCAAAATTAATCTCCCACGTAGTATAGTCGCCATGACCGCAGTAATAGATCATTTTAACTCCGCGGTTGATTGCATTGACAATAGTTTCATTGTTTATTTGGGGATAAAAAACTTCTGTTACGTTCCATCCACTGTTTTCAAGTAGTACCTCTTTTATAAAAGAGTAGTTGAAAAAAGGCGCCCAAGTACCCTGAGCCATAAGTACGTTATGTTGCCAATCACCAGGCTCAGGATATTTTTCATAGAGAATTGTTTTTTCTGCAATAACATCTAACTCGGTTTGATCATCTACAGAGAATCGACCGATCATAATTTCAGGGAGTATGTCGCTTTCTCCATCGAGACAGACAAACCATCGATCACTAACACACTGTTTATTTAAATAATTGATTGTAAAGTGTGACGTAATAAACGGTGTATCACCAACAAGAAGGATGTATTCGCAATGATTATCAGGTTGATGCGGTGCTGACCAGTTGTTGTAAACATATTTAATAAATTGTTTTATCTTTGTATCAATATTTCCACCAATAAAAGAGTTGTTCACATTTACAACAGCGACATCAAATCCATTATAGATTGCACGCCAATGTGCTAGCTCATTTAACTTGTTGTTTTGTGTTCCACTCAGAAAATCTTTTCTTGCAGGGTTATAGAAATAATCACTTGTGATGATAAGATAATCAGCTGAGTTATTATGACTTGATAAATCATCTGGATAACTCACTTTCCCTGGTGGTGTTATCTGTTTTTTACCACTAAGGGCAATTACTGCAGTTGTGTTAGATGTTATCACAATTGGTAATTGTATGTTAAAGAATATCAAAAGAATGATGAAACCTGTTAGGACTATTGTTTTCAAAGGGTTATTTTTCATACTCCCATACTCTTCTGATTACGTTACATTATATCTTGTTTTAATATATTATCTTAGCATATATTTATATATTTTATAGAACAATCATCGAATTAAGACAGAAAAATAGAATAAAAAAAGAGAGAGAGGATTTTTTTATATATTTGGTTTATCCACCTGTTAGTAATCTTACAAACGGGTTTATGTCACCAAAATCAACATATCCATCTTGGTTTATGTCAGCTGTGTAGTAGTAACCATCTGGGTATTTCTGATAGTATGCTGTTTCTCCGCTTGTGAGTGCTAGTATGAACGGGTTGATGTCACCGAAATTCACAGCACCATCGCAATTGATGTCTCCTAGGATGTAGACGCGAATGTGTACTTTTTTAAGTGGACTGTAATCTCCCCATCCTCTCTGAGGGTTATGACCTTTAACACGGTAATAATAATCATCTTCAGGTCTATTATGAACCGTGAACGATGTGTTTACAATCGAGGCAGATAGTGTATTCACATTTGAGAAATACGGTGTTGGGTATATATCATCAATATAGAATCCTTCATTTAAGGTTGCAGCATCAGTCGTATATCTGAACCGGATGTACACAGAGGCGCCTTCATATTTACTTAGATTATATGTTTTCTTTAACCATGAGCCTGATGATCCTGTGAAAGAGTCTAATATTTCATAGTATCTTTTATCTGTGCTAACCTCAACGAAGGCTTTATCATAATCTGTTTCTATATTGTACCAGCACCAGAATGAGAGGGCAGTATTTTTAGTAACTGGTAGTGGATAGACACTGGTCATAGCAGAGCAATCCTTGTTCACATTTCGACTCTTGTAGCTATTGGTTGGTGAATAGTATCTCTGTGTTGAGAGTGAGAATCCTTCTAGGTTCCATAGGTTTGTGCCTGATTCTCCGTTATCAAGAATCGTGGTGAACCCCGTTAACTCATCAAGTTGGTAGTAATCAGGGTTCGCCATAGGGTTTTTATTTCTCCATTTTAGTGTGTAATTTCCATTTAACCCTTTGATCACGTCTGTAAATACTGGTGGCATAACCCTTGGTACAACGTTTTGGATATTTGCAGATTCTTGCAGTAGGTATAATGCTCCATCCCAGTTTTCTTTGCATATTTGATCTAGTTTACTCGCAGATGGTTGAAATTGTGAGCAAGCCTCTATAGTGTAAGCGAAGGTGTTTCTACCTTGGACATAATGAGCGTACCCGTATGCCCAGTCGTCAGTATCACCAGTTGTCGGGTATAAAACGTAGCTTTGTTGTGGTGTGTACGTTCCACTTCCGCTATCACGTGTGATCCGTGAAGCGATCTGTTGTCCTATGGATACCAGATACTGGTTGTCTGGTGTTGTCGCTGATCCGTACCCCCAGGGCCACATCACTAGCTCGCCATAAGTATGCCAGCTGATACTTGCGCATATGTCATTATTCAAAAATAGATCACGTATTGCTTGAGTCTCTAACTCAGAAGCTCGTCCGGGTCCACAATATGTCTCTTGGGAGGGTTTATGTGTTACTGATGCTGCATGGATGGAGCCCCATGCTCCTAGTATGTTACCATCGCAGGAGCCTTCATAGTTCCTGTTGAGGTCAACTCCTGTTGTCCCATATTGCGGGAAGTAATGCATGTTTTTCCTCCAGTCTACCCCTTGGTCATGGCTTCTGTAGTACCCATCTGGGTTTACACATGGTACTATCCATATTCTACGATTATTAACCATGTTGGTGATTACTGGGTCTGATCCATATAATGATGTTAGTTGATTCGCGATGTATAAGCAGATCTCAACTGTTGGCCATTCACGGGCATGATGTAGACCCATGAAGAATACACCTGGTTCACCCTCTGCTACTCCAGGGTTATCTGTTATTTCAATGCACCATATCTGTCGGTTCTGATAGGTTCCTCCTATGCTGTAGAGGCGGGTTATAGACGGATAGTTCGTTGCTATTGTCTGCATTATCTGCTCTATCTCAGCTAATGTATGGTAGCTCCCTCTTACCAGATTGCTATATGCTTCTACATCTTCTATAATTACTGTGAACGTGATATTCATATCTGTTAATTCATGGCATCGCTCTCTTGGTATAATTATATCAAGCCATTCACCAGGTCTACCACCAACAATCTCAATATCTTTAGGTAATGTTATCTCTCTATTGGAGAGTTGTATTCTAACTAGCATTTGAGATGAGGGCAATCCTTCTGTGTGATCGTTTATGTTTGACTGCTGATACCCTGTTGTTGGTATAGCGATCATTAACGTCGCTATAATACATAAAACGAAAAGTAGTCTGCCCCAATTTTTCTTTACTTTAATAAAAATACTCATTTAGTTCAACCCCCTTTTTTTCTATAAATTTATTTAAGAAATCATAATATAGTTGTTTATTTAAATTTTTGCTTCAATTTTTTTTTGTTGTTATCTACTGAAGATGAAAAACAGTTTTTTGTAGTATCTTTATCTCTTTTTAAATGATTTTTAAGAATGTAAACTTTGTTTGTTGTTATCTGTGTTTTTTCTTCTTATTTTTTCTTTCTCTTTTTATTCGTTCTCCTTCTAAGTATAAAGCCATCATCGCTCTAGCGCAACGCCATGATGAAGGATATATTGGTACTCCTACTGCTTTCAAGTCAAGGACAAGGTCCTCAAATTCTCTACCGCCAACCCAGCATCCAAGTATAGGTTTTTCGTATTCATGATGCAGTCTCTGTTGATGAACCATTTTGAGTATAGCACCGACGTACTCTTGTGGTCTAGCGTAACCAGCATGTACAGATGCGACTATGATACCGTCTATATTTGTGTCTTCAAGTAGTGCTAATGTTGAAGCGTAGTACCTATAGAAGCCTGCATCAGCCACGAGGTCAACAGGGTTGTTTGGTGTTATAACACTTGGTAGTATCTTTTTCATCTTGTTGAAGGTTTTCTCTGATAGTTTAGGTACTGTTAAACCATTTTCTTCGCATGCATCAGTTAATAGTATACCTAAGCCCCCGCCATTTGTGATGATGCCTACACGGTTACCTTTTGCAGGTGGTTGACCAGCGAGTGCTTTAGCCATATCAAATAATTCTACAAGGTCTCTGCATCTTATACCCCCTGCTTGTTTGATAGCTGCTGAGTATAGATCATCGCTACCAGCCATGGATCCTGTATGGGAGGCTGTGGCGCGTGCACCTGCTTTGCTACGGCCTGATTTAACTACTAGGATGGGTTTGTCGCATGCTTTCACGCTGTTCATGAACGCTCTGCCGTCTTTCACACTCTCTATGTATAAACCTATAACCTTTGTGTTGGGGTCGTTAGCGAAGTAATCTATTAGATCATCGTCATCTATGTCGATCTTGTTTCCTACGCCTATGATTTTGGATAAACCTACGAACTCGTTGTTAGCGAGGTATATCATACCCATACCTAATGCTCCACTTTGACTTATAAGCGCAAGTTCTCCTTTACGAGGCATACCAAACACGAAGGAGCAGTCAAGGCTATCGGATGGGTTTTTGTAGCCCATGGTGTTAGGTCCCAGTATGCGTATGCCTGTACCTTTGAGTATATTCTTTATTTCTTCTTCTCCGGAGTGGTTTCCTATCTCTCCGAAACCTGATGATATAATTATGACGTACTTAACTTTCTTCTCCACACAGTCTTTTAGTATACCTGCCACTAGATCAGCTGGTACTGATATTATTACTAAGTCAATAGGGTCGGATATAGCTGTTAACTTAGGGTAGCATTTTAAACCTAATATCTCTTCTTCGTTAGGGTTAACAGGGTATAGTTTACAATTGTAATCAGATACTAGTATATTCTTGAGAGCAGCATGCCCTATTTTTATAGGGTTTTTTGATGCGCCTACAACAGCTATGCTACGTGGTTTGAAGAAGTATTCTAACTCGTGTGTTCTTTTTTTCTTCTTCACAGGCATCACCGTTTTTTTTCACTATTTTTTATGTCGGAACAGTTTAGAACTACTTAAATAATACGATAAGAAGACGGTGTATGTCTTCATTGTTTTAATCTATTTGTAGATGCTCTTTCATGATCTTTATAATCTCATTACTACTCTTAGCTTTTCTATATTTTTCTAGTAACTCTTTATTCATATTAAGGAAATGAGGTGCCCATTTATATATATTTAATAATTCTTTGGATTGTTCAACCTTGTTTATTATGTATAATGCTGCAGCGAATGCTTCAAGTGTTGATAATTTAAAGGGTTTGCCGTAATTGATAGGGTTAGCTGCTATTAGGAAAGGTAATGCACGTGCCTCTAAGTTATGCTCTCTTTTCTTGAAGTGTTCTTCAGCGTGTTTCCATGAGCAATCAAAGGCTATTATCCCATATTTTTCAGCTAAGTTTCTATCCTCTTGTGATAAGCTCTTCTCAGCGTAAGGGTTAAGGAGTATACTTTTTCTGGGTATTGAACCTAGTTTATCATATAGTGTAGCTAAGCCTAATCTATGCATCTTCTTAGCCGTGCATTTTTTAGGGTCGTCTTCATCTGAATGATAGATTATCAATCTTATTTTTTTATTCATGTTTCTTCATCTTGATGTAATGTCTAGCACTATATGATTTATACGAGGAGCATATGATTTAACATGTACATATTTATCCAGATGGATCTTTCTATTATATTCTTTAGCTATATCTGATATTTTTTTTAATGGTTTGTTAGGTATATCTTCTTCAGGGTGTAAGCCGTGGTAATGTATAACTCCTTTATGATTCTTTAAGCATTCTAAAGCTAAAGGTATATAATCTATTGATCTGTGTAGATAACCTAGTATTACTCTATCAGCTGTGTTTCTAGGTGCTACTACTCTGTTATCACCTATTAATGGTTGGACAATATCATTAACATTGTTTAGTGTTATGTTTTGAACCAGGAAGTTATAAGCTAAAGGGTTTATCTCACAAGCGTATATCCTACATGGTCTGCTATATACTGCTATTGGTAATGTGAAGTAGCCTATACCCGCAAATAGGTCAATAACAGTTTCCTCTCTGTTTGATATAGTGGACATGCGTATGCGTTCATGCATGTTGCCTGAGGAGAACATTATATGTTGCGGGTCAAGGTGGTATCTAATATTGTTTTCCACATGGATAGTTTTTGTATCTTGTGCTCCGTAGAGGTGTTCAACCATTGGTTCTCTATAAACACCCTGTATGCCTGATGTATCGTTAAGTACAGCTCGGCATTTGATGTATTTAGCATAAGCCTCTGCGATTATATTTTTATAAGGTTTGAGTATGTCTGGTATTTTAAGTATCAGTACGTCCCCTATCTTATCCCATCTATTTGGTATCTTTCCTAGTAGATGATCTGGTATTACACCTAGTAAATATTTTTTGATGTTATCTAATGGCTTTGTTGATATGGTCATAATTCAAAATGATTATCAGATAATACGTGTTATCAAAGTTTTTATTTATAATGATTTACACGGGGGTTAATAATCGTATCAAATATGTTATAATCAATGATATCAGTAATTATAATTAAGCAGTGTATATATCAATCATTATAACAAATATGATATGATGCCTGATAAGACGATATTAAATATGGAGTATCATATCATATATGATATGAAAATCAGACAAGGTTTTTATGCTATGGTTATCTCTTTGCAGAGATAAACGTCTTGTATGGCATGTAGTATCTTTATCCCCTCATTCATAGGTTTCTGGAATGCTTTACGACCAGATATCAGTCCCATACCACCTGCTCTCTTGTTGATAACTGCTGTACGCACCGCTTGCACTAGGTCATTCTCACCTGCTTCTCCGCCAGAGTTTATTAAACCAACACGACCCATGTAACAGTTTAATACTTGGTAACGTGTTAGGTCTATAGGATGATCAGTAGTCAGCTCGGTATAAACCCTATTATCTATCTTACCGTATTTTACACCCTTCTGGTTTAACGCTACGTATCCACCGTTTATAGTTGGTTGTTTCTGTTTTATAATATCAGCTTCTATAGTTGCTCCTAAATGATTAGCTTGCCCTGTTAGATCAGATGAGGTATGGTAATCTTTACCATCTATCTTGAAATCAGGGTTTCTTAGATAGCACCATAGTATAGTACCCATACCCAACTCATGAGCATAATGGAAAGCCTCACTTACTTCTTGTATCTGTCTTGTTGACTCTGGCGAACCAAAGTATATGGTGCAACCTATAGCTACCGCGCCTAACTCCCACGCCTGGTCAACCTTGGCGAACATGACCTGATCGAACTTGTTAGGGTATGTGAGTAGTTCATTATGGTTTATTTTAACTATGAATGGTATTTTATGAGCATACCTTCTGGATAATGAACCTAGTACACCTAGTGTTGATGCTACAGCGTTACATCCACCTTCTATAGCTAGCTTTATTATATTCTCAGGGTCAAAATAGATAGGGTTAGGGGCGAAGGATGCACCAGCTGAATGTTCTATACCCTGGTCAACTGGTAATATTGATAAGTAACCTGTGCCTCCTAGTCTACCATGATTAAATATCTCTTTTAAACTCCTTAGAACCTGTACGGGTCTATCAGAATCCTTAAACACACGATCTATGAAATCAGGACCTGGGAGATGCAGTTGCTCCCTAGGTATCCTCTCACATTTATGATTCAACAGGTAATCAGCCTCACTCCCTAGATAACTCCTTATGGTCTCATAACTATTGGACATATACACTCCTACTTCCTCAGCCAAGTTTATTATCCACCTCTATTTTTTTATTTATGTTAAGGTCTTTGTTACTGATAAAACTTTCTATCATTCACTTGTTTTTATGATAAGTAGAAAAAAGAAAGGTATGAAAATAACCCAAAACCCTGCTTAAAAAAACCTTTGTTTATCACTGTGTTTGGTTTACTACTTTTTGTAATTGTTAGGTTTATAACTGACCTTTTTTATATCGCTCTGTTAGTTTTTCAAGCATATCCTTGGTCATAGCTGATAGATCATATGACGGCTTCCAACCCCATTCCTCTCTGGCAGCTGAATCATCAATACTTTTAGGCCATGAATCAGCTATAGCCTGTCTGAAATCAGGTTTATACTCGCATTTGAACTCAGGTATATGCTTTTTTATCTCATCTGCTAGCTCACCTGCTGAGAAACTCATAGCTGCTAGGTTAAAATCACAGTGATGTTTTAGCTTGGATACGTCAGCCTCCATGAGCAGTATAGTAGCTTTTATACAATCAGGCATATACATCATCGGCAATACTGTATCCTTTTTGACAAAGCAGGTGTACCTCTTTTTCTTTATAGCCTCATAGAATATCTCAACAGCGTAATCAGTAGTACCACCACCAGGTAGTGTTTCGCTACTTATAATACCAGGATACCTTATACCTCTAACATCTAAACCATATTTATGATAATAATAATCCCCTAGTAGTTCACCTGCTACTTTGGTTATACCATACATGGTTGAGGGTTTCAGTATTGTATCGTTAGGTGTATTGTTTTTTGGTGTACTTGGCCCAAATACAGCTATGGAGCTAGGTATAAAAATACGGTTCATATCTCGCTCCCGGGCTACTTCTAATATGTTGAATAAACCATTAATGTTCACATCCCAGCATTGTAACGGGTTTTTTTCACCTACTGCTGATAATATAGCTGACATGTTATAAATTGTATCTATATCGTATCGGTCAACTATGTGCCCTAGTTTCTCTCTGTCGCATATATCTACATATTCGAATGGTCCTGATTTTAATAATGTGTCATTTGGTTTGGTTTTTCTACCTGTTGCTATAACATTATCAGCACCGTATCTCTCTCTGAGAGCAATGGTTAACTCTGAGCCTATCTGACCAGCTGCTCCTGTTATTAGTATTCTCTTTGTTTTTTTCTTAGTCATAGGATATCCTCCCTCAAAAAGAGATGTGGTATAGTGAAGAGGTATAGATACTTTACTATTTTTTATTCAATATAATAAAACTATTTGCACTTTGATCCTTTGTAGTCATTGATATCGTATTCCCCATCGGGTCTACCTGGTGAGATGATGTATCCTTTCTTTTTTTTCCTCCATTTGGCCCATCGTGCTAGCACTAATGGTAGTATAATTATCGATGTGATCAAGGCATATACGAGTGTAGTAGCTGTTATCAGACCGAATTGTTGTTGTGGTGGTATAGGTGCTAGTAGTAGTATGCTGAATCCGCATATGGAGCTTAAGGCAGCTATTAGTATAGCGTTGCCTGTACGTGATATAGTCTCTATGACGGCTATATCAGCGTCACCTGTTCTATCAGCTATCAGACGGAAACGCTCAGTTATGTAGCATGCGTAATCTATCCCTACGCCTATGGTTAAGCTGGTTACTGTTATTGTTAATATGTTTAATGTGTAACCTGCTAGGTACATTGTTCCTAGCACCCATACTATTGATATAGTGACAGGTATCATAGCGATAAGACCTAGCAGAGGGTTCCTGTAGATCAGGGTTAACATTATGAATGCGAGTATGAAACACACCACTGTTGATACAATCTGACTATCAATCATTGATGACATGATAGTTGATGTTATGATTAGTTGACCTGTGACTATAACTTCAGCATCACCATAACTAGATAGATCATTGTTTAACTCTTTTTTCAATAGGTCGTATTCCTTACTCATATCCTCAGCGTCAACGCGTATATCTATGTAGACCCGTATAAGTGTAGCCTTATACTGATTATTATGGTCACGATATAGTACGCTGCTCACCATTGATCTGTATTTGTTATGTTCATATAGGTAGTCATAGAGTCTTTTGACATCGTTATCAGAGGATGGTAGGAGGGTTTCATGGTCAATATTGAAAACCTGATATAGCGTGTTATTAGAGGATGTCGCCTCTTTTATTATTGTATAGATGCTCTCTGTCTTTAGACTCCCATCAGGTTTCCTAGTGATGTATCTATCATCAAGCATCTTATTATGCGTCTCCATGATACCTTTTAATGCTCTGGTAGTGGCTATATCCCCCTCTATTAGTATATACTCCTGATCCTGATTAGCTGATGGGAACGTATCTCTTATATTGTTAAATACTTGCAGTGAGTGTGTATCCTCAGGTATGAACTGATTCATGTTGAAACCTGTTTTTAACTGTAAAACACCGAAACCCATGATTATAGATAAAACCATGATTATAACTAGGATCTTTCGTTCGTGTCTTAGTAGTAAACATGCTAACCTGTTCATGCTCTCTTTTATAGAGTAAACACCTGGTTTGTAAACGTTATTTTTACTGTTATTCTTGTCTAGTATGTATCGTAACGATGGTAAAAGTGTCATATCCAGTATGAAGGTATATGTTATACCAAGTGCTAGGAATAAACCAAAATCCCTGACAGGGGGTAACGAAGCAGTTAGGAATGATAGGAAGGCTACACATGTCGTCACCCAGGCTAGGAATATAGCTGATCCCACCTCTTTTATCGAACGTCTTATAGCATCTACTGGTCTTCTACCTTTACTTATCTCTACACGATAATTATGAAGAAGGTTAACTGAGTATTCCACCCCTAAACCTATATTTATTGGTAAGAGTGCTACAGCTATAATATTAAATGATATACCTAGAAGGGTCATAGTACCAAAGAGCCAAATGGAAGAACAAGCGAAGACTAAGACAGGCAGCATAACATAAGATGCTTTCCTAAAGCTTATGAAAAGTATGATTATGATCAGGATGAAGATAGATGGTCCTATAATCCTGTTAGCCTCCATCGCTGCATTGTTTATCTCAGATGCTGCAATACCCTCACCTGTTAGATCAAAAGACAATGTTTGATACTCAGAGTCATACTCTTCTATCAACTTATCTAGTACTTTATTGAGCTCTCCTGTATCATTTGATTTATCAACCAATACCAATATAAGGGTTTGAGACGCAGACATCCCATTGTAATCATTAGATATGAATGATAAAGCATTAACCCTCATATCCCTATAGAACGATGGCAACAATGATACTATCAAATCTGATGAACCCTTTTCAGGTAACACATCGCCATGAACCCACGAATCCTCAATATAGAGCATTGAGATATTACCAGGTATCATACCAGTCTTTTTCATCATAGTGAAATAATCTGATAATTCATACGTGGTTAAACCATACTTACTCAATATACGATCCATTAGTTTACTCCGCAGATAACTATTGGATAACTTACTAAGTGTTCTCTCTATGTAATCACTGTTTATCATTATCCTACTTGTAACGTCTGATATAAAAGATGGTTTATTATAACGAACACCAGCAGTGAAGTTAGATAACCTAGCTGGTAACTCAAATGAACCAAAACTAGGTGCTATACCATACCGCCCGAGTTCATCTCGTTTTATAGTGATGTTCACCATGTTGTTAACCTTATCAAAGGTTACACTTGCTGAGTCCAGCCTGTATGGTATCATCAAACCCTGCTCCAACGGTTTGATGTATAGATACACGTTGGTCTTATACTTGTTATATAAAGCATGTTCCCTTATAATTGTGAAGATATGCCTAGCATTGTAGACTATCCCCTTTCCTATGTACCATAGATCACGTTCTGGTTCTATCCTAACAGCTATCTCGTAATCAACATTGAAAGACTCGCTTAATGATATAAGGTTATTGAAGCCTATGTACCATTCTAGATGATTAACCATGGGTAATGATGGTTTTACATGTTCAGATGGTAGAGCTGATAGATCATATACCTCTATGGAGAACGATACCGTGTCGTTAGAAACAGAGGTATAGCACTGTTTTACATCAACACCCCTGGTATCATAAGTTTTTCTTTGTTTATATCTAGATACTCCTTCTCTTACGTATTGGAAATCCTCAGGGTCATCGTTGTCAAAAATCTTTAACCATCCTGTCTTTTTCCCATCTAGGAGATCTTGTATAGCATATGATATCTCTCTGTCGCTACAGTTACTTATAGGTCTACCATACTCAATGAGACATATATTGTTTATAAAAGTTGTAATGGAGAAGGTAGAATTAACCCCTGGTATATCTCTAAGTTTCTTCTCTAACTCGTATATATCACGTATAGCCCTCACTGATAGTATATTTCCCTCATTCTCTCCTCTTACAAGTAGAAATAGTGGGCTTTGATCTGTACCGAAATAATCTGATACACGCTCATTAGCTTTAACCAGATTGTTATCCGGTGCAAAATCCCTAAAACTAGTTTTAAACTCTAAGGATGGTAAGGTTAGAGAGAAACCCAATGTCACTATTAGTATTATCATGACTATAAACCATGGTTTTCTCTCTATGAAACCTGATAATTTATTAAGGATAAGATCACACTCCTTTGTTAAACCTCTATAGACTTCTAATCCTTGTCGTATATCTCATAGATAGCAGATGATGCAATCGATATAATAACCCAGGGATATAATAGCAAATAATTCATATTAAATTAATAATATATTATAGACGTATATTAATATTCCCTCAATTCCCTTAATCCCTCAAGGTCAAACAAAAAGTAGACATGTGTAAATAAAAACACCCCGGTAAATAAAGAAATAATGGTTATAATTTAAATATAAATCATCTGAATAAAAAGATTTAGAACAATATATGACTTTCCTATATGTCACTTGTCAAGGAGAAAAATAGATTGCTTTGATGATAGTCTATCTGATAACTCACAGGCATAATACAGTAAACCAACCTAACGAATGTTTTTATTAACAATATAACTATTACCAATTATTAATTTAACAATAAAAATTGGAAAAAGAGGTTGAAATGAAAGCAATGGAAAAAGCAATAGAATCCCCAGTTATGGTACAGGTTAAATGCGACTGGTGTGGAAAAGAGATAGAATGCCCAGAAGAGACGATGAAAAAAACAAAAAAACATATGTGTTATGAGTGTTTCACAGATAAAAAAAACATAAAATCATTACAAAAAGAGGAACCAGGGACTGTACATATAAACATGACACTTGATCAAATGATAGATAAGATATCAGAAGATTTCTCAAGAGGATTAACAGATGATGTATTCCCGGAAATATGGCGTGATAAAAAAATCGATTTAAAAGAATTATCAAAAAAGGATCTAGCAAGAGAGATGTTCTCTGCAGGTGTATTCTTTGGTGTACAAGCATTTATGGATTCTATGCAGAATCTAGAGAATCTAGGTTTTGATTCACCAGAAGTAGAGAAAAAACAAAGAGATGAATGAAAAATAGTGATACTAATTGCATTCTCAGATACCTCTGTAGAATATGTTCACGCGCAGGGGGTAAACCTGTATTGGGATATGAACTTACGAAGATAAATCTATCAAGATGGTGTTTGTTATTTTGATCAATAACATTTGCATATGATCGTTCTGGTGTGGTAACTAGTTGTTTTTCTAAGTAGCAAATTAAGGTTATTTTTTTCCAAACATTTTGGTTAAGTATAGTTTACCAGCACATAACTTTTTTTGGTTAAATATATTATAATGAAATAGGGAGGATAATAACTACGGAGAAAATAAGGTATATCTTGATCCATTTTTCTCCGAGAGATGTACATACAGACCTGTGAGTGATTCAAATCTGTCACTTGTGATACTTACATATATAACCATTCAAACCCACTCCAATCAGGCCCAGCACTACTGATCTCCTGCAAAGCAAACGGCTCATAACTTATCTCGACCCCTTCACCAACATTCATAGTAAAAAGAACCTGTTCCGAACTACCCCACCAGTTATTCCTAACATCAATCGGTCCGTCATAAACAATAACAGTGTCCTCTCGTCCAGGCTCAGAATACACCCTTCTAACAACCAGATTATTATCAACATTGTCATGAATATTATTGTAATTAATAATCGGATTGCCTCCTTGTAACTCTATCCCTACGTTGTTCCCAACGATCGTATTGAAGGATATTTTTGGCTTAGTCGCTGTAGTGATACCAATACCTGAACATCCATGTTTAGGTCGTTCTTTCTCTATCTTAGAATCGTACCCGGAAGACAAGAAATTATGCTCTACGGTTCCGTTTCCACCATGTAGATCCAAAGCCCCGTTTTCTCCTTTTGAAAGATATTCATACAGCTCAGAATCGTTTGTATTTCTTTGGATGAAAATATTGTTAGAGATCATCGGCTCAGAATAGAACGATTGTACTGCCATATGACCAAAATTGTACATGTAATTGTAAGTTATGTTAGGCGACACTGACTCACCTTTTATACCAGCTTCAGGCCAAGAACCGAACATAACACCCTGACTTAACATATTTCTTATCAAGCAGTGGGAGATCGTAACGTCAGACGATTCTATAGCCATGCCAATGCCATGCTCTACAACAGCGTATTCAAGAACACCTTTTTTGAACACTATCTTCTCCCAGTCGGCAAGCCATGGATCATCAGAAGTAGACGTAATAATAATTGGTTCATCCTCAGTACCTCTGGCAATCAGCTCATCACGTACCTGGATGAAGATGTGATGAAAAGAATAATTCTCCCCAAGGAATTCATGGGGATTCATTGGATCAACTGTAGACACCCAGCCATTGTTCTGATCGTCAGAATTAGCCTCAATGAAAACAATGGTACCTGGTTGGATTGTCAAACGACCTATGTGCATATCACCAGTTACCCGAACGACACCTGACCATGAATCAAACTCCATGTTCCCTGTCTTACTTACAGCCTCAGGTAACTTATCCAAGATGCTCGATCTCGTCCATCCGGCTGGATAGAAATCCTCTGACAAGCCAGATATCTCAGCTGGAAGCAGATCCCTGTAACTAAATAATTCAGAAACGCTACTAGAATCGTTATCTGAAATATCGTTATTTTCAACACAACCTGCTAAAAAGAGAATAAAAACCAAGATAGAGACTAACAAGATTTGTATTTTCATATCTTCCTCACACATACTAGAGAACAACTAATAGTTAATAAAATGATGACACGTATGTACTGACCTTGCGGGTGTGGAACAACCCAACAGGATAAACTCCACTGGAAGTTTTTGATTATTACCCAAGTTTGGTTTTAGTAAGCTCTTTCTCTCTAAAACTTTTCTTTCTTTTTTTCTTTTTCTGATTATTTGTTATATGTAAAAAAGTACCGATCTATGACTAAATCATAAAATCAGAAAATACGGTCATATAAAATAATGAGGAATGAAACCAATTTTAGTATGTTCTATTTGTTTAACACCGAATTCTTTTTCTGTGAACACCAACGCCCTCTTTGGTTTGTATGAATGAATAAAACTTAGAAAACTTTTACCTGGATTTGTTTGACTTTTTACTTCGATGGGAATAACATTTGAATCAAGGTGCAGGATAAAATCTACTTCTGCTTTGCCTGTTGTTCGCCAGTAATTAATTTTTCCCTCAAAATGTTTTGATATCTCATTTAAAACAAAATTTTCTAGTATGATTCCTCTATCCAATCTGCTTTCTAAGGGAAGAAAATTGTTGAGAATGGAGTTTCGTATACCCAAATCATTGAAATATATTTTTCTTGCTTTTTTTAGTTCAGTAGTTAGATTTTTATAATATGGTGAAAGGAGAGAAATGATTGATGTATTCGATAAAATCGACAGGTAATTTTCTATGGTTTTAAAATCCATATGTAGTTCGCTCATAATTGAAGAAATTTCAAGTAAAGAACCATTGTTGAAACTTAGGTAACTAAGAACTTTTTTGAATTTTTCTAGATGCATGATATTGAAAAAAAAGAAAACATCTTTTTCAAGATAGGTTCTTGTAAGATTTTTAAGTAATTCAATTTTTACTTGGGTATCTTCTTCTTTTACAATAGCAGGATACCCTCCAAAGAGGAGATACTCCTGCAGGAGCGATTTAAACTCCTGTTGAAAAACAGGTTCTGTTGTAATAGTTGTCTCTTTTTCCAGGAGAAAATCCTGTATTGTTTTTTTGTAGTCTGTAAAGATTTTATGTAGATCTTTTGCTTTCCAAATGAGAAATTCTTCAAAGTCAAGTGGGAAAAGCTGAAAATAAACTGCTCGTCCTACGAGGTGTTTTCCGATTTCAACCTTTACGTCGAATGAGCCGGATCCCGTGGCACATACTTTTATTTTATCTGAAAAAAGATCATACATGAGCTTGAGGTTTTTTCCCGCATTTTTACTGTACTGTGCCTCATCGATAAAGAGAAGATTGTGTTCGTTTTCAGTGTATCTTTTTACAAATTCTTTTAGGTTTTTTTCAAAGCTTTGTAATAGATCTTCATCTTCAAGTGTTACGTAGTGGCCCCCATGTTTTTGTTGCAAATGTTTTAATAACGTGGTTTTTCCGCTTTGTCGTGGTCCTTTGATAAGGATAACTTCTTTTCTTTTCATCCATTCTTCCAGGTTTTCTTCTATTTTTCTTGGATAGTACTCCATGATTTACAGAATTATTAGTGGCATTTATAAACTTTTCTTAAGTGTTTCTCAGAAAAGCTGCTATTCGAACGTAAAAACGATATGGGTTAAAGCGGACCTGGCGGAAGTAGAACACGTTTCTCGGAGAAAAAACAGCCAGTAAAGTGTCAAAAAATGCTTTATTGAAAATTCGGTTCTTTTCTCACTAAAAGCCTTCTATCATTTTTTTCCTTTTTTGAGGAGGTGTACCTATGCGAAGAGAATCGATCTATGATCGGATGACACGTGCCGAGAAAGAAGTTGCTAAAGTATTGAAGGAATTTGGTATCCAATGGTCCTACGAACAACCTGTGTTCGTTTGGGATGAAAATGAAAGACCGCGTGTTTGGGCACCTGATTTTTTCTTGAAACATCTTGGGATATATGTTGAAGTGTGTGGTTCAGAAAAATTTGACTATAATTATAGACGAGTGATCTTCGAAAAAAATGGTTATCAAGTGATATTTCTTCATCTCTTTAAAGAAACTAGTAAATGGAAGAATCATCTGTTGAATTATCTTCAACGCATTATGGATTACAGAAGTCTACAATTAGAGAACAACAGAAAAAGATATGATTCAATAAATCAGTAGAATTTAAAGTTCCAACATTAATAATTCTTGAGGAACTTTGCTGGAATTTGTTAATAATAAAGTTTCTAAACTTTTGATAACTGATTTTTCTCCAATGAGGATGATGTAAAAAATAAATGCGGGTTTGTAGTAGGTAATTGGTTCTTGGGTCTCATATTTCTTTTCACGTTCCCCGCCAATCAAGTGACTTTTTTTAGGTTTCATTCCTGTCATTTGAACTCCTTTGAATAAGTGAAGAAACAAGTATCCCATTGTTTTTGATCCTTTTCTTTTCATAATAATTTTTGAAACACAAACTTTCTTTTGGTATTGGTGACTATCGAATTTTGTGGGATAATACTCGGAGTCAAAAATATATGGAAAGTTCTCTTTTGGTGTTTTATCAATGAGTGTTGTAACATGCTCTGGTTCATTATTCTGGAGTATTTGCTCAATAGTAAATGCACCGTATTCGTTTAGTTGTTCTAATGCTATACCTTCCTTTTTTATTACCAGACTGCGGATCAAGTCATTCAGTTCCTTGGTTCTGTATATCCAGTGCTGAACAATGTGTATTTTTGGCATTTTCAAAGAGGTGAGCGGAATAATTATCTGGGTGCTTAGAAAAACCAATCCATGAAGAAACGGGCGAAATGGTAACTGATCAATAGCATTGGTTATCGTATATTTTTCTAGTATGTCAGTCATATATTCCGCGTCATCGGTTTTATTTTCCTTTTCATAGAAATCCATTTTTAGAAAATCCTGATAGATGTAAAATGCGACGGTGATCAAAATTATTAGTTGTACGACGGCATCGATCTTGAAAAAATTAAAGATCAAAGAAAATAAGGAGATATTAAAAATGAGTAACGAAAAACCTGACAATACAATTAATGCAAATAATCGATACACCTTTGAATACTCTTTGATGTCTTTTGAAAGATATGAACTCCCATCGTTAATAGCTGTTAATTTAGCCATGAATTTTTTAAAATCAGCAAAATCAAGTAAATTCTCAATTCTTTTGTTGATAACAACATTGTAGACGCTGTTAAAAACGAGGAAGGAAATAAATGAGATGGCAAAAAGATAAACTGTTTGATCAACAGTCAAACCTAGTCTGGTGTAGATTCCAATTAATGAAACTATCAGAAAACACAATAAATGATACGGTATCTTTTTTAAGAGTTGTTTGTCTAGTCTTTCAAAATATACTTGCCTTAATATTGTATCTAGCATTTTCTAGAGGAGATAGATTCTTTCTTTATTTATATGTATCTCGTAATTAAATATGGGGTTTAGAGGATGTGAGTTCAAACAAGGGTGCCTTGTTTTTCCGTTTGATAACGGACAGCAAAGGAACGAGATTGTGATAACAAACAAGAAAGAATAAAACTTATTTAATAAGCAAAAGTATAATATACTTATTGATTATTTTGTTTTTGATGATTATGGCTACTACTCAAATGAAACTTCCTACGTGGTTGGAACGGAGGCATTCTCTTCTGTGGGATTCGTTTAAAGATACTGTGTTCAGGATGGAGGATGCTGTCAAGGTGTTAGAGGAAAAGAATCATGATAAACGGGAGGAGGTCCCTGTTTTTCTGTCTGAGTTACGGAAGGCGGGTTGGTTGAAAGCGGATCTTGATCCTAGTGATGCACGAAAGACTCTCTATACGTTGAAGAGTAAAGAGGAGATCATTGGTGATTTGTTTTCTGTGAAACGAGGGGAGTTGACTCGTTCTGATATCGAAGGCTTGCTCAAGAAGGCTGCGGATCTTATTCGGACACGGGTTGATTACAAGTTCATTTTGATTCTCCTTTTCTTGAAACGTATTAGTGACAAATGGGAGATTGAATATGAGAAGGCATATAAGGAGGCTCTTGATGATGGGCTTAGTGAGGCTGCTGCGAAAAAAGAGGCGAAAAACGCTGCATACCATGATTTTGATTTGCCTGAGGAGTATCTCTGGGATAATATCCGTAAGGATGTGAGTACTTTACCGGAGAGGTTGTCTCAGGCTTTTAAGGATATTGCTCAGAGGAACCCTGAGTTGAAGGATATTCTTGATAATGTTGATTTTATTCAGTTTACAACGAGTAGGGAGAACGCTGAGATACTGCGGCAGCTGGTTGAGTTGTTCAGTGAAAAGAAACTGCATCATGTTTCTCCTGATATTCTTGGTGATGCTTATGAATGGATTTTGCGGTTTTTTGCTCCGCAGAAGGCTAAGGAGGGGGAGGTGTATACTCCTCGTGAGGTTATCAGGCTCTTGGTTGAGATCCTTGACCCTAAGCCGGGGGAGAGTGTGTATGATCCTGCTTCTGCTTCTAATGGTATGTTGATTATCTCGTATAAGTATGTTGAGGAGAAGTACGGTAAGGTTGATGCTGATAGGTTGTTTTTGTATGGGCAGGAGGCGAATCCTAAGACGTTGGCGTTGGGTAGGATGAATCTGTATATCCATGATATCAGGAATGCTCATATCGCGTATGGTGATACGTTGCTTTATCCGAAGTTTAAGGAGGGTGATGGGGTTAAGCAGTTTAATGTTGTTATAGCTAATCCTCCTTGGAATCAGGATGGTTACGG
>JAVYLV010000009.1:0-28694 GCA_038740425.1 Thermoplasmatota archaeon | reverse complement strand
CATCGATGCTGATATAACAACCCGTGCAGAACGTATCGTTAAACGTGAAGGAGGATTAATAGAAGAGAGAAAAAAAGAGATGATAGATAGAGAACGTAGTGAGGCTAAACGATATAAAAAGTATTACAATGTTGATATACATGATACCTCATTCTATGATTTAGTAGTAGACTCTACTAATCTCAAACCAGAGGAGATAACCAGTAAAATCTTGAAAAGAATAGGTATGGATTGATTTTTTATACTTCTCTACTATATTCCTCTCTCATTTTATTATGAATAACAAGAAGCAGTTACTGTTACCCTCTGAGAAAAAACGTAGGAGATTAATCAAGGTTCATGCAGATACCAACCCTCACTACGGTAAAACACCTGATAAGCTTAGTGTACCTGAGCTTATAAGTAGCGGGGTTATAAACCTGGATAAACCTTCAGGTCCTACGTCGCATCAGGTGGTATCATGGATAAAGGAGATGCTGGAATCTAGGAAAGTGGGGCATGGTGGTACACTTGATCCAAATGCTACAGGTATATTACCAGTAGCTATAGAACAAGGTACAAGAGTACTACAGGTGTTGTTATCAGCTGGTAAAGAGTATGTAGGAGTTATGCATCTACACAGGGAGGTTAATGAGGATAAGATACGTGATGTATGTAGTAGTTTTGTAGGTGCTGTGGATCAGATACCCCCTGTGAGATCAGCGGTTAAAAGAGTGAGACGTAAACGCAGTATCTACTATTTAGAGGTATTAGAAGTTGATAAACGCGAGGTGTTATTCCAAGTAGGATGTGAAGCTGGGACGTATATACGTACATTATGTGTCGATATCGGTAGAAAGCTAAAGGTAGGTGCGCATCTGCAGGAGTTAAGAAGAACCAAGATTGGCAGATTAAAGATTGAAGATTCGGTAACCTTACATGACCTTAAAGATGCGTATATTTTTTATAAGGAGGATGGAGATGAAAAGCCTATAAGATCAGTTATACATCCAATGGAGTACTTCCTAGGGCATCTACCTAAGATAGTTGTACGTGACTCAGCGGTTGATGCGTTATGTCATGGTGCTAGTCTAGCTGTACCTGGTGTAGTGGAGGTTGACTCTGATATAAAAAAAGGTGATTATGCAGCAGTGTTAACATTGAAGGGTGAAGGTGTTGCTTTAGTTAAAACCTTGATGTCAACAGAGGAGATAATACAGCGTGATACAGGTATATGCGGCTTGTTGGTTAGAGTGTTGATGAATAAAGGGACATATCCTTCTGTCTGGAAAAAATCTTAATATCTAATGTTGTTTACCCGTCACATAATAGTAAAAAAAGGGTTTTTTTAGAGCCGAGGTGGCTCAGTCCGGTACGGCGCGAGCCTGGAGAGCTCGTGGGGCATCTGTCTCGCGGGAGTTCAAATCTCCCCCTCGGCGTACATTTATTCTTCTTTTTTTATCATAAAAAAAATAATGAGATCAATACTTTTAATTGTCGGGATGTCATTTAGACAAAAACTTAGTCTTTTCTATGAGGTTTGTTGTATATTATGCGTGTTTTTTGTGGGTTCACAAAAATATAGCAATAAACGCATAGTAAAAAATTATTTATATATTGTTCATGCTATTAGATAAAAAGGGTGAGAAAAAGAGTGAATGATATATCATTGTTTCTTACGATAGTAATGACTGGTATTACTGGGCTTTTATTCTTAGTTTCATGTTTATCATGTTATCGTATTCATCATATGAAACTCTTCATAGTAACCTCTGCTTTCCTCTTATTTTTTATAAAATCATTTCTCATCATGTTACAATACATAAAACAGGATGATTTTGCTATTCTTCTTGATACTCTGATTGTTGTACTTCTGTATTTTTCAGTTTTGAAAAAGTGATAGAGATGGAGTTAGTAACTATATGGAGGGAGTAGATCCATTAGATTTAGATATCAGACGGAGGATATATCGTTTTATAATAAAAAACCCGGGATTACATGAACGTGAGATATCAAGGATACTTAAAATCCCTCTTACCACGGTGGATTACCATCTGCATTATCTAGTTAAAAGAGATATTTTACAAATAAAGATAGATGGTCATTATGCACGTTTCTATGCAAAACAAGATATAGGGATAAAAGAGATGTCTTTGTTATCCATACTTAGAACACAGGTCACACGCAGAATCCTGATTTTTCTGATGACGCATCCTTATGCATCGCATAGAGAGATAGCTCATCATATGATGCTTTCTTCTTCAACTGTTTCTTTTCATCTTAAGAAAATGATTAACACAGGGGTGATCTCTCAGATCAAGCAAAGTAGAGGATCATTCTATCTTGTTAATGAACCAGATGTTGTTATCAATCTACTGATCACATACAGGAGAAGCTTTTTTGACCATGTGGTTGATCATTTTGTTGATATCTGGTATTCGTTACACCCTGAAATAGTAAATAAGAAAAAAAATAAGATAAATGGTGAGGAGTGATTATCTCTCTTTGTATTTTTTTACTCTTCTTTAGATCGTCTAAACAAAACATAGAATGCTACAAGGATGACCAGACAACCGCTTATAATAGGGACAGGGTAGGTGAAAATCCGGCCAGTAACAGATGATATAACAATTGTATGACTACTGAAATATGGTATATGAACAAGTACATAGGTATCGATAGTAGTTTTTATTTTCATGTACTCCTGATTGGTGTTAGATGGATCAAAGAACTCTTTTGTATCTCCTGCTTCATCTATTTGTTTCTCATCCACCTTTACTGTTATATCACCTTTGAAATTTGTGATTTTTATCATAATGACCTGCCCGGAGGTAGATGCATCAGCAGTAGCTGTAAAAGAGATGATATCTTGTGTTTGACTCACCGGGTTGATTTCAATGAGAAGATCAGGATTATAAATTGTAACATTGTATTTCTCGGCGACAATGATTTTCCCTCCGATACGGTTGTTTTGTATTTCTACAGCGAGTTTATCATATAGTAGTTGTTCGTACACATCAGAGGATTTTATTTTTTCTTTCATCTCAGTTTTAGAGAGTACAAAGTTAACACTTATCGCTTGTCTTTCAGAGACCATGACATTTCGCTTTATCTCTTGCTGATACCCTGGTTTCATCGCAGTAACAACATAGATCCCTGATGAGAGCTGAAGATAGTATTCCCCTTTTTCGTTGGTCTGTGCGCATCTGGTTATATCCTGGGAAATGGCAACGCATATTGATACCTCAGGAAGAGGCGTGTCTAATTCATCAGTGACTCTACCATATATCCATCCCTGCTGCGTATCTCCTTGCTGAGTGAGTACAGTTATATAAGCCTGCAGGGTTTGATACCCTTCTTTGCTTATAGTGATATTATATATAGAGGTACTTTTAACATCTGGTGCGATAAATCTTACCTGACCTTGTTCATCAGTGTATTCAACATGTTCATTAAAAGTTACTAGTGCATGTTGAACCTTTAGCTGTGTGTACTTGTCACGTATGGTTACTGTGAAATCACTAAGCTCAACCACAGTATAATCCATAATGACTTCAAACTGATTATACCCTTCACTCGACATTATATATACCTGCAGACTCTCTGACCATGAACTTTCTTCAAAATATTTATCCCTTGTTTTTACTCTTACAAGATATAAACCCGGTTGTGACCATATATGAGTATCCTGTGGGGTATCTCTCCAGGTACCTGTACTCTCATCACCCCAATCAAACAGGTATTCAACCAGATCATCTTCAGGATCTTCTACAGTAGCTGCAATATACGTATATTCCTGTTGTATTGTTCCCTGAGTAGGACCAATAGGGGGTTGCGGGGTATTAGGCGGATTATTTGGTTGAAAACACCATAGATTATTTACCGTCATGTATTGTACGGTAACAAATAATGATCCATCAACCAAAGCAGGCGAACATGATACCCAATTACCTAGATCTTTTTTCCATAGAAGACGTATTGTATCATCGTCCTCTCCTATGTTTAGACAGTAAAGATAGTTATCTGTTGAACCAAAATAAATGACATTGGATGTCACTGTTGGTGACGAAAAGATTTTGCCGCCTGTTTCATAACTCCACATCACTCTTAAGTCTGTGGTGTTGAGGCAGTACAGTTTTTTATCAGAACATCCAAAGTACACACGCCTGTTGTACACAGCAGGGCTACCGCCTATAACTCCTGGGGTCTGAACCCTTTTTTCTAGTTGCCCTGTCTTTGCATGGATTTTATAGAAATAGTTTATCCCTGAAAGTACCCTTGAACCAACGTAGACAAAACCATCGAAGACCACAGGTGATGGAGCAAAAAAAGCTGAATCTCCAACCAGCTGATACGACCATACTTGAGATCCTGTAGTGATATTAATGCAATACACTTTATGATCACTCGCCCCAATATACAATCTGTCATACTCCAATACAGGTGCAGAGTCTTGAACCATCCCTGATAAAAATGAACCCCATTTTTTTGTACCGTTTTCAACATGTAAACAGTATACGCATTTATCATTTGAACCGAAATAAACGTAGTTATCATGAACAAGAATATGAGAGTTAATAATGTGCCCCGTAGAGAAATTCCACAATTCTTGCCCTGTTACTCCATCAATACAGTAGAGACGGTTGTCATTTGAGCCGACAAACAGCTTACCATAGGCGATAGCTGGTGTGGAAAGAATCGCTCCCCCTGTTTGAAAAAACCAAAGAAGATCACCAGTGGATGCCCGATAGCAATATACTCTACCATCCTCAGCAC
Organism: Thermoplasmatota archaeon; assembly: GCA_038740425.1. Lineage (GTDB taxonomy): Archaea > Thermoplasmatota > E2 > DHVEG-1 > DHVEG-1 > JAVYLV01. Next base: position 23,939 of record JAVYLV010000009.1, on the reverse strand, counting down.
CGATGTATACCCTATCATCTTTTACAACAGGAGAACTATATATATTAGAGCCTGTTGAAGCACTCCATCTTATTTTATCTGATGCAGCATGTGAAGATGAAAATCCAGTCCTGCCGATGTCACAACAAAACATTGGCCATTGACCAGACTGAGACAAACAATTGATATCTTTTCTCTTGCTTACAATTTGATATTTAGCAAAATCATTACAACATGAGAAGGAGAAAGAAAGAGAACTAAATACCACTATTAACACACAAAGTATCGAAAGATATAGGGGATGATTCAAAGTGTAACATTTCATATATTTCCCATCTTTTTTGTCTGGCCACATGACGATTATCTACTTTTTTTTAAAGCGACGGTGGGTAATTCCTCGTCAATCTATCAACAAATAGTATACTATCATCTCTCTTATATATTTTATAGAACAATTATCGAATTAAGAGAGAAAAATAGAATAAAAAAAGAGAGAGGATTTTTTTATATATTTGGTTTATCCCCCTGTTAGTAATCTTACAAATGGGTTGATGTCACCAAAATCTAGTTTTCCATCCTGGTTTATGTCAGCTGTGTAGTAGTAGCCATCTGGATATTTCTGGTAGTATGCTGTTTCTCCGCTTGTGAGTGCTAGTATGAACGGGTTTATATCACCAAAATCAACTTTGTTATCAGTGTTTAAATCACCTAGGAGATACATTCTTACTGTTAGTGGTGTTGAAGCAGGGCTTTCCTGACCAGTTACACCTATTTTCACAGTCGCGGTTATATCATATAATCCGTGTATTGGCCAGTTGTAGTATGTTGTTGCTGGTTCACCTGAGTTATACGGCCCAATCCATCCGCTGTCTTGCCCGTTTCCCCAGTAGAATTTGTAGTAGAGGTCGTTACCAGGGTTATAGGAGGTAGTGGTGTATTGGTAGTTTGTGTTACCTGATGCTATACCTTTGGTTGGACCTGATGGTTTTTCAGGTGCAATAACACTTGCAACGGGTATAGATGTGATGTAGGGTATCTTGTTATACGCTGTTACAACCAGGTCAACATTTTGTGTTCCGCTAAGTGGCTCTGAAAGTTGTATATTCACATATCCATTAACATCAGTATAACCATAACCCAGGAGTATATAGTTACGAGAGAGTGCGCATAAAGCACCATTGACACCAGGTACTGTAACCTCGAAGTTTGTTGCGCCAGTGTTAATCATTGATGCATGGTTCACAGTCATGGCTACAGGTGTCTTTGTACGAACCTGTAATGACGGATCCCCAAACACATGCCACGTATCTGTCATTGTATACCCAGAGGATCCATGTAGATCATTCATACGCATACAACCGTTAAAGGAGATACCACCAAAAGTATTCTTCTTGTTGTTTGCATATGACTCAACTAGTATATCATTAAATTCATCTTGCGCTGTCATCGGTGGATCCCAATATTGATTTATAGAAGACATAAATGTTGCGATCGCACCAGTAGGTTTACCATTACGGTTAGCACGCAGCCACGTCTCAGCAAAACAAGCATCATAATGAGTAAAATCACCATTAACACATGCAACAGACCAGATAAATGGGAGTTTGTTCTCATTAGTAAGAGCATTTATGTTAGTATTGCTGAACCCACTTGTCACCCAGGATGTAGCACTTCCATGGCCACAGTAGTTGATTATCCCACGTCCCTCATTGATTACATTAGCAACCATAGTCGCAGTTGGGTCACCCGATGCGTCACCTCCCCCCTGACTGCCATCGTATAACTCATCTACAGAGGTGTATCCATAATTCAGAAGTTTTGTACGAATAAGTCTGATATGCTGATAATCATACTCCCCGTTATGACCAGGTCCCTCATCAGAGGCGATACCACTACCCTTCGCGTACCATCCTGCTCCCACTTGAGTCATCTTTTCGTATTCAACACTACGTAAAACCTGAGTTTGCACCTGAGCAGCAGTAGAAGATGAAAAACGACCTACGAATATATCAGGATAATGATCAGAACCAACAATGTATGAATACGTAGGATCTGAACCTCCATTACTCACAGTGAATGTAGGGATCTGTGCTACATCACCAACCAACAAGACAAAAGTCAAACCCTTCGTGTTATAATAGTTCACTATATAGTTCTTAATCTGGGTTGCAGTTGTACCGATTTGAGACACATTAACCATCACTGTTGGTACTCCTTTCATATTCTTCCATTGCACAAAAGGTAACATACTACTCCAGAATGACCCATAAGTTATAACCAACATCTTACCCTGCTCTCCAACAGGAGTATAACGATTAAGGGTATTAAAGTTCAAGAAATGATTCTCATATACTAAAAGAAAATCAGAGTCTACAGATGCAGGGAGACTAGCTCGTTCAATAATATTAAAGTTATCAACACCATCGGGATACACCTCAACAGTCATATCAGTATAGATCCTTAGTGTACCTTTAACAGGGTTATACGTGAAGGGGTATATTGTTACAACCTGCCCTCTGAAATCACGTAGGATATATGGTTCACTCAGAGAAGCGAGAGCCTTAGGGTAGAAAGCATCTTCTAGGTATATTGATCCAAACTCATAGGGTATACTCTCAGGGTTGATATCACGAGTAAAAACACCTTTAGAGGGTATGATTTTAATATTCTTTAAATCTTTGTATTGAGCATTTACTACCCGTATACCCATACGTGCAGTATCTGGTATAATTATACTACGTGAGATCTTGGGGAGATCTGGTGCTCCCTTCTCTTCTAGGTTTGCTTCATGTGGTATCTTGATCTTAACGTACTCTCCATCTTGAAGAGTATATGTTTCAGTTGTGAATGTGTTAATATGATATGTTAGGCGAGTAGTATCACCCATCATGGCAACAGTGATATCTACAGGGTTAGTTTGTTCTTTAATAATATGTTTCTCAGAAAACCATGGTTGATCTTTATCAGTGGATGCAGATATCATATTAGTGGCTGATAAAGTAAGCATACAAGCGCAAAGGGTAACAATCCATAACCAACTGCATACGTCTCTCTTAAAAATTTCATGTTTCATAAATATTTCCTCCTCATTTTACCTATCTTATTTTGCAAATAATATCAGCGTTCTTACTATTATAGGTTTTGGTTAAGGTGTACGTAATATGTTAACACTCCTCCAGGTTTAACTTAGGTGGCATCCCCACTTTTTATTATAAATATGTGGAGAAAAAATGCTGATATCTGTTCAAATAATGAATAAATCGTTGTTAACTAGAATAACTTCCCGTTGTTATTTGTTATACAATCCACTTGGATCATAAAAAACTATACGAATCGTTAATCTCTTTAAATAGCTCTTTCTGGTTTTTTTTTTTTATTAGTGATCAGTCATCCATTTTTTACTGTTTAATCGGGGGATGATTTGATATTGACAGTCTCTTTTATAAGGATGATATACAATTTAGAGAATCCTACAAAGTATTGGGATATAGGTTTATATGATATCTATAATCGATGGATACGTGGATGAACCAACATGCTTAGGTGTACCACCATACATAAGCCCTTATCCTAGGTACATCGCGGGTTCTATATGGGATATTGACCCTTCCCTCAAAGTCTTCTATATAACTATAGATAATATACGTAAGGATCACTCGATTATAGAGACTATACGTAAATCAGATATGGTTATAATAATCGCAGGTGTAACTGTACCAGGTAGATACCTATCTGGTTTACCTATGAGCCCTAATGAGATTATAAGGTTTTTTTCAGATATGAGAAAACCATTGATGGTGCTATGTGGACCAGCTGCTAGATACGGTTTTGGTGTATCTGGTGGTAAATATGTATGTGATGTTAAAAAAGTGGAGGATATATTTGATATTGTCATAAAAGGTGACGCTGAGATTATTATACCCGATCTGCTAGAAAATGGATTAAAAATTGATAAGATTGATAATGAGATATGCAGACATGATCCTTATCAGATAGCAAGTTACGCTGTGAAAGGTGCAAGTATATGTACTCAGCATCCCTTTTATCCTGATTATTTAATCGCTGAGATTGAAACATATAGAGGTTGTCCTCGTAGTATAACAGGAGGTTGTTCATTTTGCAGTGAAAGCAGTAGAGGATTACCCATGTTCAGATCCATCGATGACATATTATCAGAGATTGAAGAGTTATACAAGTATGGTGTAAGACATTTTCGATTAGGTAATCAACCATGTTTATTCTCTTATATGGCTAAGGATACTGGTAAGGAGGAATACCCTAAACCGAACCCGGAAGCGATAGATAAATTATTCAAAGGTGTGCGAAGAGTAGCACCTGATCTGTTAACATTACATATTGATAATGTTAATCCTGGTGTAGTATTTAGATATCCGTATGAGTCAAAACGTATCATAAAAAGTATAATAAGATATCATACACCGGGTGATGTAGCTGCTTTAGGTGTGGAGAGTGTTGACCCTGTGGTGATAAAAAATAATAATCTTAAAGTATCATCAGATGAGTTATTAGACGTTATTAAATTATTCAATGAGTTGGGTAGTGGAAGAGGTGATAATGGTTTACCTGAGTTGTTACCAGGTTTAAATTTTGTATTTGGTCTGATAGGTGAATCAAAAGAGACCTACAAGTTGAATTATCTTTTTTTAAAGGATGTTGTTGACAGAGGGTTATTGCTACGTCGTATCAATATGAGACAGGTTATGCCTATACCTGGAACTCGCATAGGTGAAATAGGTGATAGGATAATTAAGAAGCATAAGACTGATTTTCATCGTTTTAAACATAGAGTGCAGATGGATATAGAGCATATTCTGCTGCAAAGATTGATACCAAAGGGTACTATATTAAAAAGGGTTTATGCTGAGATGTATGAGGGTAAGTTAACCTTTGGCAGGCAAATAGGTAGCTACCCTCTACTGGTAGGCATAGTAGGATGTTATCCTCTTAGAAGATTCTATGATGTCTATATAATTGATCATGGTTTTCGATCCGTTACCGCTTTAGTATACCCTGTTAACATAAATACTGCTAGTAGCGAGGTGATAGAGGCTTTACCAGGTATAGGGAAAGGTAGGGCTAAGAGAATAATGATAAAACGCCCGTACAAATCCAAGGAGGAGTTCGTAGAATCATTAGATGATAAAGAACAAGCTTTGAAACTCATTGATATAATAACAATAAAAGATTAACTTAAAATATACACTATGGATAATAATATGACAGGGGATTAGACTATGAGAACCCAGGATATAGAATCTTTAGAGAAGATTCTAGGATACACATTTAAAAACAAGGATCTACTGATAAAAGCGTTAACACATAAAACCTATGCTTTTGAAGCCTCTACTCCTATAGAATACAATGAAAGATTAGAGTTTCTAGGTGATAGCATACTTAATTTTATAATATCTGAACAACTTTACATGAGTAATAAGTACTTCTCAGAAGGCGAGCTTACAAGAAGAAGAGCCATAAGCGTTAATAATAAATTCTTAGCTGAGAGAGCAATACAGTTAAAAATAGGGGATAAATTGCTACTAGGCAAAGGTGAGAAAAAACAGAATGGATCTGAGAATAAAACTAACCTAGCTAACGCATTAGAAGCGATAATAGGCGCTATCTACCTAGACTCTGATATGGATCATGTGAAAAAATTCATCATGGAGAAATTATATACTACTAAATTCAACTTTTAGGATTTAATCATAGGAGAAAGTATCATCCACCACGAACCAAATGAATCTTATTTTCTATATATCCCGAACACTGAAACGCCAATAAGATAACAGGAAAAAAACTATAACCCATAATACAAGCAATAATGATAATGATAGAGGAGTATAATACTCAGGATAACTCATTCTGAAAAGAATATTAGAATTAAAAGAGGGTATAGCCAATGAGATTATAGATTGATATATCGAACCTGGATCACTGAGTTGAACTGTGTAATACCAATCTGGTACATCAACCTGTTTACCACTCATCAAAGCGTCTATACCAACCTCAGATATAACCATGCCTTGTATCACTGTTGGTATCACTATTATGAAGAGTATCCACAGTAGTATAGCACCACCTATAGCCGAGGATCTCTTCTTAAACAGAGTTGAGAAGAAGATAGCCATACTGAGAAACACTAAGCCTAGTAATATAGTAGCAAACATAAAAACTAGATAAGCCAAGATATCAGGATCAGATATATTCAAGGATATTATCACACCTGCAGTACCAAAACCAATTATTATAGAGGCTGATAATATACTACCAAGGCCAAATAACTTACCTAGAATTATCTCCAAACGTGTAGTAGGCAAAGCTAATAGAGCATTCATTGACCCTTTCTCAATCTCCCCTATAACAGCACCATAACCTAGTATAAGAGCTATAATAGGAACAAGAAGGTTAACTATAGACATCATACTTGATATAGTACCACCTATATCCTGCCATCCTGTACTAAAAATAGCGCCAAATAACGAGAAAACTATGGTTAAAACAGCGAAGAGTGTGGATAATATTATAATCCATTTATTCCTAATGTTATCCATGAACTCTTTCTTAGCTATATAAATAACACTATTATGCATCATAAAACCATCAACTCGAGCCAGTGTAACGTAGGAATATCTCTTCCAATGAAGGCATCAACGTCTGAATATTAACTATATTACCACCAGCGTTAACCACAGCTACTATGATCTTGGCGTACACATTAGGCTTACATGTCACATGGATAATACGATTAATAACCTTATAATCTATGACGCCATCAATACCTCTTAATGATTGGATGATATTATCAGATACTGACTCTAACTCTAGCACTAATTTAGGTTTCAAATCAAGCTTATTGCTAAGATTAGATACTGAATCCTGGGCTACTAACACACCATGATCAATGATACCTACACGGTCACATACCGCTTGAACCTCACTCAATATATGTGACGATAAGAATATAGTAGTCCCATGTCTTTTCAAATCCTTTATCTTGTTACGAAGAAAGAACACCCCTCTAGCATCAAGCCCCTCAGTTGGTTCATCTAGTATAAGAACCGGTGGATCACCTAGGATAGCACGAGCCATACCAAGACGTTGCACCATGCCCTTAGAGAAGGTCCCTACTCTCTTATTAGCTACATCACCAAGACCAAAAGCCTCTATTAACGCCCTGCATTCCTCTTTAGGTGCATTCTTCATCTCAGCGTAGAATAACATATTCTGCATAGCTGTTAAATTATCATAGAATGAGACTCTTTCAGGTAGATAACCAATGCAGCTCTTAGCACGTTTACACTCAGAACGCATATCAAAACCATTCACAGTTATATCACCTGATTGTATACGAATAAGACCCAGTATAGCTTTAATAGTAGTAGTTTTACCAGCACCATTAGGACCCAAAAACCCAAAAATCTCACCTCTACGCACACTAAAGGTTACGTCGTTAACCACAGTTTTAGAACCATACCTTTTAACCAGATGCTTCACCTCTATCATACCAGGCTGAGATGTATCAATATCATCTACACTAGGGAATCTAAATAACCCTGTTCTACCACATCTGTCACATGTAACTGATAATATATCGCCTGGTTCCCCGTTAACAATCGTGGTGTACGAACAAGATGGGCATTTGATTTTTTTTGTTAACATAAACCAAACCATCATTTACTAGAAATCAATCCCTTTCAGCATATGATGTAAAAGCATAAGATATACATAAAACTATACGAAACCTGTAAAAACACCATAACCATTTCAGGTTAAAATGATGATAATATGATTATAATACCTGGCTCAACTTCAAATAGCATAGCATCAGACATAGCAAAAACCTTAAAAAAAAGATTAATAAAACCGGTCATTAAGAGATTCCCAGATAACGAATTATACATACAGATACCAGAACCAATAGCAGATGAGGATATAGTAATAGTACAGAACACCTACCCTGATCAAAACATAATAGAACTCTTATTACTACAGGACGCAGCATACGAGGCTAAAGCCCAGACGATAACAGTTATAATACCATATTATGGTTACGGAAGACAAGATAAAAAATTCCAAGAAGGAGAACCTATAAGCGCACGCGCATTAGCTGAGCATATAAGCATACACGCTGATAACATTATAACAATAGACCCCCATAAAGAACACATCCTCAGATTCTTCAATATACCCTCTGAAATATGCACTCCTCTACATGAGATAGCAGACTACCTTAAAATGAATATAACTATAGATATAGTGTTAGCACCTGATAAAGGAGCTTATGACCGAGCAAAAAAAATATCAAAACTGATAAACGCTGATGTTGATGTCCTTGATAAAAAACGTATAGATGGTTACACAGTACAGATGACACCAAAGAATCTGGATGTAAAAGACAAAAGAGTAGTAATAGTAGATGATATAATATCTACAGGTGGAACAATGACACAAGCAATAAAAGAACTAAAAAGACAAGGAGCAAAAGAGATATCTGTAGTATGCACACATGGTCTATTTATAGAGGATGCTGAGATAAGGATCAAGAATGCAGGATGCGATAATATTATATCAACTGATACAATAGAAACCAAGTATAGCAAAGTAAAGACAGCACCATCTTTAATACCATCGCTTAAAAAATTGATAAAATAAAAAACTAGATTGATAGATATATTTATAAAAGCAGGGGATTTACCATGTTTTAGCATTATAGGTGAAGTATAGTATGCGTAAAAGAGCACAATTAAGAGGAAATCAACCATCATCTGATACGATTAGAGTAGAGACTGAGCCAGTGGTGTATAAAAAGATAAGAATAAACAAGAAATGGATCACTGCGTTACTGCTGGTAAGTATCTTCTTTGTGGTATTGATATTTAACACATACTTTAATCTAACATCCGGTTTCGCTATAAACCCTGAAGGGGAGAGACTAGCAGATAAATTCTACCTTTCAGGTCCTGACCCTTATTATAACATGCGCATAGTTGAGCATACAATGAGGACAGGGCGTTATCAATTCTACACGGAGGAGGATCCTATACTAAACTATCCTCTAGGTAGAACCGGTCTTCGAGCCCCGTTACTCAACATGCTAGCTATAGGTTTCAGCAGTCTGCTTTCACCTTTTATGAATGAGGTAGATGCTATAGGATACTCTATGCAGTTTATACCTGCTCTCTTTGGTGCTCTGTTGGTATTCCCAGTGTATTTTATAGGTGAATCCTTATTCGGTAGAAAAGCTGGTATAATCTCTGCTTTGTTGATAGCTCTTATCCCTATACACATAGGTTCAGGTCATGGATCAGCATACGCCTTATTTGATCATGACTCGTTAAACCTACTGCTATTCTTCCTAACATTTCTATTCCTTACAAAAGGATTGAAAGAGAAGGATAAGGTTAAAACAATGCTATATGGCGTCCTAGGTGGTTTGTCACTAGCTGGTTTATCAATGGTGTGGGTAGAGGCGCAGTATCTATATAGTATAATAGCTGTCTACCTGGCTGCTCAGATCATTATTGATATCCTAAGGAATAAGATGGAGTTTAGAGTTGCAGCTACCCCTATGCTCATACTACTAGTAGGATACATAGTTGCTCTCCCGATATATACAGCGAGACCCGCAGGGTGGTACCCTGAATTAACGTTATATCTGACGCTATTCGCTTTACTGTTTGGATTATTCTACTTATCATTGATTAAGTTAAAGATACCCTCTTTTGTATCATTTCTAACTATAATAAGTGCATCAGGTCTGTTATTATGCATACTCTATTTCCTCCGTGATACTATATCTTCGATACCGGCGTTATCACCATTAAGCAGATTATCTGATATACTATACGGTACAGGTATCTACGGTAACAAGGTCTCTAGGACTATCGCTGAGGCTAGTACGTATAATATGAGTAGAATGGTGATGTCATATGGCCCTGCTTTATACTGGTTAGCCTGGGCTGGTCTTATAATCATGATATACTACTATCTTAAAGATAAAACAAGACGTGATTACTTATTCTTGATAATGCTATTCTTCATTAACCTATGGCTTACAAGTATCGCGGGTCGTTTCCTGAATGATAACGTACCAGTAATAGCTATACTAGCTGGGTGGAGTATATACTTGTTAGTTGATAAGATAAAATATAAGGAGTTATGGAGGGGTATACGAAATGCTGGTGGTGGTTTACGAGGTGTAAAGAAAGCAGTTAAAATATACCATGTTCTAGGTGTACTCTTCGTAGCGTTCTTAGTTATACTACCAAACGGTTTATTGGCCCTTGATGCAGCTGTACCATCAGCGCTCAAAGAGAAGGAGAATAAGACACTTAACCTACGTAATATATTCTTTGGTGAGGATTTCGGCGGGGCATTCGGTTCAAGCATGTACACTGAGGAGTACTGGGTTGATGCTTATAGCTGGCTTAGCAAACAGGATACAGATATAGCAGATCCTACACTTAGACCCGCTGTTATATCATGGTGGGATTATGGATTCTACTGCTCAGCCGTATCAGAGCATCCTACAGTGGCTGATAACTTCCAAGATGGTATACCACCAGCTGCTAATTTCCATACCGCTAAGAATGAGACAGAGGCTGTAGCTGTATGGATTGTTAGATTATGTGAAGGAGCCTTAAAAGACAATAACGGGTTTTTACCAACCTCTGTAACAAACATATTTTCAAGGTACCTAGGCGAGAATGAGACTGTTAATATCACAAGAATCATAGAGGACCCTGAGCATTACGCTCCATCCTATGATACATTCATCAAACCAGAATATGGCAACGATAAACTAAAGGTTACACTTGCTAATGCTCGTTACCATGATGCTGTAAGGATACTAACCAAGTTATCAGATGAGGATATAACAATGCTATACCGTGACCTCCAAGAGGCTACTGGTTACTCTATACGATACTATGCTGTAGAGGGTTATGATATTAACATATTCAACATATTCACATTCCTATCAGATAAAGGAACCTATGGTTTTGTTACACCAGAGGATGATTACTATATAACATATTATGTTGACTCTACTGGTAAGAAATACACTGTGCCTCAAATAGAGAACATGAGTCACGCTCAGCTTATACAGATACAACGAAGAGGTGGTTTAACCCCGATATCGGAACGGAAAGATGCATTCTATGATAGTATGGTGTATAAAACCTATCTAGGTCCTATATCCAAAGAGAACTTTGATAAGTACTACAATAATGGTTACCAATTGATGCGTATGGGTTATGCGCCTACAGCTGGTCTGAGGCATTTTGCTTTAAAGTACGTATCCCCTATGGGTTATGCTCGTGGCGGCGCTGATCTATGCTTTGGTTTACCAGCTGTTATCATAGCTAAATACTATGAAGGGGCGTATATAAATGGGACTATACTATGTAACAATACACCCATGATGTATGCTCATATTGTTGTATTCGATGAGTTAGGAGCGTATCATGATTCTGTATTCACTGATTTCGATGGGAAATTCAGCATACTAGTACCAGGTGGTAACATAACATTACAGTTCTCATATGCTAACGAGATTTTATTAGATGAGATAAAATTCAATAGCACTACTAACCAGTTATTCTACCCTATAAGCGAGGAGGAGGCTACACGCAAAACAACCAACTATACGAGATTCATCGATTTCACTATCAACATGTCAACTGTTGAAGGTACTATATATGAGGATGTTAACATGAATGGATCATACGATCCTGGTATTGATACACCATTAGAGGGTATTGAGGTATCGCTCACTGATGAATACTTCGGTAGAAGCGTACCCTCCATTACCACTGGCAAGAATGGATACTATAAATTCACTGATCTATACCCCAGTAAATACACTATAAAAGCAACACAGAATAGATTCATATTACACGAAGAATCACTGAAGATCACACCTGGCTCTCATACCCACAATATATCCAAACCACAATTATCAAACATAGAAGGTGTAATATACTTTGACTCAAACATGAATGATGAATACGATACGGGTGAAGAGATGAATAACGTACTAGTAGAGCTATACTACAACCCCACAGGTCACCTTGTTAAAACCATGAAGACAGATACATCTGGACATTATAGTTTCTCATCTCTGATACCTGGTGAATACTACATCAACGCTTCCTGTTTAAACACCACAACAGGTTACAACGATTACCATACAAAAGAGAATATAACATTAGAAGAGAATAAGACATTATCATTAAACATCTCTATATGGTACGCGACTATTAAAATAAATGGTACAACCAAGATCAACACGTCACCAAAAGGAGACATCTCTATAATATTCAAACCAGATACCAATATACAGAATAACACTGCTCAGAGAGCAACAGCAAGATCAAACAGCACAGGTGTATACACCGTATCCCTAACGCCAGGTTACTACGATGTCACAGCGTCATATAGCACAGATAACGGTACATTCGAATATAAAGGCAAACTCATCTTGAAGATAGGAGAAGGTGTAAAATCATTTGATATCAAACTAGTAAAAACCACGGTAACAGTCACAGGATCAGTAACATATATGGGTACCGGTAAAGAGAATATAACTATATTCTTCTATGCTAACCCCTCAGTTGTGAATAATACCGCTGTTTACGCAGAAACAACAACAAGATATGATGGCACATACAGCGTAGAGTTAAAACCCGGCTCATACAATGTAACCGTAGATCAGGCATTAGACGGGTCAGTAGCGTACCACTTCGAAGGTAATCTTGAGATATTAACCACTGATACCTCCAAAGTCTTCAACATTATACTAAGCACACGTCCATTATAAAACCTTAAAGAGAACAAATAACCTAGCCTCTTATAAAGAGGGAAGATGATACTTCCTCTTTACTACTCATCTTTTTTTGATTTTGATATAGAAAGAAAGAAAAAACAAAGGACAAAACAATATTTAAGTGTGTAAGAGATTACTTCTAACCATGTTAAACCAGAAAGAAGGAATAGAGATAGTTAAACTAGCTAGAATGATAATCGAAAATACTGTAAAAAACAACCCCTTCACTATACCTGAAAAATATAAGATACTATTCCAAGATAAACAAGGTGTATTCGTAACAATACACACCTACCCTAACCATGACCTAAGAGGATGCATAGGTATACCATTACCAGTTATGCCTCTATATCAAGCAGTTATAGAAGCAGCTACATCAGTGACACATGACCCACGTTTCCCCAGATTAGAAGCAGATGAGATTGATCATATAATAATAGAAGTAACAATATTAACCAAACCAGAACTTATCAAGGTTAAACAACCAAGAGAATACCTGTCTCATATAGTGATAGGACGTGATGGTTTAATAGTTGAACAAGGATACAACAAGGGTTTACTACTACCACAAGTACCGGTGGAACAGAACTGGAATAAAGAAGAGTTCCTGAGTCATACCTGTATGAAAGCAGGTCTACTACCTGACGCATGGTTCGAACATCATACAAAGATATTCAAATTCTCAGGGCAGATATTCACTGAGACCACACCAAAAGGAGAAATAAAGGAGAAAAAACTAGATGGATCTAACAATTGAAGGTAACATATACACCAAAGGATCATTTCAACATTGCTGCATAGGTATAGAGAACGGGAAGATAAAAGCAGTTAAGAAAATACTCAAATCAGATAGACATGTAAACATAGCTAAACGACTCGTATTACCTGCAGGCATTGATATCCATGTACATTTCCGCGACCCTGGTCTTACACATAAAGACGATTTCCATACAGGTTCAATCTCAGCAGCATTCGGCGGCATAACATGCGTATATGACATGCCTAATACGAGACCAGAATGCACAACAACTAAGAATCTAGATGAGAAGATAAACAATGCTAAAAAGAAAAGCATCATTGATTTCGGTGTATACGCAGGTGTAACCAACAGAAACATAGAGGATATACCAGAGCTCTCTAAACATTGTAACGGTTTTAAGATATATCTAGGAGGAGTAGATGATGTTTTATTATTAGATGAGAAGAGTCTACATGAGGCTTGTAGATCAATATCACATACAGGTAAACCTGTACTAATACATGCGGAGAGCAGAGAATGTCTGAACAAACATAAACAAAAAGAGAGAAACCTAGAGGATCATATAAGGAGTCATCATGCTGAATGCGAAGAATCAGCCGTAAAAAAAATAATAGATACGGCATCTAATACAAACGCATATATCCACGTATGTCATTTATCATCATGTGAAGGTTTTGAACATCTAACCAGAAGATCAACTAATCTTAGTGTAGGTGTTACACCGCATCATCTACTATTAACTATTGACAATATAAAGGATCAACATGGATACTGCAAGGTTAACCCTCCTATACGAACCAGATTAGATAGAGATACACTATGGCAGGGTGTAACTACTGGGATGATAGATATAATAGAATCTGATCATGCTCCACATACTAAAGATGAAAAAAACATGGATTTTGACAAGGTACCATCTGGTATACCAGGTGTAGAAACTATGTATCCCCTTCTATTAGCAGCTGTTAAACATGATCGTTTAAGCATTCAACGTTTAATCTCTCTTATCTGTGAAAAACCAGCAAAACTTCTATCAATAAATAAAGGCAGAATAGAACCTGGATACGATGCTGATCTAATAATTGTAAACCTTAAAAACGTGGAGCTAGTAGATGAGGATAAACTACATTATAAATGCGGATGGACACCATTCCAAGGATGGCCTGCCATATTCCCTGAAGATGTCATCCTAAGGGGGGGATATATAATAGAAAACAGAGAAATACAAGTAAAATCAGGATACGGTAGATACATAGAGGATACACATCATGTTTGAACTACTACCTGACTGGTTAAAGATACTATTCTTCTCAATGCTACCCTATTTTGAAGCTAGATACACAATACCATTATCAATGCTCACTTTTGATCCTGCATGGTCATGGTGGCAGGCGTTACCATTAGCAGTAACAGGAAATATGATACCTGTACCTTTTATACTATTATTTTTCTACAAAATTGAAAAACTCCTCCGTCCATATAAGACCTGGTCAAGGTTGATGGATTGGTTATTTAAAAGGACACGTAAAAAAGCTGATAACCATATAAAAAAATACGAGTATATAGGCTTGTTCATATTCGTAGCAGTACCATTACCACTAACAGGTGCATGGACCGGGTCACTTATAGCCTATTTATTCGATCTGAATCGAGTAAAATCATTTATAACTATACTATTAGGTGTAATAGCGGCATCATTCATAATGATAATAATAACACTATACCTGAGATTTGCGTTATCCTATCTAGGTGTAAACATATAAAAAAATCTGATCATTAAGGATCTGATAATATGACAGAGTCAGATCTAAAATACCTCGCATATAGAATTGTAGAGAGCATAGATCGAGCAGTATCTAAAACATGCGAAGATAAACCATATCTAATAGGTTCTAACATAGGGATAGGCGCTAGCGGATCACCAACAACCTACATAGATAAAATAGCTGAAGATACAGCTATAAAAATAATAAAAAAAGCTGGAAATCCAGTTAACCTCCTAAGTGAAGAGAGCGGATACATTGATCTCAACAGTGATCATACATTCATATTGGACCCGGTTGATGGTACAAGAAATGCAACCAGAGGTATACCATTCTACTCAGTATCACTCGCTATAGGTAGAAAAAGACTTAGTGATGTAGAGTATGGCATAGTACGAAATATACCTACAGGTGACACGTATACCGCTACACGAGGAGAAGGAGCTTATCTGAATAACAAAAAAATAAGCGTATCTGATATGCCTTCTAAAGATATTTTATCATCATTAACCCTGGGTAAAAACATTGACTCTGTCACCAATAGGCTTTCAAAACTCTATAACGTTAGAGCATTTGGATCGTGTTCACTGGAGATGTGTCTGGTAGCAACTGGTAGTTTAGATTTCTACATGGCAGGTAAAGAGTATATGCGTATAGTAGATATAGCAGCTTCAACACTAATTGTGAGAGAAGCAGGGGGTATCGTAACCAATATAAAAGGAGTTGAACTTGATATGGATCTAAACCTGGATGATAGAACAAGTGTTATAGCAGCGTCAACAAGGAAGGTAGTAAATGAGTATATAATACCAAGCATGAAAAATAAAAAAATTAAATAATAATATATATGTTCAACTATGGATGTATATGAATACAAAAGATTATATTATTAAAAAGACTAAGAAGGGTAAACTACATTTTTCATTGTTGGATCCTGATAAACAGAAACCAGAGAGAGCAGGTGAAATAGCTAGGATTGTCACTAGAGCAGGGAGTACCGCTATAATGGTCGGAGGATCCACGTTATCATCACAGAGAGAAGTAGATATCACAGTTAAAGCTATAAAAAAGAACACGGATCTACCAGTGATACTATTCCCATCAAGTGCTAGATTCCTGAGCAGATACGCTGATGCAGTCTTCTTCATGAGTCTACTTAACTCTAATAAACCAGAGTATATAATACGAGAACAAGCTAAAGGTGCGATATTTGTAAAAAAAACTGGTATAGAGCCTTTATCTATGGGTTATCTCATAGTAGAACCTGGTATGACAGTTGGTAGAGTAGGAGACGCTGACTTGATAAAGAAGGATGATGTAGATACTGCAATCGGTTACGCTTTAGCGTCGCAATACCTAGGCATGGATTTCTTCTACCTAGAAGCTGGATCAGGAGCGTCATACCCTATATCAAATGATATGATAAAAGCAGTTAAGAAAAACACAGATATAATACTAATAGTAGGAGGGGGTATAAATGATCATGAGATAGCACGTGAAAAAGCAGAAGCTGGGGCTGATATAATAGTAACAGGTACCTCATTGGAGAGAGGAGATAACAATCTATACCAACGTGTACATGATATCATAAAAGCGATAAAAGAGATATAGAGATGGAGGAGATATGCGTATACTTATCGGTATAACAGGTGCTTCAGGTAGCGTATATGGTATAAGATTAATAGAAGAGCTTATAAAGAATGATCATGAAGTACACCTGATCATATCTGAGGAGGCAAAAAAGATAATAAGACATGAGACGGGATATAACACCACGTGCATAGTGAGAAAAGTACATAGAAGTTACAGGAATAATGATTTGACATCCCCGCCAGCTAGCGGGTCATTCATGCTTGATTCTATGATTATAGTTCCCTGCAGTACGAGGACGTTATCATCTATAGCGCATGGTCACAGTGATACTCTGATAAGTCGTGCTGCAAGCTGTTTTCTAAAAGAGGGACGAAAATTAATAATAGTGGTGAGAGAAACACCGTTAGATCTGCCAAGCCTAAGAAACATGTTAACCGCCAAAGAAGCTGGAGCAGTTATACTACCCGCAATGCCAGGATTCTACCATAAACCAGAGAAGATAGAAGACCTGGTAGATTTCATTGTAGGTAAGATACTTGATCAATTACAGATAAAACATGACTTGTTCAAAAGATGGAGCTGAACCATCTTACACCCTGTTACCATGTAGAGAGCATTCAAAAACCTTGTTATTTTTATTTACGAAACATTTATAACAACTCTTTATATACTCTAAAGGAGGGAGATTATTCTGCATGAATGAGTTTATCATTGAGAATATCATAGCATCAGCGTCGATTGCTCCTTCTCTTGACCTCGAATCTATCTCCAAAGTTTTACCCGACTCAGTGTATAATCCTGATGATGTATCTGTATTAAAATACCATATGAATAAGCCCGAGGTTGCTATACTACTATTTAGAAATGGGGATGTATTCCTGATGGGAGGAAGATCATTAGAGGAATATGAAAATATTATCAACATCATAAGGAATGCTCTTAGTATCGCGGGTATCACTGTTAATGAAAAAACAGAGATAAAGATATATAAGCTAATATCATCTAAGGATCTTAATAAGAGAATAAATCTGAAGGAGATATATAAAAAACTAAAAGGAGAAGCATATATTGTATACAAACCAGAGGAATTCCCAGGTCTTATATGCGGTTTAAATGAACCAAAAACTGTTATACTCCTGTTTGATTCAGGTAGAATGATATGTACAGGTAATAGTGTGAACGATATCAATGCTGCATTTGATTATGTGATAAATAAATTATCATGTTTAAGGATAATATAAGATATATGATAAGGAGGAAGAGTATAATATGCCAGAGGTAATAGTAGAAAATATTGTGGCGTCTACATCCTTCTCTGATAAACTGGATCTAGACGTTATAGCTCAATCATTAGAGGAAGCTGAATATGAACCTGAACAATTCCCAGGTTTAGTATACCGCCTTGATGAACCAAAGACAGCTACCTTACTATTCAGAAGTGGTAAAGCAAACTGCACAGGTGCTAAAAATATTAAAGATGTACAGACTACTATAAAGATTATAGCTGATAAATTAAAGAAGCTAGGTGTACATGTATATGATAACCCTGAGATAGTGATACAGAATATAGTAGCAATATCTGACCTAGGGGGCGAGTTGAATCTAAACGAGGTGGCTATGGCTCTAGGACTAGAGAATGTAGAATATGAACCTGAACAATTCCCGGGGCTAGTGTATCGTATAAGAGACCCTAGGGTTGCTATGCTACTCTTCGGCTCAGGTAAAATCGTATGTACTGGTGCTCGTAAAATAGAGGATGTATCATTAGCGGTGGAGAAACTCTCAGAGGAGTTAACCTCTCTAGGTTTGATACATAAGTAGATTGTTTCCTCCTCCGTTTATAGTCTTATCTTTTCATACCCTTTACTCTTCTCTTTTTTTATTTGATAGAAACACACATATATATGCTGTCTAATATAAAACAGAGGGTGTTGTTTGTATCTAAGGTTTAAGAGGCTTGGTTGACTCATGATGAAAGAAAGATCAATAAAAAATTGTACTGATATAACCTGCCCAAGCTGCGGTAGTACCAAAGTGAAGATGATAAGAGGAGAGATTTCAAAAACCAGTAGTTTGCAAGAGTGTTCATGCGATGCATGTCACTGCGATTTCATCATCTCAACAGGTTCAACACATATTAAACATGAGGAGCAACACATCAGAGATGAACCTTCTATGGATGCTATAGAAGCATTGTTAACAAGAAGAAGCATAAGACATTTTAAACCAGGTAGAATTAAAGATGAAGATATCAAGTGTATACTAGAAGCTGGAATGAGTGCACCATCAGCGGGTAACGAACAACCATGGCATTTCATTGTTATAGACAATGTAGATATACTAAACGAAATCCCCTCTTTCCATAATCATGCGGAGATGTTAAAAGAAGCATCAGTCGGTATACTAGTATGCAATGATATGAACCTGGTTAGACATGGTGAGATGTGGATCCAGGATTGTTCAGCTGCTACTCAGAATATACTAATAGCTATCCATAGCAGACATCTTGGTGGTGTATGGTTAGGAGTATACCCCAGAGTTGAACGTATGAACGGTTTAAAAAAATTATTAAAAATCCCTGCTCACATAATACCCTTCTCACTAGTAGCAATTGGATATCCTGCTGAGCATAAACCATACATAAACAGATACAACCAATCACGGGTACATTATAACACATGGTGAAAGAATAAAATGATCAAAAAAAGATTAAAAAAACATCGTATGAAAAATACTCCATCATTAAAAGACTCAGCTTTATTGATCATAGATATGCAGTACTTCTTCTGCAAACCAGGATCACATGCTTATATAAAAGATGCTCCTCATATAATAAGAAAGATACAGGTTTTATTGAATGTCTACCGTGAAGAACATCTACCTGTTATCTATACTAGACATGCATTACTTAGGAGTGAATCGCCAGGTGCTATGGGTAGATGGTGGAGGGATACATTATACGATGACGAGGAGCGATCAGCTATAGATGACCGTATAAAACCTTTACCAGGAGAGATAGTTATACGGAAAACCAGATACAGCGCTTTCTATGATACTGATCTGGAGAAAATACTAAAAAATTCAAATATCAATAGCCTAGTTATAACAGGTGTTCTAACTCATCTATGCTGTGAATCCACAGCTAGGGATGCCTTCATAAGAGATTACAATGTATTCTTAGTTATTGACGCGACTGCATCTGACGATAAAAAACTATACAACGCTAGCCTCCTAACGTTATCAGATGGTTTTGCGAAACTAGTAAAAACCAATGAGGTTATAGAATGGCTCAGGATAAAAAAGTAAGTATTATAGGAGCTGGGCCTGCTGGTATAAGTGCAGGGATATACCTCAAAAGAGTGGGCTTGGATCCTGTTATCATAGAGAAAGAGCATATCGGAGGATTAATAAGAAACGCTTCACTAGTTGAGAACTACCCTGGCTTCCCTAAGGGTATAAAAGGGTTAGAACTAGCAGAATTGTTCAAAAATCAGCTAGAGCGTGTAGATGTCTCAGTTATCAAAACAAACGTGGACCATATCGACTACAGAAAAGGATCCTTCATCGTTAAGACAAACAATGATACGATAATCTCACGTGTGGTCATAGTAGCATCAGGCACAAAACCTAAAAAAACCAGGTTTAATGGTTGTTCGTCACTGCTTGAAGGAAAATATTTATTTTACGAGCCTTACTCCATACCTATAAAAAAAAGAGGATGCAGAGTCGCCATTGTAGGTGGTGGTGACATAGCTTTTGATTATGCTTTGACATTGTTAGATAACAACTGTTGTATTGATATACTATGTAGATCACAACCAAGATGCATACCAATACTTAAATCACGTGTTGAGAATAGAGATGTTAATATTCATTGTAACTGTAATATACATAGAGTAGGGGTACTACATGATAATGTTATAGTAGATTATACCAAGAACGGAAAAAGATGCACATCGCAGACTGACTATATATTAGTAGCCTGTGGTAGAGAACCTGATATAAATTTTCTATCAGATTCGTTAAAAAAAGCTTATGAATCATGCACTAATATCCCCATCACATCTGTACCTGGATTATACTTCGTTGGTGATGTTATAAGAGGCTCGTATAGACAAGTAGGTATCTCTGTGGGTGATGGTATACATGCCGCTATGTTAGCAGATGAATTTATAAGAGGAGGAGCATGAACATATAATGAGGGTCATAGCTGAGTACGGACGTGATGATCTAGCTAAAGTTTACGTGGCTAGCATAAGAGAACATGCTGAGATGACGAAGGGGCATAAATCCTACATCGAGTTTGTAGAATCAATACAACCTCCTCGTGGTAGGGATGAAAAATGGGTGCTTATAATCTCATCTATGATAGGATGTCCTGTTAACTGCTTAATGTGTGACGCGGGCGGCTACTTCAAAGATCTACTAACGGCTGAGGAGATACTAACGCAGATAAAATACATGGTCAATAGAAGATACCCTGATGGTAGACCCCTCACTAAAAAATTAAAAATACAGTTTGCACGTATGGGTGAACCATCATTCAACATGGCAGTTCTTGAAGTCTTAGAGAGTCTACCGTCAATGTACGATCAATCTATACTATACCCTTCTCTATCAACTGTCGCCCCGCTAAACAAAACATCTGAATTATTCTTCGACAAGCTAATAGATATCAAAGATAAATTTTATACCCAAAGTCATTTTCAACTACAATTCTCTATCCATACAACTGATGAAGAGAAACGAGACATATTAATACCCATAAAAAAATGGTCATTCAAAGAGATAGCATCATACGGAGAACGATTCACTAAAACCTGGGATGGAGACCTTAAAGTGACATTGAACTTTGCCTCTGTACGTGATTATCCCATAGACGTTAAATATCTACGTGACTACTTCAACCCTGACTGCTTCTTGATAAAACTAACACCTGTGAATCCAACTATTAAAGCGCATAAAAATTGTTTATCCTCGTATATCAATCCATACAATCCTCATGTTTCTAATGATCTAACTAAAGAATTTAAAAAATACGGATATGAGGTCATAATAAGCATAGGTGAGTTAGAAGAGAACCAGATAGGCAGCAACTGCGGGCAATTCATACAACAAGCTCTCAATACGCATAAGCATGGTGATATACCAGATAATAGCTACAATCTGGATCATTATTTGAAGAATAAATCTGAATGAAAAAACAGATATCCAACATTTTACATCGAGAAGAAACAAAATACTCTACGTATCTAGCAATCGATTTTTTTTAAAAAAACACTTTGAATATCAAAATAAGTGCTAATAGAGAATTCCATATATACAATCTTGTTGATAAGCTTATAATCGTTGGTTTTATAAACCACTTATATATTATATATTGAATTGGGGGAGTCTGGATAAGGCTTCGAGGGGCATCCCATCCCAAATTCCTTTTTTTCCAGACTCTTCCAAAACAAAGAGATGCCTAAACCCCTTCATCGTATTTTTTTCTCTTAAAAGCATAAAAACTATGATATAAGCCAACCTCTGTATATTATTAAAAAAATAAGAGAGAGAGTGTGGTTTAAAGGGATAACCCCCCCTCAAACCATAATATCTTCCTTCTATAAGATTACACACCGCGATCTCTAATAGAGATCATACACAACCTTAGTATAAGCAGCAGGAGTACGGAAAGCAAAAATACCAGGCGAACCCTCCTCAGGTAATATCTGACCCCAAACATCCACACGCTCAGACAAACCACCAAAAACAGCACTAAGATTAACCGTGATCATAACCTTATCACCACGATTCAACACAGGAGTAGTCGCACTACTAGAACCATCAGCATCCTCCAACTCAATAACACCAAACCCATAAGGCTCTAAATCAAAAGCACTAGTCGCAAAAACACCAGCATTAGCAGGCTCAACAGCATACGTACCAGAATACTTCAACAAACACTTCTTAGTAGAATCAGATATCTCAACCACCGTCGTATTCAAATCAATATCCAACGAACCAGCACGAGGCGATACAGTAATAGTAATATTATGCAAACCAGAGACAAAAACACCACTAATATTACGCGTACCATACTCACCCTCAACATCAATAACATACAAACCTGTAGCAACCTCACCCTTAGTCTGCTCACCAGTAGTCATAGCTTGACTCTCCAACCTGTTAGCAGTCTGTATTAAAACAGCAGCCGCTATACCAGCAATCAGAACCATAGCTATAAAAATAATCATAGCACCAATACCGATATCACCAACATCCTGACTTCTAATCTTTCTCATCATACTCTTCATTTATCCATCACCCTCCTCCTTAATACAGATCATAAACCGTATCGGTCAATGACGGCGGCACCCTAAACGCGTATACACCCATAGACCCCTCCTCAGGGATAACCGCGCCCCATACATCCTTACGAGGATCTAAACCACTGAATAAAACCGAGACGTTGATACACAACAATATCTTATCACCACGGTTTATAACAGGTGTAGACGACGTACAAGAAGAATCCTCATCCTCTAACACTATTATACCAAACTCCTCATTAGTCATATTCCACGGCCCAGTACCAAAAATAGACGCAGTAGTCTGATTCACCTCAGAGTGGAAATTCCAAACCGCGAGGATATTATACGACAACAAAGCTTTCTTATCACCATTACTAATCTCCACAACTGTATTATTCAAATCAATATCACCAGAGCCAGCACGAGGTCTAATAGTAATACCTATCTTAGTGATCTTACCATTATCATGCTCACCGTTAATATCAAAAACAGATAAACCAGTAGATACTTCTCCTTTAGTCTGCTCACCTGTCTGCATAGCTTGTATCTCCAAACGGTTAGCAGTCTGCACTAATACAGAAGCTGCTATACCAGCAATCAAAACCATAGCTATAAAAACAATCAAAGCACCAATACCGATATCACCAACATCCTGACTTCTAATCATTTTCATCATATCCTTCACTATCCATCCCCTCCTT